>NZ_MKJY01000556.1 GCF_001942465.1 Actinomadura sp. CNU-125
CAGATACCCCCTAGGGGTAAGAAGGAGTGATCATGTCTGCTCGTTCCGCCCCGCCCGCGAACCGCCGCTGGTGGGCACTGGCCCTGATCGCGATGGCCCAGTTCATGGTGATCATGGACACTTCGATCATCGGGGTGGCGCTGCCCCGCATGCAGGAGGACCTCGGCTTCTCGCAAGAGAACCTGTCGTGGGTCTTCAACGCCTACGTCGTCGCCTTCGGCGGCCTGCTCCTGCTCGGTGGACGCCTCTCCGACCTCTTCGGCGCACGACGCCTGTTCTCCGCCGGCTGGATCGTCCTGCTCGCCGGGTCCGCCGTGGCGGGCGCGGCCGGGACCGTGGCCGTCGAGCTCACAGGCCGCGCGCTGCAGGGCGTCGGCGCGGCGCTCGTCGCGCCCGCCGCGCTCACGCTGCTGATGATGCTGTTCGGCTCGTCGCCGCGCGAGCTCACCAAGGCCCTGTCCCTGTACGGCGCCGCGGCCCCGGCCGGCGGTACCGCGGGCGTGTTCCTCGGCGGCGTCATCACCGAGTACGTGTCCTGGCCGTGGGTCTTCTACATCAACATCCCCATCGCCGTCCTGGCGCTGGTCGCCGCACCGCTGCTGATGCCCGGCGGCGGAGGCGGCGCTCGCGGCTCGGTCGACCTGGTCGGCGCGCTCACCGTCACGGCGGGCCTGGGCGCGATCGTCTTCGCGATCGTGCGCGCCCCCGAGGTCGGCTGGGGATCCGCCGCGACCTGGGGCGTGCTCGCCGGCGGGTTGGTGCTGCTGGCGGTGTTCCTGGCCGTCCAGGCGTCCCGCCGCGCCCCGCTGATGCCGCTGTCGATCTTCCGTGCGCCGAACCTGGGCGCGGCCAACCTCGCACAGCTGCTCCTGGGCGGCGCGTGGATCCCGATGTGGTTCTTCCTGAACCTCTACCTGCAGCAGGTGCTCGGGTACAGCGCGTTCCCCTCGGGCGCGGCGCTCGTCCCGATGACCGTGCTGATCATGATCGGGATGATCGTGCTGGCCCCGCGGGCCATCGG
>NZ_MKJY01000557.1 GCF_001942465.1 Actinomadura sp. CNU-125
CCGGGCCCGCGCACGCGGCGGCCCCCTCGCCGCCGCGACGGCGCGCGGGCGCGCGCCGATGCTGCTGGGCGTCACCGCGCACGACGAGGCCGACCTCGCCGAACGGGAGCGGGAGGCCGGGCGCGCGCTCGGCGCCGTCCGCGTGTTCCGCCGGTGGGGCGAGCCGGTCGTCGACGACTTCGTCCGGTCGCGGGCCCGCTCGCACGTCTTCTTCGTCTCGGTGAAGGCGCGGAAGCCGGACGGCACGAAGATGCGGTGGGCCGACATCGCCTCGGCACCCCGGGGAAGCGCCATCGACGACGAGATCCGGCGGCAGGCGCGCGCGCTGAAGGAACTCCCCGGCACCGTGTGGTTCACCTTCAACCACGAGCCCGACAACAGCGCGTCCAAGGGCATGGGACGGCCCCGCGAGTACGTGGACGCCTGGCGGCGCGTGGTGTCGGTGTTCCGCGAGGAGGGCGCGCGCAACGTCAAGTACGTGTGGACGATGACCGACGCCGCGTTCGGCCGCGACGCGTCCCGCTACTACCCCGGCGACGACCAGGTGGACGCGATCGGCGTGGACGCCTACAACTGGTTCACCTGCCGGGGACGCGACGAGGGCTGGCGGCCGCTCGGCGAGCTGATCGAGCGGCACCGCAGGTTCGGCGAGAAGCATCCCGCCGAGCAGCTCATGATCCTGGAGACCGGGACGGTCGAGGACCCGGCCGACGCGGGCCGCAAGGCCCGCTGGATGGCCGAGGCCACCGCGCTGTTCCGCCAGCCGAAGTACCACCGGTACACGGCGCTGCTGCACTGGGACGCCCGGCACACGCGCCCCGAGGGCCCGACGTGCGAGTGGGACTACCGCAGCTCGGAGACGTCCCTGGGGGGCTGGCGGACGATGGCGGCGGCGCCGGTGTTCGCCGCGAGCGTCCCCTGCCCGCCGAACTGCCGGGAGGAGGACGCCCGCGGCGACACGCTCGGGCCGCTGCTGGCCGCGCCGGGGGCGCCGGGGTCCTGGCCGCCCTGGGGGCC
>NZ_MKJY01000558.1 GCF_001942465.1 Actinomadura sp. CNU-125
CGCGGGACCGCGCCGCGGCCGTCGGCAGCGCCGGAGCTCCGCGCGGACGAGCCGCGCCGCCGGCTCGGCTTCCCCCACGGCTAGGTGCGCCCGCGCCAGATCCGTCCGCCACGGGACGAAACCGGGCAGGTCGCAACCCCACGTCTGCATGAGGTGCCCGCACAGCCGGAACTCGGCGGCGGCGGTCCGCGCGCGCCCCACCGCCAGGTGGTGTTCGCCGCGCGCGCGCAGGAACGGCAGGACGAACGGGCCGTGCAATGTCGCGTCGGGCAGCGGCCGGTCCAGCCACCGGCCCGCCTCCACGTGCTCCCCGCGCGCCACGAGTGCCTCGACCAGGACGCCCAGCGGTACCCCCGCGAACACTCCGAAGCCGCCGGGCGGCACCAGGGCGAACGCCTCGTGGACGCGGTCGACCACCCCGTTCAGATCGCCGCGCCCCGCCCGGATCAGCGCGCGCGCCACCAGGTAGAGCGCGGCCATCAGCGGTGGCCGCTCGGCGTCGGAACGCTCCAGCGAATCGCACCACTGCTCCGCGCGCTCGACTTCGTCGATGTGAACGAGCGCGGCGAGCGCCGCGACGGGCGCGCGCGCCCACGGCGCGGACACGCCCTCGCCGAGGATGTACTCGATGTGCGCGACGGTCGCACGGTGCTCGTCCTCGTGCAGGGCCGGACGGGTGAGAAGCTCCACGAACGTCCCGATCAGGGTGTCGTCCTTCGCCACGGGCCCCGCCCACCGCGCGACCGAAGCACGCTCGACCGGCACGCCAGGCGCGGAGGCCCCCGCCGACTCCTCCCGCCCGCCCACCCGACGCACCACCGAAGCCGAACCACGCACCCCCGTTTCGAGCGAAGCCAGACCACGCCCCCCGGAACCGCCCGCAGCCGAACCGCCCGAAGTCCCGGTACGAGCGCCACGGCCGGTCGTTCCGGGACCGGCTGGGGCCGGGACGGTCGGTGTTCGTTCCCGGGGCGGGCGGGCCGGAGGCGCTCGGTGCCGGG
>NZ_MKJY01000559.1 GCF_001942465.1 Actinomadura sp. CNU-125
TGGGGCGTGCGGGCGGTGCCGATCCGGGCCGACATGTCCGACTGGGACCAGGTGCACCGCGCGGTGGCGGAGAGCCGCGAGGCGCTCGGCGGGCTGGACATCATGGTGAACAACCCGGTGATGGTGCACGCCGGGCCGTTCGAGCAGTTCAGTAAGGAGCAGATCGACCACACGGTGCTGGGCAGCCTCACCATGATGATGTACGGCGCGCACGCAGCGCTGGAGCATCTGCTGCCGCAGGGCTCGGGGAAGGTCATCAATATCGGGGCGGTCGGGGGCCGCATCCAGCAGCGCGGCCTGGTGGTCTACAACTCGTGCAAGGCGGGCGTGGTCGGGTTCACGCGCAACCTCGCCCACGAGATGGCGCGCGCGGGGTCAACGTGCTGGGCGTGGCGCCGGGCATCATGATCAAGCCGGATCTGCAGCGGCGCATCCTCGATCCGCGCAGCGACCAGGACCGCGCCGCACTGAGCGCGGTCGCCGAGTCGATCACCACCCAGGTCCAGCTCGGGCGGGTCTGCCTGCCCGAGGAGGTCGCCAACATGGTCGCCTACCTGGCGTCCGAGGCCGCCGACTACATGTGCGGCCAGACCATCGACGTGGCCGGCGGCCAGTGGATGAACTGATACCCGTCCAAGGGCATCGGGTCGGATCCGGAGTGGAGGCCGAGTGGCGACCATCGATGAAATGACGGCGGCCGCCGTCGAGCAGACCGGCCTGGACGATTTCGGCGACGACTCCTACCGGGAAGGGCTTGCCGTTCTCCTGGCCTCGCTGCGGGACGAGGCGCGGCTGAACGCACGCGGAGAGGAATTCTTTCGCGACCGCATCGTCCGGTATCTGGCGCAGCGGCTGCAGGTCGAGGACTGGTACCGGCGCCACCCGGAGATCGACGACGTGCCGATCGTCGCGCCGCTGATCGGGCTCGGGCTGCCCCGCACCGGTTCGACCGCGCTGTCGCTGCTGCTGGCGCAGGACCCGGACGTCCGGTACCTGCGGCG
>NZ_MKJY01000560.1 GCF_001942465.1 Actinomadura sp. CNU-125
CGGGGCCGCGGGGCCGGCGCGTCCGGTGCGTCGGCGCGTCCGGCGTCAGAAGCCCTGGGCCAGGCGGTGGTACGCCTGGTTCCAGCGGATCTCCTTCGTGAAGCGGGCCGTGTCCGTTCCGGCGTCGATCGTCAGGAGTTCGACGCCGAGCATGTCGGCGAGGTCGGTCAGTTCCTCGGCCCCGACCGCCGTGGACAGGACGGTGTGGTGCGGCCCTCCTGCGGTCAGCCAGCACTCGGTGGACGTCGGCAGGTCCGGGCGCGGACGCCAGACGGCGCGCGCCACCGGCAGGTTCGGCAGCGGCGGCGGGACGACGACGTCGATCTCGTTCGCGACCAGCCGGAACCGGTCGCCGAGGTCGGCGAGGCCCACGACGATCCCGGGGCCGGGTTCGGCGTCGAACACCAGCCGGACGGGGTCCTCGCGCCCGCCGATGCCCAGCGGGTGGATTTCGCAGGACGGCGTGCCCGCCGCGATCGACGGGCACACCTCCAGCATGTGGGCGCCGAGGATGAGCTGCTCCCCCGGCACCAGGTTGTAGGTGTAGTCCTCCATGAACGAGGTCCCGCCGCCGGGCGCCATGCTCTTGAGGGCCCGCAGCAGCGCGGACGTCTTCCAGTCGCCCTCGCCGCCGAACCCGAAGCCGTCCGCCATCAGCCGCTGGACGGCCAGGCCCGGGAGCTGCCGCAGGCCGCCGAGGTCCTCGAAGTTGGTGGTGAAGGCCGTGAACCCGCCGTCGGCGAGGAACCCGCGCAGCCCCAGCTCGATGCGGGCCGCGTAGCGCAGCGAGCCGTGCCGGTCGCCGCCCGCGCGCAGCTCGGGCGCGACGGCGTAGGCGTCCTCGTACTCGGCGGCCAGGGACGCCGCGTCGGCGTCGGCGACCGCGTCGACCGCCGCGACCAGGTCGTTGACGGCGTAGGTGTTGACCGACACGCCGAAGCGGAGTTCGGCCTCGACCTTGTCCCCCTCGGTCACCGCGACGTCGCGCATGTTGTCGCCGAACCGCGCGAGCCGCGTCGAGCGCAGCGCGGCGGCCCCGGCGGCGGCGCGCGCCCACGCCCCGATGCGGGCCGCCGTGGACGGGTCGGACACGTACCCGGCCACGGTCTTGCGGGGCACCCCGAGCCGGGTCTGGACGTGCGCGAACTCGCGGTCGCCGTGCGCGGCCTGGTTGAGGTTCATGAAGTCCATGTCGATGGAGCTCCACGGCAGTTCCACGTTCGCCTGCGTGTGCAGGTGCAGCATCGGCTTGCGCAGCGCGTCCAGGCCCGCGATCCACATCTTGGCCGGGGAGAACGTGTGCATCCACGCGATCACGCCGGTGCACGAGTCGTCGGCGTTCGCCTCCAGCATGACGCGCCGGATCGCCGCCGCGTCGGTGAGGACCGGCTTCCACTCGACGTCGACGGGCAGCGCCCCGGCGATCCGCCGGGACTGCTCGGCGACCTGCCGCAGCGTGTCCTCCCCGTACAGGCCCTGGCTGCCGGTCAGGAACCATGCGGTCATTTCGCGCTCCTCTGCCCGTAGACGTTCTGGTAGCGGTCGTACAGGCTGTCGACGTGCGCCGGCGCGATCGGCAGCGGCTCGCCGAGCTGCCGCGACACGTGCACGGTCCGGGCGACGTCCTCGCACATCACGGCCGCCTTCACGGCGTTCTTCGGGGAGTCCCCGATGGTGAAGACCCCGTGGTTCTGCATCAGCACGGCCTTCGACCGGTGCCCCTTCAGCGTCGCGACGACGCCGCGGCCGATGTCCTCGCCGCCGATCAGCGCGAACGGCCCGACCGGGATCTCGCCGCCGAACTCGTCGGCCATCGCCGTCAGCACGCACGGGATCGCCTCCCCGCGCGCCGCCCACGCCGACGCGTACGTCGAGTGCGTGTGCACGACCCCGTTCACGTCCGGCATGTGCCGGTACACGTACGCGTGCGCGGCGGTGTCGCTGGACGGCGACAGCTCGCCCGCGACCCGGTTCCCGTCCAGGTCGCACACGACGATCGACTCGGGCGTCAGGTCGTCGTAGGACACCCCGCTCGGCTTGATGACGAACCGGTCGCCGCCGGGCAGCCGTCCCGACACGTTGCCCGCCGTCCACGCCACCAGGTCGTTGCGGACGAGCTCGGCGTGCAGCAGGCAGACGACCTCGCGCAGCTCTTCGAATGGTGTCATGCGGCGGCCTCGTTCCTGATCGCGCGGAGGCGGTGCAGGAGGGAACCGTCCGCGAAGTGGTCGTGCAGCCGGCGGTACTCGGCGTACAGCCGGTCGTAGGCGTCGGCCCTGGCGGGGTCGGGGACGAACGCGGCCGGGATCCGCTTGCCCATGGCGGCCGCGGCGGCGGTGACGTCGGGGTGGGCGCCCGCGGCGACGGCCGCGTGGATCGCCGAGCCGAGCGCCGGGCCCTGCCCGGAGCCGATCGCCGACAGGGGGCGGCGCAGCACGTCCGCGTACACCTGCATGAGGAACCGGTTGCCGAGCAGGCCGCCCGCGACGACGAACTCCTCGACCGGCACCCCGGACGACTCGAACGTCTCGACGATCACGCGCGCGCCGAACGCGGTCGCCTCGATGAGCGCGCGGTAGACGTCCTCGGGGCGGGTCGCGAGCGTCTGCCCGACGAGCACCCCGGACAGGTCGTGGTCGACGAGGACGGAGCGGTTGCCGTTGTGCCAGTCGAGCGCGACGAGCCCGTGCTCGCCGACGTTCTGCCGTTCGGCGAGCGAGGTGAGGTACTCGTGGGCGCTCATGCCCCGCGTGTCCGCCTCGCGGGCGTAGGACTCGGGCACGGACGTCTCGGCGAACCAGCCGAAGATGTCGCCGACGCCGGACTGGCCCGCCTCGTAGCCCCACAGTCCGGGGACGATCCCGTCGCGCACCACGCCGCACATGCCGGGCACCTCGGCGAGCCGGTCGGACGACATGACGTGGCACGTCGAGGTGCCCATGATCGCGACCATCCGGCCGGGCCGGACGGCGTCCGCCGCGGCGGCCGTGACGTGCGCGTCCACGTTGCCGACCGCGACCGCGATGCCCTCCGGAAGGCCGGTCCATCCGGCGGCGCGCGCGGTGAGCCGTCCGGCCGTCCCGCCGAGGGGCGCGAGGTCGTGCCCGAGCTTGCCGGTGAAGCCCGCGAAGCCCGGGTTCAGGGCGGCGGCGAACTCCTCGGACGGGTACGCGCCGTCTTGGTGGATGCCCTTGTACCCGGCGGTGCACACGTTGCGGCTCTCGACGCCGGTGAGTTCCCAGACGATCCAGTCCGCGGCCTCGATCCACCGGTCGGCCGCCGCGTAGGTGTCGGGGTCCTCTTCGAGGAGCTGCAGGCCCTTCGCCCACTCCCACTCGGAGGAGATCTTCCCGCCGTACCTCGCGAGCCAGGGTTCGCCGCGTTCGGCGGCGAGCGCGTTGATGCGGTCGGCGTGCGGTTGGGCGGCGTGGTGTTTCCACAGCTTGGGCCAGGCGTGCGGACGGTCCGGGCGCAGTTCGGCGAGCGGCGTCCCGGCGGCGGTCGTCGGCAGGACGGTGCAGGCGGTGAAGTCGGTGCCGATGCCGACGACGTCCGCCGGGTCGACGCCCGCGGCGGCGACGGCCGCGGGCACGGCGTGCCGCAGGACGTCGCGCCAGTCCTCGGGCGACTGCAGCGCCCAGTCGGGCGGGAGGCGGTCGCCCGACCGGGCGCCGTCCCCGGGGAGCCGTTCCTCGATCACTCCGTGGGCGTACTCGTGCACCGCGTCGGCCAGTTCGGCGCCGTCCGCGACCCGCACCACGACGGCCCGTCCGGACAGCGTGCCGAAGTCCACCCCCACCACGTATCGGTCAGCGCTCACACCATCCCCTTCCAGCGCCGCGACCGTCCCGGGAACCGGCCGCCGGGTGCCACTGTGACCGGTAACATGCGCCGCCGTCAAGGCGTCCCCGCACCCCGGAACGGGTTGCCGACACACCGTTGGTATCTTGTCGACATGCTGTCGATAAATTCTCCGGCGGGGCGCTGATGTTCCTCGCACTGCGCGAACTGCGCTTCGCCCGGGTCCGGTTCGGGCTGATGGGCGCCGTCATCGCCCTGATCTCGGTGCTCATGGTCATGCTGTCCGGGCTCTCGGAGGGCCTGGTCAAGGACGGTGTGTCCGGCCTGCAGAACCTCCCCGTCACCTCGTTCGCCTTCGAACGGGGCGTCCAGCACGACTCGGCGTTCTCCCGGAGCGTCGTGGACGTGTCGGCGGTCGAGAAGTGGCGGGACCGTCCGGACGTCGCGGACGCCGCGCCCTACGGCAACCTGCTCGTCAACACCGAGAGCGAGCGGGGCGTGGAGATCGACCTCGCGATGTTCGGGGTGCGGCCCGACTCGTTCCTGTCGCCCGAGGTCGGCGAGGGCTCCCGGCTGGACGGCGCGGACGGCGTCGTCGTGAGCCGGACGGCCCTCGACGAGGGGCTGCGCATCGGCGACACGATCACCGTCGACCGGCTCGGCACACGGCTGCGGGTCGTCGGCGCCACCGAGGGCCAGAACACCTTCGGGCACGTCGACGTCGGCTACCTCCCCCTCTCCACCTGGCAGCGGCTCAAGGCCGGGGTCGGCCCGGACGAGGCGATGCCGGGGCACGCCGCGCGGGAGATCACCGCCGTGGCGGTGCGCGCGGAGCCGGGCGCGACCGTCGACCTCGCCGCCGGGGACGCCGCCGCCGGAACCGAGAGCCTCCCGGTCGAGGAGTCTTTCGGCGCGTCCCCCGGTTTCACCGCCGAAACGACGACGCTCCAGCTCATCCAGGGGTTCCTCTACGCGATCTCGGCGCTGGTCGCGGGCGCATTCTTCGCCGTCTGGGCGATCCAGCGCAGGCACGAGGTCGCCGTGCTGCGGGCCATGGGCGCGTCCGGACGCTGGGTGCTGCGGGACGCGCTGACGCAGGCGTTCGTGCTGCTCCTAGCGTCCGTGGCCGTCGGCGCCGCGGCCGGTGTCGGGCTCGGCGCGCTGATGACCGGCGGCGGCGTCCCGTTCGCGCTCAGCGCGCCGAACGTGACGGCGGCCGCCGCCGGACTGATCGTCCTCGGGCTCGTCGGGGCCGGCGCCGCCGTCGCCCGGATCGCCGCCATCGACCCAGCGACCGCACTCGGAGGAAACCGATGATCGGCAGGACCGCACGCGACGAAGCCGCCCCGGCGAACGAGAACGCGACCGCGGGGCTCGTCCTGGACGGCGTCCACCTGCGGCACGGCGACGGCGAGGAGATCGTCCGGGCCCTCGACGACGTCTCCCTCGCCGTGCCGCCCGGACGGCTCGTCGCGATCGTCGGCCCGTCCGGCGCGGGCAAGTCGAGCCTGCTGGCGGTCGCGGGCGGGCTCGCCCGTCCGGACGGCGGCACGGTCACGGTGGCCGGGCACGACGTGACGGCGGCGACCCGGCGCGGGCGCGCGGCGCTGCGCCGTGAGCACATCGGGTTCGTGTTCCAGTCCGGCAACCTGATCCCGGCGCTGACGGCCGCCGACCAGCTCCGCCTCCCGCTCCGGTTCCGGCCGCGCCGCGGGCGGACGGGCCGCGACCCGCTCGAACTGCTCGCCGACGTGGGCATGGCGGAGAAGGCCGGCCGGTACCCGCACCAGCTCTCGGGCGGGGAGCGGCAGCGGGTCGGCATCGCGCGCGCCCTCGCCACCGACCCGAGCGTGCTGCTCGTCGACGAGCCCACCGCGGCCCTCGACCGGGCCCGCAGCCGCGATGTCGTCCGGCTGCTCGCGGCCGAGACGCGGCGGCGCTCCGTGGCGGCCGTCATGGTCACCCACGACCATGACGTCCTGGAACACTGTGACACGGTGTACGAAATGGTCGACGGCCGTCTCACCAGGGCCGCCTGAGCCGCGGGCGGGACCGGCCGGGGGACCGATGGGAGGGACCGCGTGCCGAGGATCCGGGCGGCGACCGTCGCCGAGCACCGTGCCGCGCAGCGGGCCGCGCTGCTGGACGCGGCGCGCGACCTGCTCGCCGAGGACGCCGAGCGCGCCCGCGCCCCCGAGCCTCGCGGACGTCGCCCGCCGGGCCGGGCTCGCGCGGTCCAGCGCGTACTCGTACTTCAAGTCGCGGGACGACCTGCTCGACGCGCTGATCGTCGACACGTTCCCCCGGTGGGCGGCGTACGTCCAGGCGCGGATGGCGGAGGCGGGCACGCCCGGCGAGCGCGTCATGGCCTACGTCGCGGCGAACCTGCACCTCGTCGCGCGCGGCGACCACGCGCTGGCCCGGGCGCTGGCCGCCACCAGCCGCACCGACACGCTCGCCGAGTCCAGCCGGCTGCTCCACGACGACCTCGCGGCCCCGCTCCGCGCGGCGCTGATCGAGCACGGCGCGTCCGACCCGGTGCGGACGGGCGAGCTGGTCCAGGCGATCGTCTACACGCTGAGCCGGATGATCGAGGACGGTCTCGCCGAGGACGCCGCGGAGCGGCTCGCCCGCGAACTCCTCACCCCGTACCTGCGCTCCCCCGTCGGCTGAACCCGGGCATGGACAGCGTTCCATACCCATGAGTATGGTTCCGTACCATGGGGTATGGAGACGATGTCATCGCACGCGTGCGAGACCTGGCGCCCACGCTGACCGAACGGGCCCCCGCGGCCGAGGAGGCGCGGCGCCTGCCCGACGAGACGATCGCGGACCTCGCCGCGACCGGCCTGTTCGCCACGCTCGTCCCGAAACGCTTCGGCGGCGCCGAGCTGGACTTCGCGACGATGGCCGCCGCGTGCCGCGAGGCCGGTGCGGGCTGCGCGTCCGCCGGCTGGCTGTCGGCGATCTACACGCTGCACAACTGGATGGTGGCGCTGTTCCCCGAGGAGACGCAGGCGGAGGTGTGGGCGGACCGCCCGTACGCGCTGATCCCCTGCACCCTCGCGCCGACCGGCACCGCCGAGCCGTCCGGCGGCGGCTACACGGTCACCGGCCGCTGGTCGTGGGGCAGCGGCGTCATGCACGCCGACCACGTGATGGTGATGGCGCTCGTCACCGCGGACGGCACGATCGAACCCCGGCTGTTCCTGCTGCCCCGCGCCGACGTGACCGTCCACGACGTGTGGCACACCAGCGGGATGCGCGGCACCGGCAGCAACGACATCGAGGTCGCGGGCGCGTTCGTCCCCGCGCACCGCTCGGTGCCCCTGGTCGAGCTGGCCGAGGGCCGCTCCCCCGGCTCCCGCGTCAACCCGGGCGGCAGCTACCGGACGCCGCTGGTGCCGGTGTTCGCGCTGACCGGCGCGGCGCCCGTCCTCGGCGCCGCCGAAGGCGTCCTCGCCCGCTTCCGCGAGCGGATGGCGGGCCGGGTGATGTCGTACACCGGCGAGCGGCAGCGCGACCTGATGAGCGGCCAGATCCGGCTGGCCGCGGCGACCGCCGACCTGCGCGCCGCCCGGCTGCTGCTCGACGGCACGCTGGCCGAAGCGTCCGGCGCGGACGCCACCGACCCGCGGCGGCGCGCGAACGCCCGGCTGGCCGCCGCCCACATCGCCGCGACCGCCCGCCGCGTCGTGAACGACCTGTGCGGCGCGGCCGGCGCGAGCACCCAGCTGCTCGACTCGCCGTTCCAGCGGGCGCAGCGGGATGTGAATACGATCTCCGGGCACGTGGTGTTCGACCCGGACGCGTCGTACGCGCTCTACGGAAAGATCGAGCTCGGCATCGACCCCGGCCCGATCAACCTTCTTTGACCGACCATCGGGGGGAACGCGATGACGGCCCGCACCAAGGCGTCCAGGCGGGACTGGATCGAGGCCGCCTACCGGGAGCTGGCGCGCACCGGCGAGCGCGGCGTGACGATCAACGCGCTCGCGTCCCGGCTGGGCGTCACGAAGGGCAGCTTCTACTGGCACTTCAAGGACCGCACCGAGCTGGTGCGGGCCCTGCTCGACCGGTGGGCGCACGAGCGGACGGACGAGATGCTCGGCCTCGCGCTCGGCAGCACGCCCGACCCGCGCGAGCGGCTGCGCCGCATCCAGGCGCTCGGCCACGAGATCGCGCCGGTCGACCGGGCGATGCGGCTATGGGCGCGGACCGAGCCGGCGGCCGAGGAGGCGGTCCGGCACGCCGACCGGGCCCTCCTCGGCCACATCGCCTCCTGCCTGCACGAGCTCGGCTTCGCCCCGGACGACGCCGACCTGCGGGCCCTGCTGATGCTGCGCTCCTGGGTAGGCGGCTACCTGGTCCCCGCACCCCCGGACGCCACGGAGCTGGACGCCCGCATGCTAGACGTCCTCCTCAAACGTTGACCTGCCCTCGGAACACGATCGCTGAAGCCGGTGCCCCCGTCCGTCGTGACGGACGCGGGCACCGGCCGGTGCCGTCGCGCTACTGGAGCGGGGGTCGGATGTAGGCGTGTCCGACGATGCTCGTCCCGTCGAGCGTCGCGGTCACCGTGGCGCTGTCGCCCCAGTCGGGTACGGGACCGACGGTCGTTCCGGTGAAGACGACCGAGGAGGCCCCCGCCGGGACGGTCACCTCCGCGGGTACTCGCAGCGACGGAACATCGCTGCTCAGCGTGACGGTGACGGCCTCGTCCGTCACGGTTCCGAGGTGCAGCGTTCCCTCGAAGGTCTGATCGGGGAAGAGCTCCCAGGGAAACTCGAGGGACTTCAGACCGGGCAGGACCCGGAAGGTGTGACTCCGCGTTCCGACGCCCTCCATCTCGGCGGTGACGGTGACGGGCCCGCTGATGTCGTTGTGAAGAAACGGACGCACGGTGATCGGTCCGCTCGTGCCTTCGTAGAGCATGCGGGGAGAGGGGACGTCGACGCCTTCGTCGTCCGTGGTGAAGGTGACCTCCACTCCGTCGTGGGGAATGGGCTCCGGCAGGTCGAGGGTCAGGCCGACGCCTCCCCCGCCGCGCGCGGTGTCGGGACCGGTGAAGCTCCAGTCCGCGTCGTACCTCCACGCCTTCAGAGTGACGACGGTGCTGATGCTCTGCCCCGGGAGGCTGGCAGTGACCGTGACCTCGGCGTCCTCGGGAATGCGGTCCGTCTCGCCGTACCTGCCGGCCACTCCGAGCGCGCTGCTCGGAATGGTGATCGGTTCTACCCGGAGGGCCTCGTGGTCGCTCTTCATGTCGATCGTCAACCCGCCCGCCGGGGCGGGTCCGTTCAGCCCTATGTTGACCGAGACGTAGTCGCCGCTGATGAGCGGTGAGACGACCAGGAATTTCAGCCCCGGCAGGAGCCCCAGCGGTTTGCTGACCTCATGCCCGTGCAGCGACGCCGTGATGGCGACGTTGAACTCTCCGTAGATGTAATCCGGCTGATGCGTCCGGATGGGGAAGGCGGCTTCGGTCTCCCCCGCCGGGACGACGAGCCGCGGCGGCACGCTCACCCAGGAGGCGTCCGCCGACGCGAGGACGATCCTGACGGGCCAGGGCCCCGCGCAGTCCAGGCGGACCGTGCCGGTCGCCTCGGCGCCGGAACGTACCTTCTCCGCGGGCAGCACCACGTCCGCGATCTGCGGACGGCAGCCGGGTGCCGCCGGTACCTCGGCGTTCGCCGGTACGGCGATGCCGAAGATCATGAGGACGGCCGCGACCACGACCGTCGGCAAAGCTCTTACCGAATTCACTCCACGCTCTTCTCTCGCACTGCGCTATGCCCCGACCACAATGAGCAGCAAAGAGCGGGGAGTTCTTTCGCTAAGAACCGGGCCGACCGGCACGGGCATAGAACAGACGTTCGACTGAAATTGGGAAGATCATAACGGCTCGTTCTTTGCACCGCCATCCCCATTCCGCCGGACACCGTGCGAGCCCGCGGGCCCGGCCGCGCGGCGGCCGGGCCCGGGCGGTCACGGCTGGACGGGGCCGAAGGTCTTGCGGGTGTCGATGACGTCGCCGAACAGGTGCCAGCGTTCGCCCTCGAACCGCATCATCTGCATCGACTCGATCGGGAAGCCGTCGCCCTCGCCGGTCTGCATCGTCACGCCGGGCAGCAGCATCGGGACCTCGACGTTCGCGAGGCTCCGCATCGAGTCGCGCAGCCCCTCGCGGGTCTTGCACTCGGCGGCCTGCATCGCCTTGTGGAAGCTGCTCGCGACGGCCCAGCCGAACGCGTGGTACGGGACGGCCGGGTCCGCGTTCGGCACGTACTGCTTCATCTTCGCCTTGTAGAGCTTCATCTCCGCGTCGTTCGCCCACAGCGGGTCGTTCGGGTCCTTGTAGTACGTCGAGGACACGACGCCCTGGACGTTCTCGAACCCGACCGGCTTGAGCACCGTCACCGACGCGGCGACGTTGTTCACGATGTGCAGCGGGTTCCAGTCGGCGATCTTCGCGTCGGCGGCGAGGGCCTGCGAGCCGAACTTCGGCGTCGTCACGTTGAGGAAGACGTCCGCGCCCGACCCCGCGAGGTCGCGCATCTGCGGTTCGACGCTCGGGTCCGACACCTCGTAGCTCTCCTCCTGGACGATCGTGATGCCGCTGCCCTCGATCGCCTTCTTGAACCCGCCGAGGAGGTCCTCGCCGAAGTCGTCGTTCTGGAAGAGGACGGCGACCTTCGCGTCCGGTTTCTCCTGCTTGAGGTACTGCGCGTACACGCGGGCCTCGGAGACGTAGTTCGGCTGCCATCCGATCGTCCACGGATGCTTGGCGTCGGTGCCCCACTTCGACGCGCCGGTCGCCACGAACACCTGCGGCACCTTGCGCTGGTTCGCGTAGTCCCAGGTCGCGGTGGTCGACGGGGTGCCGAGCGTCTGGAACAGCGCGAACACCTGCTCCTGCTCGACGAGCCGGCGCGCCTCCTCGACGGCCTTCGGCGGCTGGTAGCCGTCGTCGCGGACGATGAACTCGACCTTCCGTCCGTCGATGCCGCCCTTCTCGGCGTTGACGTAGTCGAAGTACGCCTCGATGCCCTTCGGGATCGCGCCGTACGCCGACGCGGGGCCCGACAGCGGGTAGATGCCGCCGAGCTTCAGCGCGTCCGCGGTGATCCCGGTGGTCTGCTGGCCCTCGCACTGCCCTTCGGCGGTGCTCCCGCCGCCGCCCTCGTCGCGGCCGCCGCCAGCCCCGCCGCCGCGGACGCCAGCAGCAGCGCGACCGCCGACACCGCCGTCGTCCGTCCCATCGTTCGACGCATTGCGTCACCTCTTCCGGAGGATCTTGTCGGTCGTCCACGGCGCGAGGCGTCCCGGCAGCCCGGCCAGGCCGGTCGGGGCGACGTACATCACCGCGATGATCAGCAGGCCGAAGATGACCCCCGGCGCCGCCTCGTTGATGTCCTGGGAGAGGCTCGGCACGAACATCATGAACAGCCCGCCGAGCAGCGGTCCCGCGGCCGACCCGAGGCCGCCCACCACGATCGCGGCGAGCAGCGTGATCGACAGGTTGACGGTGAACGAGTCGGGCGAGACGAACCCGATCGTCCACGTGTAGAGGCAGCCCGCCGCGCCCGCGAACATCGCGCTCCACGCGAACGCGAGCCGCTTGTACGACGCGGGCTTCACGCCCATGACCTCGGCGGCCGTCTCGTTGTCGCGGACGGCGTGCAGCGCGCGCCCCACCCGCGAGCGCAGCAGGAACCGCACGATCACGATCGCGAGGACCGTCCCGGCGAGCGCCAGGAAGTACAGCCACTGGTCGGGGGCCAGGCCCGTCCACGAGGGCGGCGCGGGCTTCTCCAGCGTCAGCCCCATCGACCCGCCGGTCACCGACTCGAACCGCTTCAGCAGCGGCACCAGGAAGATCGCGATGGCCAGCGTGACGAGCGCGAGGTACAGCCCCCGCAACCGGGTGGCGGGCACCCCGAGCGCCAGCCCGATCACGAACGCCAGCGCCGCCGCGAGCGGGAACGTCAGCAGGTACGGGACGTCCCAGTGGTACATCATCGCGGCCGTGCCGTAGGCGCCCACCGCGAAGAACGCGCCGTGCCCCAGCGAGATCTGCCCGCCGTGCCCGACCAGCAGGTTCAGGCCGATCAGCGCGACCGCGTACACCATCACCATCGTCAGCTGGAACACCCGGAACGGGACCAGCTCGAACGGCGCCCGCAGCGCCACCAGCACCAGCACGCCCAGCAGGATCGGACGCCAGTGCCGCACGGCGAACGCCGTCACCCGGTTACGCGCCGTCGGCCCGGCGGGGGCCTCGGCCGTCTTCATGTCGGTTTCCGTCCCGTTCATGCTCGCTCCACCACCGGACGTCCGAACAGGCCCTGCGGGCGCAGCAGCAGGACGGCGAGGATGATCGCGAGCGGGACGCCGATCTTCAGGTCGGAGCCGATCGCGTCGACGTAGGCGCCCGCGAGGGTCTCGGCCACGCCGACGATCAGGGGGCCCGCGACCGCGCCGAGCGGGCTGTCGAACCCGCCGAGGGTGGCCGCCGCGAACGCGTAGATCAGGACGCCGCCCATCATGTTCGGCTCCAGGAACAGCAGCGGCGCGACCAGCACGCCCGACACCGCGCCGACCGTCGCGGCCAGCCCCCACCCGAGCGCCAGCGTCCACCCGACCCGGATCCCGACCAGCCGCGCCGACACCGGATCGGCCGCGACCGCCCGCATCCCGAGCCCGATCTTGGTGTGCCGGAACAGCAGGTAGAGCAGGCCCATCACGCCGCCGATCACCGCGAGGATCCCCAGCGTCGAGTAGCCGACGCTGACCCCGCCCGCCCGCAGCGCGCCGTCCGGGAACGGGTTCGGGAAGTCCTTGATCAGGAACGACCAGATCCACCCGGCGGCGGCGTTGACGAAGATGAACAGGCCGACCGTCACGATCACGATCGTCAGCTCGGGGGCGCCCTCCACCGGCCGGATGATCACCCGTTCGATCACCATCCCGCCGACGAACGAGATCGCGAGCGTCAGCATGAGGGCGAGCCAGAACGGGAGGCCCGCGTCGATGAACGTCCAGGCGATGTACGTCGCGAACATCGCGAGCTCGCCCTGCGCGAAGTTCACGATCCCGGTGAACCGGTAGATCAGGACGAGCGCGAGCGCGAGGCTCGCGTAGATGGCGCCGGCGCTCAGCCCGGCCACGCACTGCTGCAGGAAATCGGCCATGGCTAGATCCGGTAGCCCAGGTACGACTGCGCGACCTGCTCGTCGGCCTTGATGTCCGCCGCCGACCCCGACAGCACGATCCGTCCGCTCTCCAGCACGTGCGCCTGCCCGGCGATGCCCAACGCCAGATGCGCGTTCTGCTCCACGACGACCACGGTGGTCCGTTCCTCCTCGTTGATCGATCGCACGATGCCGAACAGCTCGCGGGTGACCAGCGGCGCGAGGCCCAGCGACGGCTCGTCCAGCAGCAGCAGGCGGGGCCGCGACATCAGCGCGCGGCCGATCGCGAGCATCTGCTGCTCGCCGCCGCTGAGGCTCCCCGCGACCTGCCCCACCCGCTCGTACAGGACCGGGAAGTAGCCGTACACCCGCTCCAGGTCCGACTGGACGGCCGCGCGGTCGCGCCGCGCGAACGCGCCGAGCTTCAGGTTTTCCTCGACGGTCAGCGGCACGAACGTCCCGCGCCCCTCGGGCACGTGCGCGACGCCCCGCCGCGCGACGGCGTCCGGCGAACGCCCCGCCAGTGACGTCCCGTCCAGGCGCACTTCGCCACGGCCCTTGACCATCCCGCAGAGCGCGCGCAGCAGCGTCGTCTTGCCTGCACCGTTCGGGCCGAGGATGGCGCAGATGTCGCCCGCACCCACCCGCAGGCTCACGCCGTGCAGCACGCGAACGTCGCCGTAGCCGGCGTGGAGGTCGTCCACGGTGAGGAAGTCGGTCATGCCGCAGCCCCGAGGTACGCCTCGATCACCGCGGGATCTCGTTGGACTTCCTCCGGCGGCCCCTCCGCGATCTTCTTGCCGAAGTCGAGGCAGATGACCCGATCGCAGGTGCCCATCACGAAGCCCATGTGGTGCTCGACGACGATGACCGTCACGTCGAAGTCGTCCCGGATCGTCTGCAGCAGGTCGGCGAACTCCCCGACCTCTCCGTGGCTCAGGCCGTTGACGGGCTCGTCCAGCAGGAGCAACCGCGGTTTCGCGGCCAGCGCCCGGGCCAGCTCGACCCGCTTCAGCGTGCCGAACGGCAGGCCCGCCGCCGGATGCTCCGCGACGTCCGTGAGGTCGAGCCGTCCGAGCAGGTCGGCCGTCTCGCCGCGCAGCCGGGCCTCCTCCCGCCGGACGGACGGGAGGCGCAGGCTCGCGCCGACGAACCCGGCCCGTCCGTGGTGATGGGCCCCGACCATGACGTTGTCCCGGACGGACATGCGGGCGAACAGGCCGAGGTTCTGGAACGTGCGGGCGATCCCGAGCCCCACGATCGCGTGCGGAGCCATCGCGAGCAGGTCGCGCCCGGCGTAGGAGATCGCCCCCTCGTCGGCGTCGTACCGCCTGGTCAGACAGTTGAACAGGGTGGTCTTGCCGGCGCCGTTCGGCCCGATCAGCCCCACCATCTCACCGCGATCGACGGCGAACCCGACACCTCCCAGCGCGGTGATCCCGCCGAAGCGGACGGTGAGCTCGCGAACCTCCAGCATCCGGCCTCCTGAACGGCGTTCTGTACAGGGGCCGTCAGCGTAAAATCCGCGCATACCTCGCACATTGGGCGTGAGAACCCAACCTGCGACCGGGGAGTTGTCCGCAGAGAACAGCGGGGAGGAGCGCCGTTGAGCAAGACGGTGCCGGTGATCTTCGATGGCGCGATGTTCTGGGCGTACGACGTGGCGCTTGGAGTTCTCTTCGTCGAAGCGGCACGAGTCGGCGCGGAGACACCGGCGGCGTGGTGGCCGGATTTGGGGCACGATCTCCGCACGCACGCGTTGCTGGGCGGCAGTTCCGCGGTGCTCCTGGACGACTTCGACGAGGACCGGCGGCAGGTGCTCCTGCACTGTGTCGTGGAGGCGGCCCGCCGGATCGAGGCCCGCGGCGGCGTGGACCGGGCCGAAGTCTCGACGTGGCCCGAACTGGAGGAGAGCGCGACCGGTTTCCTGCGCGGCGCGGAGCACGTCGACGCGGCTCCGCTCGTCGAGCTCGCAGAGGCCCTGGTCGCGCTCGCCGCCCGCGCTCTCCCTCCCGCCCCGGCGGGGCGGCACTGGTACTACGGGACTCCGGAGGGGCGGATGCTGCAAGGCGGATAGGGCGCGAACGTGCCGGGGAACAGCCGGGGCCGCAGAAGATCGTCGATCCGGTCGCCCGCCGTGCCCACGTCGCCGCAGGGCGCCACCCACTGGACGCGCAGTCCCGTGGACGACCGGAGGCAGTACCACCCGTCCCGCACCGTCACCAGCGCACCGACCTCGCGGACCCCGGACCCGACGTAGACCCGCATGAGCGGCTCGTCGCCGGACCGAAGGCAGTGCCACCCCTTGCAGGTCAGCGCCGGTTCCAGCCGTTCGAGATGCCGCACGGTCGTCGCTCGTCTTCGTCGCGGCGGGACGATCGCGCGCCGCACCCTCACGTCCCGTCCCGTCGCGCGACCTCGAACCACACGGTCACCGGACGCCCGTCGTCGTCGCCGACCTCGAAGCCCCAGCAATCGGACAGGCAGGCGACCATCGCCAGGCCGCGGCCGCACTCGGCCCACGCGTCCGACGCCACCACCTTCACGACCGGCAGCGACGCGGCCCCGCCGTCGTCGGTGATCTCGACCCGAACGCGGTGGACGGCCGTCAGCACCGCCACCTGCACGCCTCCGCCCGGACGCTTGCTGGCGGTGTAGCGAAGCGCGTTCGTCGCGACCTCGTCGACCATCAGGTCGACGTCCGCCAGGTCGAGCCGGTCCGACCCGAGCCTTTCGAACTCGCAGCGCACCCAGCGGCGCACCGCCCGGACGTCCACGCCCTCGCCGTCGCCGCCGGTGATCCGTCCGGTTGCCCGACCGTCCCAGCCCCTCACCGTGTGCCCGCAGCCAGCGCGGACGCGGCGTGGCGCGTCCCGTCCGCGCCCGCCGGGTACCGGGCCGCCGCGCCCCAGACGTACGCCCAGCCGCCCCGCGCGTCCTGCACGACCGCGACGGCGAGCGGGCCACGTTCGTCCGGGACCGACAGCGCGACCTGCCCGCTGCTTTCGAGGACCAGCCGCGACGACCGTCCCAGCGCCACCAGCGCGAGCCCCAGGTCGGCGAGCAGCCCCGCCCGCCGGACCGTCACGTCCCACCCCGGCCGCCACCGGTCCGGACGAGGCGGTGGATTCGCTACGTTGTTCACAGGTTCTGACTCCCTTGAAGTCGGTACCGAGGCCCCGGGCACGGTGGTGATGACACCGGCCCGGGGCCGCTTATGTGGTGGCCGAAGTGGATGCTTGCCAGAACACCCCAAGCCCCGGCACACAAGGCCCGGTTTGCTCGAACCATCCACGGTCGATGACCTTCCGTGGCAACCTGACTACAGGATGCGCGGTCTCAACGCCGATGGCAAGCCTCCATCGGAGAAATGCCAAAGGAGATTCACCAATGCCTGTTCGTCCAAGCCCGACCGTCCGCAGCAAGCGTCTGCGCCGCGAGTTGCGCCGTCTCCGCGAAGAGCGAGGCTTGACGATCGAGAAGGTCGCCGACCTTGCGGGCGGTGAGTGGAACCCGAGCACTCTGGGACGTTGGGAGAAGGGGGATCGCCGGATCCGTCCGGCCGACCTGCGTCATCTACTCGACGTCTACGAGATCCACGGCGACCAGCGTGACGCACTGCTGACGCTTGCCCGGGAAGCGCGCCAGCGTGGGTGGTGGCAGGCGTACGCCGACGTCCTGCCGTCCGAGTACAGCTCGTACATCGGACTCGAGACCGAGGCACGAGAGATCCGCACCTACCAGCAGCAACTCATCCCGGGCATCGTTCAGACCGCAGACTACGCACGGGCGGTGATCCAGGCGGCCCGCCCGGACGACGACACCGACGCGATCGAGCGGCGCGTCGACGTCCGGCTCGACCGGCAAAAGGTGCTCGCCGACCCCCAACCGACCAACCTCTGGGCCGTGATCGACGAAGCATCGATACGTCGGGTCGTCGGGAACCGCGAGGTGATGCGCGAACAACTCGAGTACTTGAGCGAAGTCGCCGAGCGCCCGGGGATTCAGGTCCAAGTGCTGCCGTTCGAGGCAGGAGCACACGCCGCCATGGCCGCATCGTTCGTCATCATGGGGTTCGAGGCCCCCGACCCGAACGTGGTCTACATCGACACAGGCACAAGCGCACTCTTCGTGGAAGACCCCACCGACCTTGCCGCATATAGACTGATTTTCGACCACTTGAGAGCTTCGGCGCAGAGCCCCAGCGAATCGATGCGGGTTCTCCGCAACGCAGCCCAAAACTTCGCGCAACGGCCGACTTAGAAAGGTACGGGTGGCCGTGAACAAGGACAAGGCAGACACAGTCCATACCTCGTGGCGCAAGAGCACTCGCAGCAGCGGAAACGGTGAGTGCGTCGAAGTCTCCGTCCTCACGGCGAACATCGGAGTCCGCGACAGCAAGGCCCCGGACGCCGGATACCTCGCCCTCGCCCCCGACACATGGGCCGCGTTCGTGACCGGCGTGCGAGACGGACGGTTCGACCTGCCCTAACCCCCAAGGCCCGAGCCGACGCCCCGCCGACCGTGCCGTCGGCGGGGCGTCGGCGTCCGAGCCCGCCGACTTGACCTTTCCGTCCGGCCGCCGCGGTTCAGGATCGGGACGCGGAGGGGGCGGTGGTAGCGGCGCGGGAACGGTTGGTGCGGATCTCGTCGTGGTGGTCGGCCGCCCAACCGATCAGCTGCTTGACGATCTCGATCAGACCGCCGCCGAGCGGCGCGAGCGCGTACTCGACGCGCGGCGGCACCTCGGCGTACGCGGTGCGGCTGATCAACCCGTCTGCCGTCAGTTGGCGAAGGGTGTGGGTCAGCATGCGCTGGGAGATGCCCGGGATCTGGCGCTGCAGGTCGGTGTAGCGCATCGGGCCGCCCTCCAGGACGGCGATGATCAGCATGCTCCACTTGTCGCCCACCCGGTCGAGCACCTGGCGGATGAAGTCCATGTGATCGGCGGGGATGCTCGCGCACGGCCCGACCGAAGCCGCCATCCCGATACCCGCGCTGTCCTGCATGGCGCCCGTTCCTCTCCGTCACGCACACCGATGTGCCTTTTGTACCGCCTTCCATACTGGCCCACAATGACGTTACGAACAAACAGTAGGAATTGGAGGTCAGGCCATGAAGGTAGAGATCTGGTCTGAGATCACCTGCCCCTGGTGCGGGCTGGGCGGCCATCGGTTCGAGCGGGCCGTGGAGCGCTTCGAGCACAGTGATCAACTGGAGGTGGTCCACCGCTCGTTCCCGCTGGGGAGCGACCTCCCCGAGGACCGCACGATCGGCGTCCGCGAATTCGTGCTGGCCAAGTACGGCGCCGTCCCCGGGCAGGCCGGCGTACCGGACATCGAAGGCATGGCCGCCGCCGAGGGCCTGGCCCCCTACCGGGTCCTGGACAACCGGGTCGGGAACACCGACCTGGCCCACGAGTTCCTCGCGCACGCCTCCGCCGAAGGCAAGAACGGCGAAGCCTGGAACATGCTCTTCCGCGCCTACTTCGGCGGAGCCGAGTCGATCTTCACGCTCGACGACCTGCTCGTCTTCTCCGACAGGCTCGGTCTGGACCGCGAACGGACGCGCCGGGTGCTCGCCGACCGGCGCTACCGCCGTCAGGTACGGCGAGACGCACAGCAGGCGCAGCGGCTCGGGGCGACCGGTGCCCCCTTCACCGTCATCGACGGCCGGTACGCCCTCGCGGGCGCGCAGGACACCGACACCCTGCTCGGCATCCTGCGGCAGGTCTGGGACCAGACCCACCCGACCGTTCTCGTCGCCGACGACGCTGCGACCTGCGGCCCGGACGTCTGCGCGGCGCCCGCCGCCCACACCTGATCCGCACACCGGCCTCCGCATGTCCCGGCGGTCACCACACGGAAGAGATCTCACTGTGCCCACTCTCGCCATCGTCGGCGCCGGCCCCGGCATGGGCCTGGCCATCGCCCGCACCTTCGGCAGCCGCGGCTTCGACGTCGCCCTGATCGCCCGCACCAAGGAGAAGCTGGAAACGCTGGTCGACCGTCTCGGCCGGGAAGGCATCACGGCCGCCGGATTCCCCGCCGACATCCTCGACCGCGCGTCACTGACCGACGCCCTGGACGCGGCCAAGGCCCGCTTCGGCGGCATCGACGTACTGGAGTACTCACCGGCCCCGCACTCCCCGGTGCCCGGCCTCACCATGGCTGCTCCCTCGCAGGTCACGGTGGACAATCTGCAGCCGATGATCGAGTACGGCTTCTACGGCGCCGTCACGGCGGCTCGGGCCGTGCTGCCCGCGATGCGCGAGGCGGGCGCCGGGACCCTGCTGTTCACCGGCGGCGGCGGCTCGGTGGACCCGATACCGATGCTCGGCAACGCCAACGCGGCCCAGGCGGCCCTGCGCAACTGGGCGATCAACCTGAACAAGGAACTGGCCGGCACCGGCGTCTACGCCGCCCACGTGGCGATCAACGTCTGGATCGGCGAGGGCGTCGTGGACGCCCCGGAAGGCAGCCCGACCGCCACGCCCGAGGAGATCGCCCCCCTGTACTGGGACCTGCACGAAAACCGCGACCGCCCCGAGGCCGTCTTCAACGCCTGATCCGGCCGGCGAACGATTCGCGCAGGGTGGAGGCCCAACGACGAGCCACCGATCGCGTTGGGCCTCCACCCCGGCCAGGGTCTTGTGGACGACACCGCCCGCCCCTTCGGCCGCGATGCCCTCCGGCACGCCGACGGCTAGCCCCGCACGTGCAGTCCGAAACCCTTGCGGCCCGGCACTTCCAGGGCGTCCTTCAACCGCAGTGACGGGATCTCGTAGTCACCGAAGTTCTGCCGCCGGAACGCGATCGGCTCGGTCGTCTCCAGCGACAGCAGCCGCTCCTTCCACGCCTTCGCGGCGTCCTCGAAGTCGCCGTCGGCGAGCTTGTCGGTGCCGTACAGGACGAACGGCGGCAGCACCTCCACGCCCGGGTAGTACAGGATCCCGTGGTGGATCGGGAACAGCAGGTCCTCGATCGGGCCGTTGATCCCGCGATCGCTGTAGTGGGACTCCGGGCCCCCGACGGTCACCGACAGGATCGCCCGACGCCCCTGCAGCGTTCCCTCACCGAAGCGCTCGCCGTACCGGGTCTCGTCGTGCACTCCGACGCCGTACGCGAAGTGGAAGGAGAACACCCGGTCCACCCAGCCCTTGAGGATCGCGGGCATCGTGTACCACCACATCGGGAACTGGAAGACGATCGTGTCGGCCCACAGCAGCTTTGCCTGCTCGGCCGCCACGTCGGACGTGAGCGCGCCGGCGTCGTACGCTCCGGCTGAACTCGGTATCACCTGCAACGGGCTCGTGGCGTGCTCTCCGAAGTCCGCCGCGTCCACGACGGCCTTCCAGTTCATCGCGTACAGGTCGCTCACCCGCACCTCGTGCCCGGCGGCTTCGAGAGTGGACACGGCGAGGTCCTTCAGCGAGCCGTTCAGCGAACGCGGCTCGGGGTGGGCGTAGACGATGAGCGTCTTCATGGCGGTTCCCTTCGACGAGGTGTGTCGCCATCGATGCTCGACCGCCGGGACCTCCCCGTTCAGGGGCGCTTCTTCCACCGGACCGCACTTCCTGGTAACGGCAGGACCACCTTCACGTGCACCGCCAAGGCCATACTGGGCGCATGGACGATCTGGCGGGCTTCCTGCGGACCCGGCGTGCCCGGGTCGACCCGGCGGCCGTCGGCATCCCCACCGACAGCCGCCGCCGCGTCGAAGGGCTGCGCCGCGAAGAGATCGCGCACCTGTCGGGAGTCAGCGTCGACTACTACGTACGGCTGGAGCAGGGCCGCGCCACCCAGCCGTCCGAACAGGTCCTCGACGCGCTCGCCGGCGTCCTCGGCCTCGACGACACCGAACGCGGGCACCTGTACCGGCTCGCCCGGCAGCGCCGCCGCCGCGCGAAGCCGCCCGGCGGGCGCGTGCGGCCGGAGCTGCTGCGCGTCCTGGACCTGGTCACCGACGCGCCCGCCCTGATCATGAACTACCGGCTGGACGTGGCCGCCGGGAACCGCCTCGCCGGGCTCCTCTACGGCCGGGAGATGCCGGGCCTGAACACCGCCCGGCACATCTTCCTCGAAGAGGACGAGCGCGGCTTCTACGCGGACTGGGAGAAATGCACCCTCGACGTGGTCGGGCACCTGCGCCTCGCGGCCGGGAAGTACCCCGACGATCCGGGCCTGGCCTCGCTCATCGGCGAGCTGGCGATGGGCAGCGAGCGCTTCCGCCGCCTCTGGGCCCGCGCGGACGTACGCGCCCGCACGCACGGACGCAAGGCGTACCGGCACCCGCTGGTCGGACTACTCGAACTGCACCAGGAGAACTTCGCACTGCCGGATGATTCAGGCCTGGAGCTACTGGTGCTCTCCGCCGCCCCCGAAAGCCCCACCGCAGACGGGCTGCGCCTGCTGGGTGCGCTCAGCACTGATGGACTTCCCACGGCGAAAAGCCCTCCAGTAGCGAAATAAGCCCATCGGGGTCGGCGGCGGCTGCCGGGATCGGCATCGCGGGTGCTGTGTCCAGCGGTTATCTGCGCCGAGACCTCCACGAGCCGCCCGGGACGTCCGTCCGCCGACCGCCTCACCCTCTCGGCCGTCCGGGCCGTCATGTAGTCCGACCGCGAGGGCCGGGACGAAGGCGATGCCGTGCGGTTCGCCCGCCTTGAGACCCCGGTGCCGTGCAACGCCGTCGGGGCGTGCCGCACTGTCGGCCGCGCCGGTTCCTTGATGCCGGGGGTCCGCTGTATCGCGGGCGTATCGAAAATCGCATACACCATCGCAACAGTCTTCCGTCTTCAGTGGAGGCACTGGGAACACATGGGCAGGTCATCGGTCGCCGACAGCGGTCGCCGGTAGACGGGTAAACCGTTCCACGCGGTGGCCGTCTTGCAGCTGGCGCAGCAGGGCAAGCTGAAACTGTCGGACACGGTGGGCACCCACCTTGAGGGCTTCGCCGAGAACATCGCCGAGCAGGTGCCGGGGCCAAGATCCCCCACGGAGCGACGTCATTCGGGGCGTACGGGATCCCGGTCTCCATCGTCAACGGCCAGTGGCAGTACCAGAGCGCCGGTGGCAACCCCGGTGTCAGCGCCAACTGGGACATCTACCCTGACACCGGCTGGGTCGGTGTCATCCTCGGCAACTGCGACGGCGTGCCGATGCGGGAGATGATCGGGCAGGAGACGCAAGCGATCACCGGGGCTGCGCCCGGCGGCGGGGGTGGTGGTGGCTGAGACGGTCCGACGGCCGGTTCGACCTGCCCTGACCCCAAGGCCCCGAGCCGAAGCCCCATCGACCATGCCGTCGGCGGGGTCGGCGGCGCGGGTCCTCAGGGTGTTCCTGACACTCGTCGTCCTACAAGCCCGTTAGAGCTGCCGTCGTTCCGCCCGTCCGGCGTGCCGTGACTCGCGCCGAATGTGATCTGGGTCATGTCGTGTCACGGATTCGCTCCGTCCGGCGACTTGTGGGCGTAACCGCGGAGTGAACGGAGCAGGATCATGACGAAGAACAACGGCGGCCGGACGCACGTCATCGTGATCGGCGGCGGGTACGCCGGAGTCGTCGCGGCCAACCGCCTGACGAGCCGCGACGATGTCGCCGTGACCCTGGTCAACCCCCGCCCGACCTTCGTCGAGCGGATCCGGTTGCACCAACTGGTGGCCGGGTCGGACGACGCGGTCGTCGACTACAAGGACGTGCTGAGCGAAAAGGTCGAGCTCGTGGTCGACGCCGCCACCGAGATCGATCGGGATACGCGGACCGTGTCGCTGGCCGCCGGCGGCCCCCTCCGCTACGACTACCTGATCTACGCGGTGGGCAGCGGCGGCGGCGCGCCGCAGGTGCCCGGCGCGGACCTGACCTACCCGATCGCGACGCTGGAGCAGGCCGAGGTGCTGCGCCGGGCCGTGGCCGACGCGCCCGCCGACGCCGCGCTGACGGTCGTGGGCGGCGGCGCCACCGGCATCGAGACCGCGGCCGAACTCGCCGAGGCCGGCCGGGCCGTCACCCTCGTGTGCGGCGGACAACTCGGCTCCTACCTGCACCCCAACGGGCGCCGCTTCGTCGCCAAGCGGCTCGCCGCACTGGGCGTGACCGTCCTGGATGGGCCCGGCGCCAAGGTGACGTCGGTGACCGCCGACGCCGTACGGCTGGCCGACGGCGGGCAGGTGCTCAGCCACCTGACCATCTGGGCCGCCGGGTTCGACGTGCCCGACCTGGCCGCCCGCAGCGGCCTGCGCACCGACCCCGCGGGCCGCCTCCTCACCGACGAGACCCTGACCAGCATCGACGACGACCGCATCGTCGCCGCCGGAGACGCCGCCTCGCCCTCGGGCATGCCCTACCGGATGGGCTGCCAGTCCGCCCTCCAGCTCGGCCCCCACGCCGCCGACGCCGTCCTGCGCCGCATCGAAGGCGGACGGCCCGACGCCGTCAGCGTCGGCTTCAACGGGCTGTGCGTCAGCCTCGGCCGCGGCACCGGCATCTTCCAGTTCTCGCGCAAGAACGACACCGCCGTCCGTTTCCACCTCGGCGGCCGCGCCGGCGCGCGCATGAAGGAGTTCGTCTGCTCCCACACCATCAAGCAGCTGACCGAAGAAGCGCACAAGCCCGGCGCACGCGCCCTCAAGGCCAAGGACGACACCCGGGAGCAGCGCGTCCGGGACGCCCGCGAGAACCGGCCCGCACACGCGGCCTGACCCCCCGGCGGGCGGGCGGCCCGACGCCGCCCGCCCTGTCCCCGTAATGGCCTGCCTGGAAGGATCCGAGGATGCCCGACCACGCCGCGGACCCGGCGACCGACGCCTTCGTCGCCCACCGCAACCTGCTGTTCACCGTCGCCTACGAGATCCTCGGCTCGGCGGCCGACGCCGAGGACGTCCTCCAGGAGACCTGGCTGCGCTGGGCCGACATCGACCTGGAGCAGGTCCGCGACCAGCGTGCGTTCCTCGTCCGCATCGCCACCCGGCGGGCCCTCGACCGGTTGCGGTCCCTGCGGCGCCGCAAGGAAACCTACGTCGGTCCCTGGCTCCCCGAACCGCTGCTCACCTCACCCGACGTCGCCGACAACGTCGAACTCGCCGAGAGCCTGTCCATGGCCGTGATGCTGGTCCTGGAGACCCTCTCGCCCACCGAACGGGCCGTCTTCGTCCTGCGCGAGGTCTTCGACGTCGGCTACGACGAGATCGCCGAAGCGGTCGGCAAGACCCCCGCCACCGTCCGCCAGATCGCCCACCGCTCCCGCAAGCACGTCGAGGCCCGCCGCCCCCGCGAAGTCGTCTCGCCCCGCCAGGCCGAAGCCGCCCTCGCATCGTTCCAGCACGCCGTCGAGACCGGCGACCTGCAAGGCGTCCTCGACGTGCTCGCCCCCGACGTCGTCCTCATCAGCGACGGCGGCGGCGTCCGAAGCGCCGCGCTGCGCCCCGTCACCGGCGTGGCCAAGGTGCTGCGTCTTCTGCTGGCCAGCCTCGGCGACAAGGAAGGCGCCCTCACCGGCGAACCCGCCACCGTCAACGGCCACCCCGCCCTCCTCCTGCGTCACGACGGCGACATCGACAGCGTCATGACGATCGCCGTCCAGGACGGCCTCGTCACCGGCATCTACTTCGTCCGCAACCCCAACAAACTCACCCACATCACCGCAGCCACCCCCCTCACCCTCAACTGACGCACGGCGCCGTCAGTCGAACTCGGGCGCGTGGTCGAGGGCCCAGGTCGCGAAGTCGCGGGGCGGGCGTCCGGTGAGGCGCTCGACGTGGTCGGTGGTGCGGTTCGACTCCGGACGGTGCAGCGAAGCGGCGACCAACGCGTCCACCAGCCGCTCGGGACGTCCGTCCGCGAGCATTCGCGACCGTGCGAGGTCGGCGGCGACGGCTCGGAAGCGCAGACGGCGCCGGAGCGCGGCACCGAGGAGAGCGACCTGGTCGGCGCGGCCCAGCACCTCGGGTCCCGTCAGCAGGTACGGCCCGTCGTGGGGTGCGAGGAGTGCCGCCACGGCTGCGTCGGCGACGTCGCGTTCGTCCACGACGGCGGTGCGTGCGAAGTCCGGGCCCGACACGACGTCGCCCGTCCGCAACTGTGGCGCCCAGCCACGGGCGTTGGACGCCAACGTGTCGCTTCGCAGCACCACGGGGTGCAGGCCGGCGTTCCGGAGCAGGGCCTCCATGTCCGCGTGCACCTGGACGATGGGGTCGCTCTGGCGTTCGGCTTCGTCGTCGATGGCCGTCGAGGACACGTAGACGACGCGGGGCGCGGCCGCCGCGAGTTCCGCGACCGGATCGTGGGCGGGGGCGGAGTCGAGCATCGGCCAGATCAGGAACACGGCGTCGACGCCCGCGAGGGCCGCGCGCACGGTGGCCGGGTCGGTGAGGTCGCCGGCCGCCCACTCGACTCCCGGACGCGGACCGGGCCGTTCGCGCACGAGGCATCGCACGCGCGCGCCGCGTCCGCGGAGACGGTCGACGACCTCCCGGCCGAGGTTGCCGGACGCACCGGTGACCAGGATCGATGGACGGCCGAAGCCCGTGAGACCGGTGTCGGGCATGATCGAGACGCTAAGGGTTCAGGTCGACATGAAGGCAAGGCGCGCAGCGTGAAGACGATCGGGGAAGTGGCCGCGGACCTCGGGATCGAAGCCCACGTGCTGCGGCACTGGGAAGACGTCGGGGCGCTCACCGTGCGTCGCGACGGCAACGGCCACCGCGTCTACGACGACGGGGCCGTGGAACAGGCGCGGACGGTTCTGAAACTGCGTCGCGTCGGGCTCTCGTTGCCCGAGGTCACCGCCGCGATGGCGCGACGAAGTCGGCGGCACAGGCCGTCGTGAAGGCGAAGATCGCCGGACTCGAAGGCGAGATCGTCCAGAGACGGAAGGCGATCACCTTCCTGCGGCACACCGTCGAGCGCCGGCATCGGTACCTCGACGACTGCCCGGACTGCGCGGCTTTCGTCGGGGAGGCCTGAGCCGGTCGTCCGCCGGGAAGACCGGCCGATCAGCCTTGGCCGAGGTGCTCGATGCGGGCCCTGAGCAGGCAGAACTCGTTGCCTTCGGGGTCGGCGAGCACGTGCCATGGCTCCTCGCCGGTCTGGCCGATGTCCGCCGGGCGCGCCCCGAGCTCCAGGAGGCGTTCGAGTTCGGCGTCCTGATCGCGGTCCGTGGCGTTGACGTCGATGTGCAGCCGGGGCTTCCCCGGCTCCGGCTCGTCGCGGCGGCTCAGGATGATCGTCGGCTGCGGCCCGCCGAACCCCTCGCGCGGCCCGATCTCGATGCAGTCCTCCTCGCGATCGAGCACCACGAAGTCCAGCACCTCGCACCAGAACCGCGCCAGCACCTCGGGGTCGCGGCAACCGAGCACGAGTTCACTGATCCGGCATGCCATGACGAAACCTGCTTTCAGCGTGGGAGCTACCGGCCGCGACCGTACACGGTGGCGCAGGCGGGACGAAACGTGATTTGCGGAGCGTCGCCGTCAGCGGTCGATCCGGTGGTCCTCGGTGTCGAGCCAGACGAACCGGCCGTCCGGGACGACGGCCAGGCCCCACCGGTCAGCGGCCGGGCGGCCCAGCCCGTCCCACCAGCGGAAGGCGTCCTCGGCCTCCCGCCACAGGTCGCGTTCCCCCGACTGACGCACCGGGAACGTCTCCGCACCCGGCCGCCCGGACGGGTCTGGGCGTCCACACCGCGCCCGTGGCACCGCTTATACCGACCGGGCTCCCGTCGCCACGGGCTCGGTGTCCTGCCGGACGCTCGCTCGGCGGGCTCCGGGCCAGAGCCGTTCGCCGAGGGCGGCCAGCGCGGCCGGGAGGAGAACGCCCCTGACCAGGGTGGCGTCGATGAAGATGGCGACCGCGAGGCCGACGCCCATCATCTTGTACTCGATGGCGGACAGGACGGCGAAGACGCTGAACGCGCGATCATGATCGTGGCGGCGCTGGTGACGACGCCGGAGCCGTTGCCGATTCCGGTGACGATCGCCTCGGCGGCGGTGGCGTCGGCCGTGCGGCGCTCGCGGATCCGGCTGAGGATGAAGATGTGGTAATCCATGCTGAGCCCGAAGAGGATCACGAACATGAACAGCGGTAGCCAGCTGGTGATCGCGCCGTAGGGGACGAAGTCGAGCGCCCGGCCCAGGTGACCGTCCTGAAAGCCCCAGGTGAGGACGCCGTAGGCGGCGCCGATCGACAGCAGGTTGAGCAGGATCGAGATCAGCGGGACGGCCACCGACCGAAACGCGACCGCCAGCAGCAGGAAGGCGAGGATCAGCACGAAGCCGTACACCAGCGGGGCTCGGTCTTCGATCATTTGGGTGAAGTCGTAAGCAACGGCGGTCTTGCCCGCGACCGCGTGGCCGACGCCGTCGAGTTCGAGGGCGTCCACTTCGTGGCGCAGTTCGAGGAGGGCCCGGTTGGCCTGTTCTCCTCTGCCGAAGTGGGCGAGCGGGACACGGGCGATCACGATGTCGCCCGAGCGGGCCGTTGTGGTCGGGTGGAGGCTTTCGACCGCGGTTCGGACGGCGGGGGCGTCCAGGGCGCCGGGCTCCTTCTCCCACAGCACCACCTGAGCGGGCGACGGGCTGCCGGGGAACGCCTCCTGCATGCGCAGGGCCGCGTCGACCACGGGGACGTCGCGGGGGAGGCTGTCGGTGACCGCCGCGTCCTGGAGCCGCATCCCGAAGGCGGGCAGCGTCATCACGATCAGGGCGAGCGCGGCGGCCCCGCCCCACAGCAGGGGGCGGCGGACGACGCGGAGCGCCACCGCGTTCCAGACGCGGGATGTGGTGCGGCCCCGGGTCCTGGTGCGGTGGCCGAGCACGGACAGCATCGCGGGCAGCACGGTCACCGACGCGGTCACCGCCAGGCCGACGACGATGAACGTGCCGGCGGTGAGGCCCTTGAAGTTGTCCAGGCCGGTGAACAGCAGGCCGGCCACGCACAGCATCACGGTCAGGCCGGAGACGGCGACCACGTGGCCGGAGGTGCGGGAAGCCGTCCGCAGCGCTTCGGCGACCGAGCGGCCCGCGGCGAGTTCCTCGCGTTGCCGGCGCAGGTAGAACAGCGAGTAGTCGATGGAGACGGCGATGCCGATCAGGAGCACGATGGAGGAGCCGGCGCTGTTGAACGGGACCCAGTGCCCGACGATGCCCAGCACGCCGAAGGTGCCCGCGACGGTGGTCGCCGCCAGCAGCACCGGGATGCCGGCGGTGAGCAGGGAGCCGAACACCACGAGCAGGATCACCAGGGTGAGCGGTATCGAGAAGTACTCGGCCCGTTTCATGTCGTCCTGGATGCCTTCGTCCACCGCCTTGGACAGGCTCATGTCACCGGCGTGCGCCAGGCGGACACCCGGGTGGCGTTTCTGGACGTCGTCGATGCCCCGGACGATCGCGTCGTAGTGCGCGGGCACGGATCGCGGCGGGCCGGCGATCTCGACGACGGCCAGGGCCGAGCGTCCATCGGCGGAGACGAGGTCGGCGCGGCCCGGGTCCAGGGGCGAGTGCACGGTTCCGTGGCCGCGCAGGGTGCTGACGAGGTCGTGGACGGCCGCCCGGCGCACGGGGGCGTCACCTTGGACCAGGATGTTCTCGAGCACGGGGATGTACCCGGTGCGAGACGTCCGGGCCCGGTCGGCCCGCCCGGACTCTCCGGGGTCGTGCTGTTCTTGTCGTCCAGGCCGAGCAGGCCGGAGAACACCACCATGACGACCACCAGCGCGCACCAGCCGCCGATCGCCAGAACACGGTGCCGGACGGACCAGCCCGCGATCCGCTCGGTGATCGGTTTGCTTTCAGGCAGCATGCACTGCTGTCCTTTCTCTGAAGGGGTGTTCCTGTGAGAGCCCGCCCTCGCGGGCGGGTGGGCGCTTCTTCATCGCCGGGCCGTCGAGTTGCCGCTCGACGGCCCGGCCCGTTCGGTCACTCCACGGATTGCAGGATGTCCTCAAGCGACTCCATGCGCTTCTCCATGGCGGCGAGGTGCCGCCCGTTCTCGGTGAGCCGCCGTTCGATGCCTTCCTGCGTCTTGACGCCCTCCTCGGCGAGGCGCCGGTACTCGGCCTCGCGGGCCAGGGTGGCGCGGGCGCGCATGGTGGCGCCCACCTGGACCACCACGACGATGATCAGCGTCGTGATGATGGCGAAGACGCCTATGGCACCGACCACTTCCGTCATGTCCTGCGCATCCATCATTCGGCTCCTTTCTTTCCGTCCGGCACGGTCAGTGTCCGCACGGCCGTCGCGATCTCCTGCGGCGTCAGCTCGATCCGGAACGGGTTGACCGTGTAGTACTTCATCGCCTTTCCGTCCTCCGACAGTTCGGCCCGCCCCGTCACCAGGCCGGCCGCCTCCAGCTTGCGCAGATGCACCTGCAGAAGGGGGCGGCTGATGCCGAGCTCGCGGGCGAGGCGACTCACGTACTCGCGCTCGTCCGACAGTGCCGCCAGGATCCGCAGGCGATGCGGGTTGGCCAGTGTGGCCAGTACCTGCAGCAACTCGTCCCCGCTCATGCAAAGAAAAGTTAGCAGGTGCCTAGCCTGGTTTGCCAACCGTGACGGACGCGAAGGGCCGGGTCCTTGATCGGGCCGGACGGGTGCATGTGCGCGGGGACCGATGTTCGGGGCGGGGAGTTGTCCGCTGAGAACAGGGAGCGTCTCGGACTTGTCACGGGCGTTGACGCTGCCCGGAACGGCAGGAATCATCCGGGCATGTCCGGTGGCCTCAGCACGAGAATGCTCACCGATGCGGACGCCGTCCGCACCGAACGATCACGAATCCTCGCCGAACTTCTCACCATCGTCGACGAACTGGCGGACCGGGCCGTCGCGGTCATGCGGGCGGAGATCCCCGCGTACGCGGACCGGACGGACGACTTCCTCACCGACGTCCGCGAACAGGTCGGACGGCACTACCGCACCAAGCTCGCCGTGCTGCTGGAGGAGCGCACGGTCACGTTCGAGGACATCGCGTTCAGCCGCCGCGCGTCGATGCGGCGGGTGCAGGCCGGGTTCACGCTGGCCGACTACATCAACGCGTTCCGGGTGGGCCAGCAGGTCTTCTGGGAGGCGGTGGTGGCGCACGCGGGGCGCACGTTCGCCGGGCAGGAGGCGGCGCTGTCGCTGGCGGCGCCGCTGATGCGGTACTGCGACCTCGCCAGCACGCACGCGGCGAACGCGTACACGGAGTTCCAGCGGTACGCGGCGGAGGAGAGCGCGCAGGCGAGCCGGGACCTGGTGGAGCTGCTGCTGGACGGCGAGGCGCCGACGCGCGGGCCGCAGCTGGCGACCGCGCACGCGCACGGCCTGACGCCCGGGTCGCGGACGCCGCTGGTGGTGGTCGCGGCCGTCCTGGTGGGGGGCGAGGCGGACGCCCGGCACGCGGCGTGCGCGGCGATCGCGCGGACCGGGGTCGGCAGGCACCGGACGCTCGCGGTCGTGCGGCAGTCGGAGATCGTGGCGGTGCCCGCGCTGGGGCCCGGCGGCGATGCGGGGAAGCTGTGCGACCTGTTGCAGGCCGTCCAGCGGGACCTGCTGGACGAGGACATCGTGCTGGCGATGGGGATCAGCACGGTCGTCGAGGGGACGGCGGAGATCCCGCGGGCGTTCCAGGAGGCGCGGGCGGTGCTGGAGTTCCTGCCCGAGGACGGCGGCGTGGCGGCGCTCCCGCGGATCTCCCCGTTCGAGTACATGGCGCTGCGGGCGGACGACACCGCGCGGCACCTCGTGGATCCGCGCGTCCTCGATCTGCTGGAGGAGGACCGGATGCGCGGCGGGGTGCTGACCGCGACGATCCGGGCGTTCGCGGCGGCGGACCTCAATCTGCGCGCGGCGGCCGAGCGGCTGCAGATCCACCACAACACCGCGCAGTACCGTCTTCGGCGCATCCAGGAGCGGACCGGCAGAAACCTCCGGCATTTCACCGATCTGGTCGATCTGCTCGTGGCGATCGCCCTCCAGGACGTGTTGCCACCGGCCACCAATTCCGGGGCGAAAAGACTGGTGTCCGCGACCAATGAGGAGGGTGGGACCGCCGACGTACCGTCGGCGCATGAATCTCGCTGAGCGGCTCCGGGCCGCCGCCGAACGGTTCGGCGGACGCACGGCCCTCACGCTCGACCGGGAGGGGCTCGGCTACCGCGAGCTGGAGTCGCGGAGCGCGCGGACGGGCGCGCTGCTGCGGCGGCGCGGGATCAGGCCGGGCGACCGGGTCGCGGTGATGCTCCCCAACGTGCCCGAGTTCGCCGTGGTCTACTACGGCATCCTGCGGATCGGGGCGGTGGTCGTCCCGCTGGATCCGCTGCTGAAGCGGCGGGAGATCGCCGCGTATCTGGGCGACTGCGCGGCCCGGTTGGTGATCGCCTGGCACGCGTACGCGGAGACCGTCGAGGCGGGGACGGACGGTACCCGCACCGACTACATGTTCGTCGTGCCGGGCGAGTTCGGACGGCTGCTGCGCGGGGCGCCGCCCGAGGACGATGTCGCGCGGACGTCCGGGGACGACACGGCGGTGCTCCTGTACAGCGCGGGGACGACCGGGCCGACGAAGGGGATCGAGCTGACGCACGCGAACCTGGGCGGGAACGCGGCGACGGTCGCGCGGATGCACGGGCTCGGGGTGGACGACGTCGTGCTCGGCGCGCTGCCGCTGTACCACGCGTTCGGGCAGACGTGCGCGCTGAACGCGACGATCTGCGCGGGCGGGCGGCTCACGCTCCTCGAACGGTTCGACGCGGCGCGCGCGCTGGAAGTGATCCGGCGGGACGGCGTGACGGTGTTCCACGGGGTCCCGGCGATGTTCATCGCGCTGCTGGACCATCCGGCCGTGTCCGACATGTCGATCCTGCGGAGCTGTGTATCGGGGGGTGCCGCACTCCCGCTGGACGTCCTGCGCGCGTTCGAGGAGCTGGGCTGCCCGATCATCGAGGGGTACGGGCTGAGCGAGACGTCGCCGCTGACGTCGTCCAACCGGTCCGGTGCGGGGCGGCGGCCCGGCTCGATCGGCCGGCCGATCCACGGGGTGGAGATGCGGGTGGTCGGCGACGACGGACGCGAGATGCCGCGCGGCGCGATCGGCGAGATCGTCGTGCGGGGCCCGAACGTGATGAAGGGCTACTGGAACGACCCCGCCGCCACCGCGGACGCGATCCGCGACGGCTGGTTCCACACCGGCGACCTGGGCCGCACCGACGACGACGGCGTGTTCTACCTCGTCGACCGCCGCCGCGACGTGATCATCCGCGCGGGCTACACGGTCTACCCGCGCGAGATCGAGGAGGTGCTGTACGAGCATCCGTCGGTGCGGCAGGCCGCGGTCGTCGGCGTCCCGCATCCGGAGGTCGGCGAGGAGATCACCGCCGTGGTGTCGCTGCGCGCCCCCGCGACGGCCGACGAACTGCGCGCGTTCGTCCGCGAACGCGTCGCCGCGTACAAGTACCCGCGCGGATCCGGTTCCTGGACGAGCTGCCCGTCGGCCCCACCGGCAAGATCCTCAAGCGGGCGCTGGCGGCTCCGGCGGCGTCCGTCCGCTAGCCAGGACGGACGACACGCGGTACACGACCGCCACCATCGGGACGGCGATCACCGCGCCCGCGATGCCCGCGAGCAGCGTCCCGGCCGTCACCGCGCCGATGATCACGACCGGGTGCAGGTGCAGCGTCCGTCCCATGATGAGCGGCTGCAGCAGGTGGCTCTCGGCCTGCTGGACGACGACCACCGCCGCGAGGACCAGCAGCGCGTCGGTGACGCCGCCGCCGACGAACGCGATGAGCACCGCCGCCGCACCGGCGATGATCGCGCCCGCGATAGGAACAAAAGCCGCGACGAACGTCAGCAGCGTCAGCGGCAGCGCGAACGGGACGCCGATCAGGACGAGCGCGAGCCCGATCCCGATCGCGTCCACGAGGGCGATCACGACGATGCCGTGCACGTACGACACCAGCGCCCGCCATCCCGCGCGCCCCGCCGCGTCGACCTTCGCCCGCCGCCGTTCGGGCGCGAGCCCCACGAGCCAGCCCCACATGACCTTGCCGTCCTTCAGCATGAAGAACAGCAGGAACAGCGCGATGAGCGCGGCGGCCAGCACCTCCGCCGCCATGCTCGCGCCGGCCACCGGGTCGGGCGACGACCGCTGCGCGGCCCGGATGATCGCGTCGACGACGGAGTCGAGCTGCCGCTCGCTGATCGGCAGCGGCCCGTTGACGAGCTGGTCGCGCGCCCGGTCGAGCCCCGTGGTGAGCCCCTGCCGCATCTGCTCCCACTGGTCGGCGGCCTGCCCGGTGACGAGCGCGATCGGACCGCCGATCGCGATGAGCAGGGTGAGCAGCCCGGCGAGCGCCCCGGCCCACGCGGGCGCCCGCAGCCGCCGCGTCCACCGCGCGACCGGCGACATCAGCGCGCTCAGCAGCAGCGCGGCGATGACCGCCATGGTCAGCGGCGCCAGCAGCACCAGGAAGTAGACGAGCAGCCCGATGGCCGCGGCGATGAGCAGGAAGCATCCCGCGACCGCCGCCGCCTTCCGCAACGTGGACGGAACGGCGCCGAACCCCTTGCCGTCGGCCATCGTGACTCCTTCGTGGATACCCCGGGCTTCAGGCCGGGGAGGGAACGAAACTCCTGCGGAGCAGCACAGGAAAAGATGAACCGCCCCCGGGGCTGATCACCGTTCGCCCCCCTCCTGCCGATTCCGCCGAACGCCTGCGCCCCTCACATCGGCATCGTTAGATTGCGGGGCATGGCGTGCACGGTGAAGCGGGCGTTCAAATACCGCTTCTACCCGACGGACGAGCAGGCGGCCGAGCTCGCCCGCACGTTCGGGTGCGTGCGGCTGGTCTACAACAAGGCCCTCGAAGAACGCACGCGGGCTTGGCGCTCGCAGCGGCACCGCATGTCGTATGCCGATACCTCGGCGGCGTTGACCGCCTGGAAGAAAACCGGCGAACTGGCGTTCCTGAACGAGGTGTCCAGTGTGCCGTTGCAGCAGGCGCTGCGGCACTTGCAGGCCGCGTTCGCGGCATTCTTCGGCAAGCGCGCGAGGTATCCGAGCCTCAAGTCGCGCAAGAAGTCGCGGGCGTCGGCAGAGTACACCCGGTCGGCGTTCACGTGGCGCGACGGTGCACTCACGCTCGCGAAGATGAACGGCCCGCTGGACATCGTGTGGTCGCGTCCGCTGCCCGAGGGTGCCGTGCCGTCCACGGCGACGGTGTCCAAGGACGCGGCCGGGCGGTGGTTCGTTTCCCTCCTCTGTGAAGACACGGTCATCCGCCTGGAGCCGTCGGACAAGGTCGTCGGCCTCGACGCCGGGGTGACCTCGCTGGTCACGTTGTCGACCGGGGAGAAGGTCGCCAACCCCCGGCACGAGCGCCGCGACCGCGAACGCCTCGCCCGCGCGCAGAAGGACATGGCGCGCAAGGCCAAGGGGTCGGCCAACCGGGAGAAGGCCAAGGCGAAGGTCGCGCGGGTGCATGCGCGGATCGCCGACCGGCGGCGCGATTTCCTGCACAAGCTGTCGTCCCGGCTCGTCCACGAGAACCAAGTGGTCGTGATCGAGGATCTCAACGTGCGCAACATGGTCAAAAACCACAGCCTGGCGCGTGCGATCTCGGACGCGGGGTGGCGGGAGCTGCGGGTCATGCTGGAGTACAAGGCCGGCTGGTACGGCCGCGAGTTCGTGGTGATCGACCGGTGGTTCCCCTCCACAAAGACGTGCTCGAAGTGCGGAACCCTCCAGAAGGACATGCCCCTCAATGTGAGGGAGTGGGAGTGCGGCGGGTGCGGTGCCCGGCACGATCGGGACGTCAACGCCGCGCGCAATATTGTGGCCGCCGGGCTGGCGGTGTCTGCCTGTGGAGCCGGTGTGAGACCTCAACGGGAGTCCTCCCGGACGGGGCGGTCGGCGACGAAGCAGGAAACCCAGCGGGCGACCGCTGGACTCCCCCGCCTTTAGGCGGGGGAGGAGGTCAACTCGCCGCTACTACCCAGGCCCCCCGCAAGCAACCACGGGGCGGCGGGTCAGCGGGGGACGAGGCCGCCGTCGGCGAGGAGGATCTGGCCGGTGACGAAGCTGGCGGCGTCGGAGGCGAGGAAGAGGGCGGGGCCGACCATCTCGTCGGGGTCGGCCGCGCGGCCCTGGAGGGCGGCGTTCGCCATCGCCTCCTGCACCTCGGGCGGGTTGTTGCGGACCATGAGGGTGTCGACGGTGCCGGGGGCGAGGGCGTTGACGCGGATGCCGCGGGGGGCGAACTCGGCGGCCATCGAGCGGGTGTAGGACGCCATCGACGCCTTCGCGGCCGCGTACATCGAGACGCCGGGCGACCACATGAACGCGCCGGCGGAGATCACGTTGACGACGGCCGCGCAGGGGCTCTCGGTGAGGTGGTCGAGGGCGCGCTGGACGAGGAAGACGGGGCCGCGGACGTTGACGTCCTGCGACTTCGCGAACGCCTCGGGGGTGAGGCCGCCGAGGGGCTGCGCGAGCGGGTTCGCGGCGTTGTTCACGACGATGTCGATGCGGCCGAACGTGTCGGCGGTGCGGGCGACGAGGGCGTCGAGCGCGTCGAGGTCGCCGAGGTGGGTCGGGACGCCGAGGGCCGCGCCGCCCATCGACTTGAGGTGCGCCTCGGTCTCCGCGCACGGTTCGGGCTTGCGGCTCGCGACGACGACGCTCGAACCGGCGGCGGCGAAGCCCTCGGCGATCGACCGTCCGATGCCGCGGGTGCCGCCGGTGACGATCGCGACGCGTCCGGACAGGTCGAACAGGGTCCGCAGTTTCTCGGCGTCCACGATGCCTCCCGGTATGCGACGTTCGGCGACCTTTGTATCAGAGGTCGGGATCGTCGCCGATGACCTTCCCCGGGTTGAAGAGGTTCAGCGGGTCGAGGGCCTGCTTGACCGCGTGCTGCATCGCGCGGACGCCGAGGGGCAGTTCGCGCTGCATGCCGCCGCGTTTGAGCAGGCCGACGCCGTGCTCGCCGGTGACGGTGCCGCGCAGGTCGATCGCGGCCCGGAGGAGTTCGTCGAACGCGGCCTGCGCGGCGGCGCGGGCGGCGTCGTCGCCGGGCGGGGTGATGAGGAGCGGGTGCAGGTTGCCGTCGCCCGCGTGGGCGATCGTGGCGATGCGGACGCCGTGCCGGCGGCCGATCTCCTCGGTGCGGGCGAGCATCTGCGGGACGGACGAGCGCGGCACGCACACGTCCTCGGTGAGGACGGGCCCGAGGCGTTCGAGCGCGGGGTAGGCGAGGCGGCGGGCCTCGAAGAGGGCCTCGGCCTCGACGGGGTCGGTGGACTGCTCGGCCCACGCGGCGCCCGCGTCGCGGAAGATCGTCGCGATCGCGGCGCCCTCGTCGTCGCCGGACGGGCCGGGGGTGTCTACGCTCGCGAGCAGGTGGGCCTCGGCGCCGGGGCCGATGCCGAGGTGCTTCCATTCCTCGACGGCCTCCAGGCAGGCGCGGTCGAGGAGTTCGAGAGCGGCGGGGACGAGCCCGCGGGCGGTGACCCCGGCGACGGCGCGGCCCGCGGAGACGAGGTCGTCGAAGGCGCGACGACGGTGCGGGGCGCGTCGCGGCGGGCGGGGCGGAGCCGGAGGGTGACCTCGGTGACGACGCCGAGGGTGCCCTCGGAGCCGACGAACAGGCCGGTGAGGTCGTACCCGGCGACGCCCTTGGTGGTGCGGCGGCCGAGGTCGGCGACGGTGCCGTAGGCGCCCGCGGGGCCGCCGACGACGGCCCGCAGGCCGAGGACGTAGTCGCGGGTGACGCCGTACTTCAGGCAGCACAGGCCGCCCGCGTTGGTGGCGACATTGCCGCCGATCGTCGACCAGGGGGCGCTGGCGGGGTCGGGCGGGTACCACAGGCCGTGCTCGGCGACGGCCTTCTTCAGGTCGTCGTTGACGACGCCCGGCTGGACGACCGCGACCATGTTGTCGGTGTCGATCTCGACGACGGCGTTCATCCCGGACAGGTCGAGCACGAGGCAGCCGTCGACGGCGTTGGCGCCGCCGGACAGCCCGGTCCCGGCGCCGCGCGGGACGACGGGGATCCGCAGGTCGGCGCAGGCGGCGACGGCGCGGGAGACCTCGTCGGACGAACGCGCCCGCAGCGCCGCGACGGGCGTCCCGACCGGCGCCCATTCGGCCTCGTCGTGGCCGATGCTCGCGAGGACGTCGGGGTCGGTGATCAGCCGGGCGTCGGGCAACGCCGCGGCGAGCGCCTTGGCCTGGTCGTCATAGGAGGAAATGGGGCACACCTCGCTTTCCGCAAGCCGATGCTACGCGGCGCCCGGCACGTTCCAACGCGCGGGGACCCGGATGAAAGGCGGTTAAGCGTTGTCTGAGAGAACGGTGAGAAACCCCCGAACCAGGCGTTGGCGGGGTACGAGGGTTGCTTACTGTGAGTACATGGAAGCTGGCACACAGGGGACGGCGCCCGCTCGGATCCTGATCGTGGACGACGAACCGGCCGTGCGGGACGCGCTGGCCGGCAGCCTGGAGTTCGAGGGGTACCGCACCGCGGGGGCGGCCGACGGCGTCGCGGCGCTCGACGCGGTGGCGCGCGAGCGTCCCGACCTGGTCGTCCTGGACGTGCTGATGCCGCGGATGGACGGCCTGACGGCGTGCCGGCGGCTGCGGGCGCTCGGCGAGTCCGTCCCGGTGCTGATGCTGACCGCGCGGGACATGGTCGGCGACCGGGTGACGGGCCTGGACGCGGGCGCCGACGACTACCTCGCGAAGCCGTTCGAGCTCGACGAGCTGCTCGCGCGCGTCCGGGCGCTGCTGCGGCGCAGCCGGATGCGCGCGGACGCGGGGACCGCGCGGGACGACGTCCTGGTGTTCGACGACCTGCGGATGGACACCGCGACCCGCGAGGTGACGCGCGCGGGGCGTCCGCTGGAGCTGACCCGCACCGAGTACATGCTGCTGGAGACGTTCCTGGCCCACCCCAGGCAGGTGCTGACGCGGGAGCAGATCCTGAAGGCGGTGTGGGGGTTCGACTTCGAGCCCGCGTCGAACTCCCTGGACGTGTACGTGATGTATCTGCGCCGCAAGACCGAGATCGGCGGGATGCCGCGGCTCGTGCACACCGTCCGCGGTGTCGGGTACGTCCTGCGGACCGCGCCCTCCTGAGCGGACGGCGACGCGATCCTCATGCGGGCTTAATTCACGCCTCAGGGCGCTCCCACACTCGCCGGTGAACGTGGCCGGTATGAGTCACCTTGTCACCGAACGGGGCACGCCCGCCGGGCCTCCCGCCTCCCCGCACGACGGGGGCCGGGGCCGGCTGGTGGAGGTGGTCGTGCCCGTCTACAACGAGGAGCACGTGCTCGCCGCCAGCATCGGCCGCCTGCACGCCTACCTCGCCGATAACTTCCCCTACGCGTTCCGCATCACGATCGCCGACAACGCCAGCACGGACCGGACCTGGACGGTCGCGCGGCGGCTGATGGAGCGGCACCCGCGCGTCCGCGCGATCCGGCTCGCCGAGAAGGGCCGCGGCCGCGCGCTGCGGCACGCGTGGAGCACGAGCGACGCCGACGTCGTCGCCTACATGGACGTCGACCTGTCCACGGACCTGGACGCGTTCCTGCCGCTGGTCGCGCCGCTCATCTCCGGGCACAGCGACCTGGCGATCGGCAGCCGCCTCACCCGCGGTTCGGCGGTCGTGCGCGGCCCGCGCCGGGAGGTGATCTCGCGCTGCTACAACCTGCTGCTGCGCGCCACGCTCGCCGCCGGGTTCAGCGACGCGCAGTGCGGCTTCAAGGCCGCCCGCACCGAGATCGTCCAGGCGCTGCTGCCGCAGGTCGAGGACGAGGAGTGGTTCTTCGACACCGAGTTGCTGCTGCTCGCCGAACGCAACGGGCTGCGCATCCACGAGGTACCGGTCGACTGGGTGGACGCCCGGACAGCCGCGTCGACGTGCTGCGCACCGCGCGCGACGACCTGCGCGGCATGGCCCGCGTCGGGCGCCGCATGGTGACGGGCGCGTTCCGCGCGCCGGTCAGCGGGCGCGGCGCCGACCGGGGGCGAGCGCGGCTGCCCGCCGGGATGGCGCACCAACTGCCCGCGTTCGCGGTGATCGGGGTCTTCTCGACGCTCGCGCAGCTCGTCCTGTTCGTCCTGTTCCGGCTGGTGATGGGGCCGCTGTGGGCGAACGCCCTGTCGCTGGTGATCACCACGATCGGCAACACCGCCGCGAACCGGCGCTTCACGTTCGGCGTCACCGGCCCCCGGCGGGCGTTCCGGCAGCAGCTCGAAGGCGGCCTGGCGTTCCTGATCGGGCTGGCGCTCAGCACCGGCGGGCTCGCGCTGCTGCACGCCGCCGCGCCCGGCTCGTCCCGGACGGTCGAGGTGGTCGCGCTCGTCGCCGCGAACGGGACGGCGACGCTGGTGCGCTTCCTGCTGATGCGCGCCTGGATCTTCCACCCGCGCCGGCTGGGCGCCGGTTCCGGGCCCGCGGCGCCCGACGCGCGGGCCGCCGCCACCGCCGAGGAGACCGGAGGACCGGTGTCATGACCACGACCACGATCTCCCCGCGGCCCGCGCGGGAGCGGGCCGCCGCCGGGCGCGGACGGGCGAGGCGCCTGTTCCTCGGCGCGCCGGACGATCCGCGCTGGGCGCGTCCCGCGCTGTGGGCCGTCCTCGTCCTGGCCGCCGCGCTGTACGCGTGGGGCCTGACCGAGGCGGGCTACGCGAACTCGTACTATTCGGCCGCCGTGAAGAGCGGCACGCAGAGCTGGAAGGCGTTCTTCTTCGGTTCCCTGGACGCCGGGTCGTACATCACCGTCGACAAGCCGCCGATGGCGCTGTGGGCGATGGGCCTGTTCGCGCGCGTCCTCGGGTTCGGCTCGTGGAGCCTGCTGCTGCCGCAGGTCGTCGCGGGCGTCGCCGCCGTCGCCGTGCTGTACGCGACGGTCCGGCGCGCGTTCGGCCACCCGGCGGCGCTCGTCGCGGCGTCCGTCCTGGCCCTGACGCCGATCACGGTCGCGATCAACCGCGACAACAACCCCGACACGCTGCTGCTCCTGTTCCTGGTCGGGGCCGTGTGGGCGACGCAGCGCGCCATCGACACCGGCCGCGTGCGACCGCTGCTCCTCGCCGCGTTCCTCGTCGGCTGCGGCTTCAACACCAAGATGCTGCAGGCGTTCATCATCGTGCCCGCGCTCGCGCTCGCGTACCTGATCGCGGCCCGGCCCGGGCCGGTGCGGCGGGTGCTGCACCTGCTCGCGGCCGGTGGCGTGCTGGCCGTGTCGAGCTTCTGGTGGATCGCGATCGTGGACCTCGTCCCGGCGGGCGCCCGCCCGTTCATCGGCGGCAGCACGGACGGGACGGCCTGGGACCTCGTCATCGGCTACAACGGCCTCGGCCGCGTGTTCGGCCAGGGCGGCGGACCGGGCGGCGGGGGCGGCGGCCCCGGCGGAGGCGGCGGGTTCGGCGGCGCGGCGGGCGCCGGACGCCTGTTCAACGACACGATCGGCGGGCAGATCTCGTGGCTGCTGCCGCTCGCGGCGATCTGCCTGGCCGCCGGTCTCGCGCTCACGATCCGGCGGCCGCGCACCGACTCGCGGCGCGCGTCGCTGCTGCTGTGGGGCGGGACGCTGGCCCTGCACTACGTCGTGTTCAGCTTCGCGCAGGGCACGTTCCACCCGTACTACACGACCGCGATGGCCCCCGCGATCGGCGCGCTCGTCGGCGGCGGCGCCGTCCTGCTCCTGGACGCCTCGCGCCGCTCGGCCGCGTGGGCGCTCGTCCTCCCGGCGGGGGTCGCGGTCACCGGCTGGTGGGCGTTCACGCTGCTGGCCCGCACCCCGTCGTGGCACCCGTGGCTGCGCTGGGCCGTCGCCGGAGCCGCCGTCCTCGCGGTCGCCGCGCTGATCGCTTGCAGGCTTCCGAAGGCCGCGCGCGCGGGACGTCCCGTCCTGCGGGCCGGGATCGTGTGCGCGCTCGTGGCGGCGCTGGCCGGTCCGGGCGCCTACGCGGTGTCGGCCGCCGCCACCTCGCCGAACGCGACGAACCCGCTCGCGGGCCCGTCGTCCGGGCGCGGTTTCGGCGGCGGGCCCGGCGGGATGCCGGGCGGCGCCGGGCCCGGTGGCGGAGAGCGCGGCGGTCCGCGCGGGACGGGCGGCTTCCCGGGCGGGCAGTTCCCGGGCGGGCAGGCGCCGGGCGGCCGGCCGCAGGGCGGCATGACGATGCCCGGCGGTGGCGGCGCGCGTCCCGGCGGCGGACCCGGCGGCGGCGTGGACGAGCAGATGATCGCCTACCTGGAGCAGAACCAGGGCGACGCGACGTGGCTCGTGGCCGTCTCCAGCGCCCAGGAGGCGTCGCAGATCATCTTGGAGACCGGACGGGCCGCCATCGCCATGGGCGGCTTCACCGGCGGCGATCCCGCGATGACCGTCGAGAAGCTCCAGCGGATGGTCGAGGACGGCGAGCTGCGGTACATCGTGCTCGGCGGCGGCATGGGCGGCCCCGGTGGACGCGGCGGACGCGACGGCGGTTCGGACGACGTCACCGCGTGGGTGCGGCAGCACGGGACGCTCGTCCGGCCGAGCGAGTACGGCGGCACGGCGGCGTCCACCGGCACCGGTTCCGGCTCCGGCCTGTACCGGCTGGGCTGACGGGAGGGACACCATGACCTCGACACTTCCGGGCGCACCGCCCGACTCGACCGCCCCGGCGGCGCGCCGGGACCGGCTCGTCCGGCGGCTGCTGCGCGGCCCCGCCGCCGATCCGGTCTGGGCCCGGCCCGCGCTGCTGGTGCTGCTGGCGGCCACGGCCGTCCTGTACCTGTGGGGGCTGGGCGCCTCCGGATGGGCGAACTCGTTCTACTCGGCGGCCGTGCAGGCGGGCGCGACGAGCTGGTCGGCGTTCTTCTTCGGCGCGTCGGACGCGGCGGGCGCCATCACCGTCGACAAGCCGCCGGGCGCGCTGTGGCCGATGGCGCTGGCCGCGCGCGTGTTCGGCGTCAACGCGTGGAGCATCCTGGTCCCGCAGGCGCTGATGGGCGTGGCCACGGTCGGGACGCTGTACGCGGCCGTCCACCGCCGGTTCCCGGCCTGGGCGGGACTGCTGGCGGGGGCGGCGCTGGCGCTGACGCCGGTCGCGGCGCTGATGTTCCGGTTCAACAACCCGGACGCGCTGCTGGTGCTGCTGCTGACGCTCGGCGCCTACGGGATCGTCCGCGCGCAGGAGGGCGCGAGCACCCGCTGGCTGGTGTTCGCAGCCGCCTGCGTCGGGACGGGCTTCCTCGCCAAGATGCTGCAGGCGTTCCTGGTCGTGCCGGTGTTCGCGCTGGTGTATCTGGTGGCCGCGCCGACGCCCGTCCGGCGGCGGCTGTGGCAGCTGGCGCTCGCCGGGGGCGCGCTGCTGGTGTCGGCGGGCTGGTGGGTCGCGATCGTGGCCGTGGTGCCCGCTTCGTCGCGTCCCTACATAGGCGGTTCGCAGCACGACTCGGTGCTGGAGCTGGCGCTCGGCTACAACGGGCTCGGACGCCTCAACGGGGACGAGACGGGCGGCCTCGGCAACACGAACCAGGACGCCGGCTGGGGCCGCATGTTCGGTTCGGTGATCGGCGGCCAGGTGTCGTGGCTGCTGCCCGCCGCGATCGTCCTGCTCGCCGCCGGGCTGTGGGCGACGCGGCGGGCGCCGCGCACCGACCCGGCCCGCGCGGCGCTGGGCCTGTGGGGCGGCTGGCTGCTGCCGACGGCCGTGATCTTCAGCCACATGCAGGGGATCTTCCACGAGTACTACACGGTCGCGCTGGCCCCGGCGGTCGCGGCGCTCGTCGGGATCGGCGCGGCGGTGCTGTGGGAGCGGCGCCGCGCCGCGTGGGCGTCGGCCGTCCTGGCGGCGGCGGTCGCGGTCACGGCGGTGTGGCGCAGGTGCTGCTCGACCCGCAGCGTGTCCTGGAACGCGTGGCTCGGCCCGGTGGTCGCGGGGTGCGGGGGGCTCCGCGGCCGCCGCGATCGCCGCCGAACCGGCTGCTGCGCGGACGGACGCTCGGCGGCGCGCTCGTCCTGGCCGTCGCGGCGAGCCTCGCCGGGCCGGGGGCGTACGCGGTGGAGACCGTCCGGACGCCGCACACGGGCGCGATCGTCACCGCGGGCCGAGCACGTCCGGCGGCGGTTCGGCCGGGCGCGGCGGCGGC
>NZ_MKJY01000561.1 GCF_001942465.1 Actinomadura sp. CNU-125
CCCTCGGGCGCGGCGCTCGTCCCGATGACCGTGCTGATCATGATCGGGATGATCGTGCTGGCCCCGCGGGCCATCGGACGCTTCGGCCCGAAGGTGATCACCGTCGCCGGACTGCTGGTGCTGGCGGCGGGCATGGGCTGGCTGTCGCTGGTCCGTCCGGATGGGTCGTACTGGGTGGACGTGCTCCCGGCCTCGCTCGTCGCGGCGCTCGGCATGTCCCTGGCCTTCATCCCTTCGCTGGGCACCGCGATGTCGGCGGCCAAGCCCGAGGAAGGCGGGCTGGCGTCCGGAATCGTGAACACCAGCTACCAGGTCGGTTCGGCCCTGGGGCTGGCAGCGATGACCGCCATCGCCGCCTCCTTCGGCGCAAACGAACTGGAAAACGTTCCCGCGCTCACCGACGGGTTCTCGGCCGCCTTCATCGGCGCGGGCCTGATCGCGCTCGCCGGTGCCGGACTGGCCGCCATCACCCTGCGGACCCCGCGCCCGGAGTCGGAGGCCGCGGCCGCGACGCCGCGCGCGAAGACCACCCGCTGACCGAACGAACCGAGGGGGCCGCGTCCGGCGGCCCCCTCCGACACGGATGGAGACGATCGTGCGCAACCTGCCACCGCTCACCCCCGACGAGGCGCCCGCCAAGTCCCGCGACCTTCTCGCCCGCATCGTCGACCGCCACGGCTCGGCCGGCGACATGGTGAGTACCATGGCCCACTCGCCCGCCCTTCTCCAGGGTTATCTAGAGCTCTCCCGGGCGATGAAAAGGATCAAGATCCCCCGCCCGCTGAGCGAGAAGGTCTCGCTGGCCCTCCAGGAGTGGATCGGCTGCGGTACCTGCATGGCGGCGCACATCGAGGCGGGCCGGGCCGCGGGGCTCACCGAGACCGACATCGCCCTCGCCCGGCAGGGCACCTCGGCCGACGCCCGCGAGGCCGCGCTGGTCGACTTCGCCCTGCGGGTCCTGACCGAGCCGTCCTCGCTCACCTCCGACGACGTGACCGCTCTGCGCGAGCACGGCTGGGACGACCGGGTCATCAGTGAGGTCGTCGGCCTCGTCACCCTCAACATGCTCACCGGGTCGTTCAACCTGGTCGCCGGCAACCAGCCGTCCTCCGGCGGATGAGCATCGGCGAAAGACCGCCGAAACCGGCACCGGGTCCGCCCGCGCCCCGGCCCCGCAACCGGCCGGGGCATGGACCTCAATACGGAGGGCGGCTACGCGTCGCCATCCAGTAGATCAACATTTGATTTTACCTTGGCCGAGTTGGAAGCACGGCCTTCCATGTTCTATCTTCCTTAGTACTCGGTCGGCGTCCATCGAAAGACGACCGGCCGAACGCCTAATTCCAAGACGTCCGACGTCTGGAAGCCGGGGACCCACCGTCTTTGGGGTGAATCCGCGATTCCCGTCGCGGTAGGGCCTGCTCCTGGTCCGAATCCGTCAGCTAACCCGGTAGGCAGTCAAGGAGAGGAGAAACGTTGTACGAGCAGGACACTTCCCTGGCAGGGGCCCATCGCGCCCCAGGGACTCCGGCGAGCGCGCACCCCTTGCCGCCTCCACCGGGCCGAGACCGATAGCGAGAAACGACGGCCGATCGTTCGGCGACGTCCGTTCATGCACGATCGCCCCTGAACTCTGCGCACGCCCCACGAGGCATGCACGAGCGAGCTCGTTTCTACCCGGTCGGCCCGTTCCCCCTTTCGCCCGCGCCCGGCTTGAGCCAGGGCTGGCGGATTAACACCCCGTTTTTCGACACCCCCTCATCTCTTCACAGGCGATGACCCACGCCTGTTTATCAGCCTGCCGTTTTTCTCTATCGGCGGCATTACGGGATGACTTCTTCGAAGGAACACCCCGATGTCTTACGACGGCAAACATCGTTCTCCCCGCAGCCTGATGAGCGGTGTCGCCCCTCGGCGCACCTTTCTGCTGGGCGGCCTCCTCGCGGCCGGAGCCGCGGTCGGCGTCCAGGAGCTCACACGCTCACCCGCCGGGCGAGCAGCCACCGGCGCCGGCGAGGCGGTGCCCGAGCAACGCCGGTCGCGCGCCCCCGGCAACGCGCGTAGAGCCTCGGCCACCGTGCCGTTCGTTCATCCCACCGCCCAATGGGGAGCGGACGACCCCGATCGGGAGGCGTCCGTGCTGTCGCGGCCGCCCAGGTACGTGGTCGTCCATCACACGTCGACCGAAAACGTCGACGACGACTCGATAACGCGGGCCCGGTACCTCGCCCGCGCCATCCAGAACGCGCACAAGGACCGGGGGTGGGGCGACACCGGTCAGCAGTTCACCATCAGCCGCGGCGGTCACATCATGGAAGGGCGAACGGGCAGCCTCGCCGCGGCCGAACGCGGCGAGATGGTGCAGGGCACGCACGTGGCGGGCGCCAACGAGTTCACGGTGGGCATCGAGTGCGAGGGCACCTACAACGACGTCCTGCCACCACGTCGCCTGCGCGACTCCCTGGTGCAACTCTGCGCCTGGTTGTGCGAGCAGTACGACCTGGACCCGCAGGACGCCATCGTGCCGCACAAGAAGTTCAACGACACCGACTGCTGCGGGGACAAGTTCGCCCCGACTCTTCCGAGTCTCCGCGACTACGTCGAATCCATCCTTTCGCCAGGCCGACTCCGCTGAGGCAAGGCGAATCACCTACCGACTGTCGTGAGGCCTTGCATGGCCAACGTCCCGCAGTCAGGAACTCATGCTCGAGATGATCGGTGCCGTGCACATCACGAGAACGATCGCTCCGTAGAGGCCTAGGAACGAGAGCATCACCTGGCTGCGGTCCGGCCTCATCGCGGGGGGCCGGTCACCCAGGAGCTGTGCCACGCGCGCCTGCGTGGCACCGGTGAAGGACGCGCGCGGAACGCTTGCTGTCGCGTCTCCGGCCGCGAGCAGAGCACTCGCGACGGCGGCTCGGCCCGCGTGGACGATGGCCGCTCTGTCGGCACCGACCTCCGCCATGCGCACGTGGCGTTCGAGCCACCAACGTGCGAGCGGAACGTAGAAGAACACGTCCGCCACCGCACCGGCCAGCAATCGGCGTAGCGGGTCGCGTCGCCTGGCGTGCGCGGCCTCGTGCGCGAGGACGGCGGCAAGCTCCGCTTCGTCGAAGGCCTCGATCGCCGCGGTCGTGACGTAGACACGCGGTCGAGCCGATCCCGCGCAGAACGCCGTCACCTCTTCGCCGCCGACGCATCGAAGTGAGCGGACGCCCGCCGCGCGAGCAAGCCGGTTCACTTCGTCCGGGACGGGCGTCCTCGGTAGGGCGGCGACGGCACGTGCGGCACCGACGGCAACGTGAACGGCTCGCACCGTCACAGCGACGAGCCCACACCCCAGCATGATCAGAGCCGCCGCGGCGATGCACTCGATCATGTCGCCCTCTGGGTGCGAAGGTGCTCCGCGGTACCGGACCGGACGGGCCGCGATCAGCGCGACGAACACGGCTGCGGCGATCGGGTGGCGCCGAATCCAGACGATCACTCCCGTAGCTCCTCCAGCCGGTGCCGCTGCTCCGGGGTCAGGTCGGCCAGGCTCGCGGCGAACGCCGCCAGCGCGGCATCGCCGTAACGAGCGAGCACATCGGCCGCCTCAGCGCGACTGCCTCGCGCGAGAAATCCTTCGGGGCTCTCGGCGGCTCGGTACTCGTGGGCACGGCGCCCGGGTTCCGCCCGTGCCACCAGCAAACCCTTCTCCGTGAGCCTGCGCACAGTCGTCATGACCGTGGTGTACGCGAGGTCGGGTATCAGCGCATGGACGTCGCCCACCACGAAGACGTCACCGACCCGCCCGTTCCACACCGCCCGCATGATCTTGGCCTCGAGCGGGCCGAGCAGGCCAACGGCCCGATCAAGATCGGTCACCTCTCCACACCTCCACTATTACCGACCGATAGTAGCAATCGGGATCTTCTACTATGCTCACTCGTACTATTGCCCGATAGTAGTTCTGGACGAAGGGGAGCGCGAGCGATGGTCGAAGATGTCTGGACGGGTCCCGAGGGCACGTGGGCGTACGAACGCCGCGGAGCCTCAGGTCCCGGAATCGTCCTGCTGCACGGCATGATGTTCGATCGCGCGATGTGGCGGCCGGTCGCCGAGAATCTCGCCCGGGACCACATCGTCGTGTCGCTCGACCTCCCCGGCCATGGCGCCTCCTCGCCGCGCCGCCGGTACGCCTACGACGAGGTCGCGACCGACCTCGACGCTCTTGTCCGCGATCTCCGGGTCGGCGACCCGGTCATCGTCGGCCACTCTGCCGCCGCCCTCCTCGCCACCAGATACGCGGCCCGCCACCCGGTCCGCGCCGTGGTCAACGTCGATCAGCCCTTGGCCGTGGCCGAACTCGCCGAACGTCTGGGAGCGGCGGGGGCACTCGACGATGAACAGCTCGTCCAGCTCACCGAACTGCTCATCGCGAGCATGAGTCTCGACTCCATCCCGGAACCCCACCGAGCTCTCGTCTCACCCCAGCCGACGCCGGACGTCGTCCGGGGCTGGCAGCAGGAGATGCTCGCCACCACCCCGGAGGGCCTCCAGACCTGGATCGAGACGAGCGCCCGCAGCATCACCGCCCCTTATCTGGCCGTCTTCAGCCGCGAGCCCTGGCCCGGCCACGACTCGTGGCTGCGGAAGCTGATGCCCCAGGCCCGTTGCGAGGTCTACAACGTGGAGGGCCATTTCCCGCACCTCATGGACATCGCCCGGTTCACGGCGTCACTGCGCGACGTCGCAGCCGGATAGAGCCCAGGACGACTTGGGCGCGGGGGCCGGACGATTCCATGTGGCCGAGTTCGGCGATGCATAGCAGGTCGACGAGGCGACCCAGCGTCTTGCGAACGAGGCCGATCGGCATCGTCAGGCATCCGACCGCTTGGTGCCCAGCCACAGCAGAAGCAGAGAACAGGCCCCTCCCAGAACGACGATCACCACACCGGCCAGCAGGGCGGTGCTCATGCCGGAGGCGAAGGCGTCCCTCGCGGCGTCCTCGAGCCGGGCTCCCCGCCGTCCGCCGATCCTTTCGGCGACGAGGAGCGCACCGGCGAGCGAGTCCGCGGCCATGTCGCGGAGAGGAGCCGGAAGAGCGTTCGCCGAGGTCACCCCGGTGCGGTAGCCACTGTTGAAGATGCTGCCCAGGATCGCGATGCCGAGCACCGCCCCGAGCTCGCGGGTGACGTCGTTCAGGGCCGCGGCCACGCCCTGCCGAGCGGGCGGGAGCGCGGCCACGATCGCGTCCGTCGCGGGCGTGGCCGCGTAGGCGACTCCGGCCCCGATCAGTGCGCCGCCCACGGCGACCGGCCAGAACCCTGAGCCCGCGTCGATGAGAGACAGGACGACCAGCCCACCTGCGATGATCACCATTCCCAGGCCGATGACCGGCACGAGGCCGTACCGGTGCCCGAGCCGGGGCGCCGTCGGCGAGATCACGATCATCGCGACGGCCAGCGGGAGCAGGCCCAGGCCAGCCTCGAACGCCGAGTAGCCGAGGATCTGCTGCAGGAACTGCAGGATGAGGAAGAACAGGCCGAACGTCACCAACGACTCGACCACGATGACCAACGACCCACCGGACACACCGCCCAGGCGGAAGACTCGCAGATCGAGCATGGGGTGTCGGGCGCGCAGTTCCCACCAGGCGAAGAGCACGGACCCGGCCGCGGCCACCGCGAAACCCGCGATGACGACGGGGTCCGTCCATCCTCGCTCGGGCCCCTCCACGATCGAGAAGACGAGAGCGGCCACACCGGTCACCGAGAGGGCCGCACCGGGCGGGTCGAGGGGCGTGGCGCCAGGGTCCCGCGATGTCCGGACGAAAAACGCCGTGGCGACGAGTGCCACGGCGGCCAACGCCGCGTTGAACACGAACAGCGACCGCCACGAGAACGCCTCGAGCAGTCCGCCCGCGACGAGAATGCCGACCAACCCTCCGCCGCCGAACACCCCGGACCAGACGCCGACGGCGCGACCACGCTCTTCCGGCGGGAACGCGTTGGTGATGATCGACAGCGTCATCGGCATGATGAGCGCCGCACCCACACCGGCGACCACGCGCAATGCGATGAGCAGGCCGGTGTCGTCCACCCACAGCACGGCCAGTGAGGCGCCCGCGAAGACGAGCAGACCGGCGAGCAGCGCCCCCTTGCGTCCGTACCGGTCGCCCAGCGCGCCCGCGGGGAGAAGCAGCCCCGCGAAGGCGACACCGTAGGAGTTCATCACCCACTGCAGTTGCGCCTCGGTCGCACCGACATCCCGCCCCAGGCCGGGCAGGGCCACCGCCAGCGAGACGAGCATACCGACCACCGCGGTGAGCGCCACGCACATCACCGCGAGCACGACGAGCCGGCGGTCGCGTCCCGCGCTCGGCGGATCGCGCCGAGGCTCGGTCTCGGCGAACGTCATGGACACCACACCCTTCCCAGAGATTCAAACGATCGTTTAAATCAAGCACGTCGGTCCCCGCAAAGTCAAACGATCGTTTAAGCTTGGCCCCGTGAGTACAGCCGGTGACGCCACCAAAAGCCGGATCCTGGACGCGGCCGAGGAACTGTTCGGCGAACGCGGCTTCGCCGGCACCTCCCTGCGCGCCGTCACCGCGGCCGCGGCAGCGAACGTGGCGGCGGTCCGCTACCACTTCGGCGGCAAGGAAGGGCTGCTGCGGGCCGTGGCCGACCGTGCGATGGCCCCCGTCAACGAGGAGCGGCTGGAAGCGCTGCGGGAAATGCGGGCGACCGGGGGTGACGCGGACGTCGCGTCGCTGGTCCGGGCCTTCGTCGTCCCCAGTGCGGAACTGGTGCACCGGCACGGCGAACGCGGCCCGCACGTCGCGCGGTTCATCGGCCGGGTCGTGTTCGAGCCCGAGGGTGAAATCCGCCGCTTGTTCGCGGAGCAGGTCGACCCTGTGGAGGGCCTCTACCTGTCGGCGCTGGCAAAGGCTCTTCCCCACCTCATCGAGGACGAGGTGGCATTTCGCTACCGCGCGATGGTCGGACTGCTCGCCCTCCACCAGACCGGCACTCTCGCCGACCTGGCGTCCCGGCCGGCGCCGCCCGCCGAGCGGACGCAGGTCACCGAATGGCTGGTGACCATGATCACCTCGACGTTCCTCGCCCCCTCAACGGTCACACGCTGACCGCGACGAGGCGCCTTCCACCGTTCTCGCGGCGTCGCCCCGACGACGCCTGAATACGCGGCACCGCAAGTGATCGTCATTTCGGTTCGGTCCGTGACTCCGGCGCTCCCGCATCCGCCGGCTCGTCGTCCGCTTCCGGCAACGGCCGGGTGCCGTCCGGCTCGTCACGACCGCCCACTTCATCGACGATAGGCATCAACTTGTGGGTCACCTGCGTCCCCTGGGCAATGACACCACTGCTGAGGACGGTGTTGCGATGACGGAGGGCTCCGTTCTCCCGCAACAGGTTGTCGACCTCCCTCTTGGCCTTCGCCAGTCGGTTCGCCCTGCGCAGATGGACGCCGAAGCCCCCGGCGGCGATTCCGAGGACGAAGCCGGCGAGGGGCGGCCACCACATGACGGAGGCCGCCGTGGCGACGAGAGCCACCGTGGCCGCGAGGGCGCCCCGATGCTTCTCCAGCCAGCCCAACGAAGCATCGACTCGCTTGGGAATCCGCACCGCCGCCCCCTCATCGAGAACTACTACTAAGCTAAATAGTAGATCAGCGACCGTGCCGTGGAGGGGCAGTGCGCAAGAAGAACCCCGATCAATCCCGATGAACCCGCCTCTCTGGCCGGTCTGCTCTGAGATTCCTAAGCAGATCGGCTGGAGAGGCGGTCATCGTCGGCGCCGGCTCGGTAGAGCACGCGCGCCGTGGTCACTCCGCGCGGTAGGCGATGTCGAAGGTGCGTCCGCCGTCGCGGGACTCATGGACCGTGCCGTCCTGCCCCGCGACAAGGAAGTGCTTTCCATCGACTGCCGTGAAGGCGGAGACCTGTCCGTCGGCGATCTGGCCGGGGCTTCGCCACGCTTCTTCTTCCGCGCCGATCTGGATCCGTCCGTCGGGAGCGACGCCGATGAGGGTCCCGTCGTCCAGCACGTCCAGATGTGTCAGGTCGGGTGCTTCCCGCAGGATCTCGAAGGTCGCCCCCGAATCCTCGCTCACCTGGACGCCCTGCGAGGTGGCCGCGTAGAGCCGTTCCGGCTCCCGCTCGTGCGCGGCCAGGTCGTTCGCCTCGACCCGGGCTCCGTCGGTCCATGTGCGGCCACTGTCTTCGCTGCGCCGGACGCTCGCGGTCTGGCTGTCGTAGCCGTACAGGGTCGATCCGGCCTGCTGGAGGGAGTGGAAGTCGGCTTCGCCGGCCTCGGATACCGATGTCCAAGTTCGTCCCGCGTCGGTCGAACGCATAAGGCCGAGGTGGGGCGGGGCGCCCTTGGCCGCATCAGCCGGCGCCGGGTGACCGCTGGCGAGGAACGTCCGCGGCCCGATGACGGTGAAACCCATCGTGTCCTGGCGATTGTCCGCGACCCGCATCGCGCGATCCGGTGATTCGATCTTGAACAGTCCGTTGTGGGCCGCCACGTAGATCGACTCGTCGGCCGGGTCCACGGCGACGGCGTGCACGTGCCCGGTCCCGGTGCCGGTGCCGTTCCCGGCATGCGAGTCTGCGGCACCATCTCCCGTACTGGTGCCGCACGCCGCGAGGACGGTCGAGACCATGACCACGGCCACCGCGAAGAGGGGCCGTCTTGCCGGAGAACGCGGATTCATGGGGAGACCCCTCTCATGCCCGGTGGCCGAGCAGGGTCATCATCCCCGAATCGGCGCGGTAGACGTTGTGGCAGTGGATCATCCAGTTGGCCGGGATTGTCGGCGTCGAAGTCGACGTGCAGCGTGCGATTCGGCAGGACGATCACGGTGTCGCACTCCGGTCGGCACCATGGCGAAGGTGTGCCCGTGCAGGGGATGCCGCATCGTCGTCCGGTTGACGAAGGACAGCCGCACCCGCACCCCTGAACGCACCGGGTACAGGTGTTCGGGTCGTACTTGCGCTCGTTGATCGCCCAGTCGTACTTCATCATCCCGCCGATCAGCCCGAGGCGCACCGTCCGATCCGGGCGCCGTTCCTTGAGCCGCACCGCTTCGGCCGGACGCAGGCCGTCGTACCCGACGATCTCGCGATGCAACTCGCGGGTACGGACGTCCACCGCAGGAGCATCGCTGACATGCCGAGGATGACCGCGCAGCAGAGAAGCAACGGCGCCAGGACACGCTGCGGGCCCCGTGCCCGGCCGCCGTCGGCCGAACGGGGGCGACCGGCGCTCCCCAGCTCGTACATCGCCTTGAACGATAGTAGATGGCCACGATCTCCATGCCACGGTCAGCCCACATAGCGCCTATGGCCCGCATTCCACACCTCCAGTAATCTACTATCATTCATAGTAGATTACTGGAGGGCGCATTGATGGCGCGGTCTAGGTCGTCGTTCTCGGAGGATCGCCGCTCGCGGGCGGCGAGCCGCTGCGTAGCGTTCCTGATGGCGCTGGTCTGCGTGGCGATGGCGCAACCGGCCTCGGCGCGAGCGGTGGCCACCCGGCCCAAGAAGGACCCGGCCGAGCAACTGGCCGAGCTCGAGAAGCGCAAGAAAGCCTTGGAGAAGGACTACCGGGGGCGTATCGAGACCCTGGAAGACCTACAGGACGGCGCCGCGAGGGCCACAAGTAGAGCAGCTCGGCTCGACCGCGAATCGAAAACGGCTCGCGCCCAGGTTCGCTCACTGGCGGCGGGCAGTTACATGACCGGCGCTCGCGACTCGCTGCCGACCCTGCTCGCCGGTGACGGAGCGGCTCTCCGCGGTGCGTCGTGCTCGAGTACCTCGCCCGCGACGGCGGCCGCCGCATCCAGACCGTCACGGGGCTGGCCCTCGAGGCCGAAAAGTCCCGCCGAACCGCTGAGAAGAAGGTGGAGGCAGTCCGCCGCGAGATCGCCGAACTGGAGGGCAAGCGGAGCAAGGTACGGAAGCTGCTCGCCAAGTTCCGTGCCGAGAACCCGTCCCGCGGCCGTCCGGACGGCGTCTCGGGAAAGGCGAAGTCGCCCCTGGTAGGGACCTACATGACCCCGCGAATGCGCGCGGTCATGCTCGAGATCGACCAGAAGTTCGGTCCGTTCCCCATGATCGGCTGTTACCGCCCGGGAGACCCGCAGGACCACGGGTCGGGACGTGCCTGCGACTTCATGGAGAGCACGGCCGGTCAGATGCCCACGGCGTCCGCCACCGCGCACGGTGACTCGGTCGCCCGTTACGCGGTCGACAATGCCGGGCGTCTCGGCATCAAGTACGTGATCTGGCGGCAGCGCATCTGGGACGCCCGTAGCGGGAGCGGCTGGCGCCAGATGGAGGATCGCGGCGGCATCACCCAGAACCACATGGACCATCCGCACATCTCGGTGCTCTGAAACTCCCGGTGGACGTCTCGATCGAACTGTCGAAGAACGGTCATCGGCGTCACCTACGAGGCACACTAGTAATGGCTGGAGGTCGTGCGATGGCCACGGACGCCGAACTTGCTCCCGGCTCCGCCGGACAATGGCATCACCATGTACTCGCCGCTCGTGTCACGGCCGCGCTGAGCACGGAGATCCGGCTCAGGGCCGCGCCACGCCCACAGGACCGCTGTATCGACCTCGGTGCGGGTGCCGGGGCGCTCGCCGTTCCGCTGTCGGCCGAAGTCGCGGAGGTCATCGCGATAGAATCGTCCAAGGGGCTGCGGGCCGTGCTCGCGGCCCGGGCGGAGGAGCTCGACCCTCCGCGCATCAGGGTCGAGGCCGTCCCGATCATCGAACTCGTCATGCCCCGGGGGAGTTGCGACCTGGTGGTGTCCGGGTTCGCCCTCCACCACTGCATGAACGCCGACAAGCGCGCCCTCGTCTCCCGGATCCGCCGCTGGCTTCGTCCCGGGGGAAGGCTGGTGATCGGAGACATGATGCGTCACCGGCAGGAGGAGTCCGGTTCGCGGCGCTTGCGTACAGGTGGGGTGGAACGCGGCGGCAGAGGGCGGATCGACCGGAGCGCCGGACGGTTCTTCCCCACGGCGCTCCATGCACTGCGCGAATCACCGGCCACGGGAGACTTCTGGATCGAGGCCCTCCAGGACGCGGGTTACCGGAGCGTGGGCCATCGGCAGCTTTCGCCGGGTATCGGAGTGGTGTGGGGAGTCGTGGACGCCCTCTGATCAGGCTTCACCCAACGAAGACAAATTCTATCGACTGTAGTATGCGGGCGGTCAGCCCACGGATGTCGGAAGGCGGTGCGTCATGGCCGGGCAGCGCTTCGGCGACCTGGAGGCCGCGATCATGGACAGGATGTGGTCGTACGCCCGGCCGGCCAACGTCCGCGAGGTCCTCGAGGACCTCCAGAAGGAGCGGACGATCGCCTACACCACGGTGATGACCGTGATGGACAACCTTCGGAAGAAGGGGTGGCTGCGCCGGAAGCGAGCGGGACGCGCCTACGTCTACGAGGCCGTCGCCTCACGCGAGGGCTACACGGCCAAGTTGATGCGAGAGGCGCTCGCGACGAGCAACAACCAGGCCGCGGCGCTGGTGCATTTCCTGTCCGACCTGTCCCCCGGGGAGAGCGAAGCCCTACGGGCGGCACTGAAGGTCGTACGGCCCCGGGACGACGAGTGACCGCGGTCACGGCATTGCTCGGCTACGCGCTCCTGCTGGGCGTTTTCGGGCCACGTCTGCTCCGCGCCCGCGGCTGGGCCGAACGGGCCCCGCGGCTGGGCGCTCTCGCGTGGCAGACGGCCGGGGCCTCCGTTCTGGGCGCCGTGATCCTCGCGGGGCTGATGCTGGCGGTACCGATCGTCGAGGCGCCGCACGCCTTGTCCGATCTGCTCGCAGCGTGCCGCCTGATGCTCCGCGTGCATTACGAAAGCGCTCCTCAGCCGATCGCCGGGTACGCGGGGCTCCTCGTGTCCGGCGCGCTCTTGCTCTGGACGGCCGGGCACGTCCTCTTCGCGTTGGGCTCCGCCGCGCGCCAGCGACGTCGGCATGCCCGCACGCTCGCGATCGTGGCCCGGCGGCACGGTGATCTGAACGCCCTCGTCGTCGAGTACGACCAGCCGCTCGCCTACTGCGTGCCGGGCCGCCACCGCTGCGTCGTGCTGAGCACGGGCGCCCTCGAGCACCTCGACGAGGAGCAGTTGTCGGCGGTGCTCGCGCACGAGCACGCGCACCTGGCCGGCCGCCATCACCTCGCGATCAACACGGCCATGGCGTTCGGCCGGGCGTTCCCCGGTGTCCCGCTGCTGCGGGCGGCGCGCACGGAAGTCCCCCGGCTGCTGGAACTCCTCGCCGACGACGTGGCGGCACGCGAGCACGACCGGGTCACCCTGGCGGCGGCGCTGGTGACCGTCGCCAACGGCCGGGCGCCCGCGATGACGCTGGGCGCGGGCGGAGGCGCCGCGCTGCTGCGCGTACGTCGTCTGCTCGCTCCGCACGACCCCTTGTCCCGGACGGGACGCCTCACCGGCGGCGTGGGCATCGCGCTGCTCGCCGCCCTTCCGCTCGCGCTCGCCGCCAACCCCGCGATCACCGCCCTCCTCGAACGCCACTGCCACTTCCCCGGCTGACGCGGACGAACGGCCTCGGCAGGCGCGACTCCGTCCGACGTTCTTCCAGCGAAGGCTCCCTAGCAAGAGACACCCTTTGGGCGGCTGTCCGAACGGGAGCGTCCCCGTCACAGGGGGCAGTGACGGGGACGCGGCTCGACGAAGCGGTGGTCAGGCGACTCGGACTCCGCCCACGAACGGACGGCCGGCGATCGGGCTGATCTTGACGACGTCGCCGGTCTGCGGAGCGTGCACCATGTTCCCGTTCCCGATGTAGAGCCCCATGTGGTGCAGGTCGCTGTAGAAGAAGACCAGGTCCCCCGGCTTGAGCTGCGACTGGGACACCCGCGTCCCGGCGGTGAACTGGCTGCCGGTGTAGTGGGGAAGGGTGATGCCGACCTGCGCGTACGCGTAGAGCGTCAACCCAGAGCAATCGAATCCCTTGATGTTCGCGCCTTGGGCGGTGCCGTAGGACGGGCCGGACGCGTTGCCACCGCCCCACGAGTACGGGACACCGCGCTTGCTCAGGGCCGCCCTGACTGCCCCCATGGCCTTCGCGGAAGCTCCGCCGGGGTCCACGTTCGGGGCGGGTCCGACGTTGGTACCGGAGGCGGCGCTCAGCCGACGCTCGACCTTCTGCAGTTTCTTCTGGAGTTCCTGGTACTTCTTCTTCGACTTGGCGGTGACCTGCTGCACCTCTTCGGCACGCATGTCGGCCATCTTGCGGGAGCGCTCGGCGGCCTGCATCGTCTGCAGCAACTGGGTGACGCGGGTGCTGTTCTGGCGCGCGAAGTAGTTGAGGGTGGCCGACCGGTCCAGCACCGCTTGGGGATCGGCGGAGCTCGTGAGCTCGACCGCCGGATCCACCGTGCCGTTCTTGTAGCTGGTGGCCGCGACCTCGGCGACCTTCTTGCGGGCCTCCTCCAGCGCCTCCTTGTTCCGCGCGGCGTTCTCCTTGGCCGCCTTGGCGGCCTTCTTCGCCTGGTCGAGACGTACCCGCAGGCCGTTGTACTGCTCGCTGGCCTGCTCCGCCTCGTTCGCGAGCTTCTCCTGCTGTTCGGTCAGCTCCTTGCGGGAGGGTTCAGGTTCCGCCCACGCGGTGGCGGGTACCAAGAGCCCCGTGGTGAGGGCGATGGAAGCCGTCCATGCCGCGCTGAGGGTGATCCGGCGGCGGGCCGTCGCTCGTCCTTCGGCAGCTCGTCGCTGCATGCACTGTCCTCTCCTCTGCCGCCTACCGGGTGAGCTGCCGGGTTCGGGCCGGAGTCGCCCTTCCGTCCATGCCGGGGACGAAGACTCCCGCGGCAGAGATCGGGCCCCGGTTCCCGGGACGGGGGGTCCGCGGGGTTCGGCGCGGCCATCGCCGTCCCCGGTGGGGACGTCCAGCCATGGCTCCTACGGAGCGTAGGAGATAGTGCCCTCATTCGCCACCCAAGTGGCCGATCGGACGAATCACCTCAGCGGCCCCAGCGGCTTCGGCCCGTCCTATGCGCAGGTGATCCGAGGCTCAGGAAGGTAGGTCGTGTGGAACTTCTGGCGCCGCAGCACTTGCCCGTCCTGCTTGAAGATCCGCCAGACGTCGATCTTGAAACCTTCTGCTCCCGGCATCGGAATGCAGTTCGGCCCCGAGTCGGTCTTGCTCTCGAACCCTCGGATCGCGTACCGCTCGGAACTCTTCGACTCGATGTCGTACCGCTTGGTGCTCCAGAAGGTCACCGTGACGGACGTGTCGGTGTACGAGGTGTCGACCAGGACGCCGTACGGAGAGTCGTTGCGCCAGCGGAAGTCCGGCTGCGGGAAGGAAACGGTCGACTCACGCCCGGCCGGATACCTGGAGATGTAGAAGCTGTGCGGCATGTGCTGCACGTCTTCCAGCCCGCCGAAGAAGACCGCGTTGAACATCGTGGTCGCGAACTGCGAGATGCCCCCGCCCACGTCGTCCACATAGCGCCCGTTCAGGATCATCGGCGCGGGCACGAATCCGCGCGCCCTGTCGCGCTTCCCCACGACGCCGTTGAGCGAAAAGGTCTCACCGGGACGGACGATGTGGCCGTCGAGGATGTCGGCGATCGTGTGGATGTTCGTGACCCGCGGCGCGCAGCAGGTGTGGCGAGTCGTGAAAGTGCTGATCTTCTCGCGGACACCGAGCTTGCGGGCCGCCTCGGTGGTCAGCCGGGGCTCGGTGGCGGTCAACGGAACGTTCGCCTCCCGCCCCTGTGCGCGCACGGCCGCCGAGAGCACCGCATCGGCGAGCGCCTTCGGTTCGGCTTCTCGCCCCGCCGCCGAGGGGACGAGCCGTGGTCCATCCGCTTCGATCTCGAACGTGGCGTCCCGGGCGGGACTTTCGACTCGGCGCAACCGCGGCTTCAGAGCCCGCGCCAGCTTCTCACCGTCAATCTGCGGTTGCATGGCTCCGGCGCCATCGGGCTCGAACGTCAGGAACGGGGCGAACTCCTCGGCCTCCACGGCGAGCCGGTCTCCCCCGAACAGCAGGGTGACAGGCTCGGAGACGGCGACTCGTGCAGGTCCCTCCGCCGTCCGGCGGACGGCGTCCGCGCCGACCTTCGGCTGCAACGGCCCGGTCTCGAGGTCGAGCGGCGTCGGTTTCCCCGCGAGGACCCTCAGATAGGCCGCACGAATCGGTGCCGCAACCTGCCGCGCGTCCAGGCCGACGCCGGCCCGGGGGAGAACGACTTCTGGAGTGGTGCCATGGAACCGTACGGTTCCCGGTTGAACCGGAGTGCCGATCTGGGCGTTCACCTTGCGGAGTGCTTCAGCCAGTTCGGACTCGTCGACCCGAACGCGTGGATCCACGTCACGTCCGCCCAGGACGGCATCAAAGACGGAGAAGAACCCGAAACTGTTCTCCATCGCGGACTCCATCGTCGCGCGGACGTCCAGAGAAAGGCCCGCTTCCTCGGGGTTGAGCGACACCTCGCGACCGCCCGCACGGATGCGGAGGGGCTGCGCCGCCCGTTCGGCGGCGAGCTTCCCGAGCCGCTCGACCGCGGATCGCTCGTCGAGTCCGCCGAGGTCGATGCCCAGCACGCGCGTCCCTCGCGGCACCTGGGCACCGCTGTACGCCGCGGCGGCTCCGTATGCGACGACCACGAGCAGCACGATCGTCGTGACGGCCAGGGCGGCGGCACGCCGGGGCCGAGTCTTGACGCCGAGGAGCAGCCGCGCACCGCGCCGCGCTCTCCCCTGTTCCGTGGAGGACGGACCAGTGCTGTGCAATGCCACCTCACTCGCCGTACGGGCACCTCGCAGATCGGGGCGCTACAACTAAGGAGGATAGTAGATAAGTCTCAAGGTCACGCCCTCTTCAACGGGGGACCGGCTCCACCTCGACCGCTCATGAGCCCACTCGTCGCCCGAAGGGTAACGCGATCATCTGCTAAGGAACTTAGTAACTACTCCCCGACCACTCGCCTCTCCCCCAAAGCCCCCGAAGGCGCCCGGCGGGTGAGCCGGACGCCTTCAGCGTGCGCCGTCGTTGATCAGGCGGCGTAGTCGGGGTAGCCGTACCCGACGACCTGCCCCTTGTCGCGGACCTTCTCCTTCACCTCGTTGTCAACGTTGCCGCCGATGCTGGTGATGGTCCCGTCCCCGTTGTCCTCGACGACCAGGCCGACGTGGTCGATGTCGCCGATGCTGCCGTTCGAGCCGTCGCCCCAGTCGTAGAAGGCGAGCGCGCCGGGCTTCGGCTCGGTGCCCCAGCGTCCGGTGTCCTTGAACCAGGTGGCGTGCTGGGGGGTGTAGGCGTCCCAGCCCATGTTCTTTACGCCGGTCTGCGAGCCGAGCCAGGAGACGAACATGTCGCACCACGGAGCCCCGTTGTAGGCGGCGGTCGAGAAACCGCCGTCTCGGGTCGCCGTCGCCTCGGCGTGCGGGGTGGAGACGTACCAGTCATGGAACTTGGTCATGTTGCCAGGCCCCTCCTCCTTGATGCCGACCTGCTCCTTGGCCAGGTCGATCACCTCGGAGGCCTCGACGGCCTGCGGCTGCACCTTCCAGCCCTGTTCCCGCGCCTCGGCCAGCGTCATTCCCGTCGACGCCGACTTCTCGGAGATCTGGGACACCGCCGCGGCGTGCTTGACGTTCACCTGGTCCGCGAGGTCCTCGGTGGACGCGTTCGCACCGCCGAGCGGGTTGAAGACGGCCAGGCCCACGGCCCCGGCCAGCACCGCGCCGACGGCGACACCGGCGGCTCGCTCTTCGGGGTTCAGGCGCTTGACCGCGAGTTCGGGGGCGATTCGCTTGATGGCGCCCTGCGGGCCCTTGATCGTGGCCCTGGGGTTCATTCGCTTGACGGATTGCGTAAGTCGTTCGAAACGACTGGTCATACAGGGAATCTCCTCGTCTTCCATGACGCCTACCGGGTTAGCTGTCGGATTCGGGCATGGAAGAGCCCTACGGCGCTCGCGCGCCGATTCACCCCGTGGAACCTGGGTCCCCGGCTCCGCTCGGTCCCGACGGACCTGTGCGGACTCGGCCTTCACGCCGCGCAGGCGGCGCTGACTTGTCGGATTTCTCTGAGCGACTCTCGAAAGGGCGCGTACATGGCGCGCGTCGCGTGCGTGGTCCGCTCCGCGACCGTCGGCCATGCTCCTGGCACGGCCGGCCGCAACGCGTGGATCGCGCTGCGAGATGGGGTTGAAGGTACCAACAATCCCAAGGGAAGCAAACCGCCCCAAAATGGATCTTTCCCCTGGTCAAGCACCTTCCAAGAAGTCGCCAACCCCACCCCGGGAGGTTCTTCCCGACGCCCCTACCGCCGCCCCGGATCGCCGCCCGCGCACGGGTTCGCGTCCAGTTCCCACGACGGGAGACTCGTGATCGGCGAGCCGCTGCGACCCGCCTAGCTGCGCCGGATGTCGTCCACGACGGATCTTTGGAGTGAGACCCAAGTCACTCGCCGGCACGAGCCGGAACAGTCCGTCGCCTCGGTCAACCCATGGTGAGCGCGACGCCGCTTCCGATGCCGAGGACCAGAGAACCGGCCGCTGCCAGGTAGGCCGTCCATTGGGCCGGGCGGTCCAGGGTGCCCTCCCATGTGGCGGCTCGCGAGAACACCGGAACGATCCAGCGCAGGTAGTAGAAGACGCTCGCGACAGAGTTGACCGCGGCGACCACCGCGAGCCACGGGTGACCGCCGTCCAACGCCGCACCGAACATCAGCAACTTTCCGACGAACACGGCGGTCGGTGGGGTGCCGACCAGTCCCAACAGGCAGACGACGAGCGACGCGGCCAGGAGCCGGGAACGGCGCGCCAGCGCCGCGTAGGCCGCGAGGTCGTCCCGGCCGACGGCGATGACCACTGCGAATGCACCGAGGTTGGTGATCGCGTACGCGGCGAGGAAGAACAGCAGCGTGGGCTCGGCCAGGTCGGTGCGTCCGGCCACCGCGACCGGAACGAGCAGATACCCGGCCTGGCTGATGGTCGAGTACGCGAGCAGACGCCGGACGTTGTTCTGCATGAAGGCCGCGAGGTTGCCCAGCGTCATGGTCGCGGCGGCGATGATCGCGGCGAGCAGCGACCAGTCGTCCATGTCGGGGGCGAGCGCCTCGACGGCGAAGCGGTAGAGCGCGGCGAACGCTCCGATCTTCGGGACGGTCGTGACGAACGCCGCGACGACCGGGGGCGCCCCCTCGGTGACGTCCGGGATCCAGAAGTGCGCCGGGACGGCGCCCGCCTTGAACAGCAGGCCCGCGAGCAGGAGCACCACTCCGACCATGACCGCGCCGCCCTGTGCCGCGCCGAGTTCCGTCCGCAGCATCCCGTAGCCCGTGCCGCGGCCGAGCCCGTACAGGAGCGTGACGCCGACCAGCATGAGGATGCCCAGGAATGCGCCCATGAGAAAGTACTTGAGTGCCGCCTCGGTGCCCCGCGCGTCCTTCCCGAAGCCGGCGAGGGCGTACCCGGGGATGCCGGCGAGCAGGTACGCGGCGACCAGCACCAGGAGGTCGGACGCGGCTCCGAGCGTGATCGTGCCGAGTGCGGCCAGCAGGACGAGCACGTAGAACTCGCTCTCCCTGCGGTGGCCGCGCATCGGGACCAACGCGAGGACGAGCACGAGGAGCGCCGACGCGAGTACGACGATCCGCGTCACGTGCGTGACGGGATCGAGCATGAACGCGCCGAACGTCATCGTGTCGGCCCGCCGGGCGGCGAGGGCGGCCGCCACGAGCCCGGCCGCCAGCGCGGCCGTGCACAGGACCGCCACGATCCACTGGCGGGCCCGCGGCAGGAACGACCCGGTCAGCAGGCCGATCACGACCCCGCCGAGCAGGCACAGCTCGGGCAGGAGGTCTGCGGGATTCTCCCTCATCATCGGGCCACCAGGGAGATCACGACGGCCGAGAACGGTTCGATGACGTCCAGCAGGAACCGGGGCGCCACGCCGATGAGCACCGACAACGCCAGCGGGGGCGCGATCGCCGCGATCTCGCTCCGGCGCGCGTCGACGACCTGTGCGGTGAGCTCACCGGGTCCCCCGAGAACGGTGCGGTGCAGGAGACGCAGGAACAGCGCCGCCGTGATGAGGATGCCGAGGATCGCCAGGGCGCCGACCACGACGATCGCGGTGCCGCCGCTGCCGATCACTCCGGTGAAGATCTGGAACTCGGCGATGAAGCCCGAGAGTCCGGGCAGTCCCAGGGAGGCGAACGCGCCGATGGCCACGAGTCCGGAGAAGATCGGGGCCACCGCGGCGATGCCGCCGAACCGTCCCATGTCATAGCTGTGCGTTCGGTCGTAGAGCACGCCGGCCAAGAGGAACAGGGCTCCGGTGACCAGGCCGTGGCTCACCATCTGCGTGACGGCCCCGGTCACCGCCAGCCGACGCGCGGCCTCGTCTCCGACGGCACCGGCGGCGCCCAAGGCCACGATGATGTAGCCCATGTGGTTGACCGACGTGTAGGCGATCAGGCGTTTGAGGTTCTGCTGGGCGAACGCCACCAGCGCCCCGTACAGGACGCTGATCAGGCCGACGATGATGATCGCCCAGGCGTACCGCCGCCAGGCGTCCGGCAGCATCGGCATCGCGATGCGGACGAACCCGTAGGTGCCCATCTTCAGCAGGATTCCGGCGAGGATCGCCGATCCGGCGGCGGGCGCGTCGGTGTGCGCGGGCGGCAGCCAGGTGTGGAACGGCACGGTCGGCGTCTTGATCGCGAGGCCGATGCCGATCGCGAGCAGGACGAGCGCCGCGAGCCCCGGCGTTCCGGACAGCGGGGGCGTACGGGTGAGCTCGACCATGTCGAAGGTGTGCGGTTCCGCGCCCAGGTAGAGGCCGATGAAGCCGAGCAGCAGCGCGAGCGAGCCGAGGAACGTGTAGAGGAAGAACTTCAGCGCCGACCGTCTCCTGTCGCCGTGCCCCCATCCAGCGATGACGAAGTACATGCCGACGATGGACAGGTCGAAGAAGACGAAGAACAGCAGTAGGTCGAGGGCCGCGAACAGTCCCAGTGAGACCGTCTGCAGGAACAGGAAGAGCGCCACGAAGGCCCTTACCTGCTCGGTCTGGCGCAGCGAGTAGATCGCGCAGACCAGGAACAGCAGTGAGGTGAGCGCCAGGAGCGGCAGCGACAGCCCGTCGACTCCGATGTGGTAGCCGGCGTTCACCGACGGGATCCAGCGGGCGTTGGTCTCGTAGGAGACGCCGCCGCTGTTTCCATGGCCGATCCACAGGACGACGACCAGGGCGAAGTCGGTGACGCACGCGGTGATCCAAGTCCAGATCACCGTCCGGTCGCCGGTTCTGGGGACGGCGTAGAGCCCGAGGGCGACGGCGAGCGGAAGGAAGATCACAACGGAGAGCACGTTCACCTGACCAGGAGGACGATGGCGATGAGCACGGCGAAGAGAACGGCGGCCTGCGCGTAGTACGTGTGCACCTGTCCGGTCTGCGGGCGGCGCGCCAGTCCGCCGAGCCGGCGGATCGTTCCTCCGATGGCGTCGACCAGTCCGTCGACCCGTATCTCGGCCCCGCGGGCGACGAACGTCGCGGTGCCCTGCCCCACAGCGGCGACCGCTCGCACGCCGCCGTCCACAACCCGGTCGTCGAACCGCGCGAGCGTCCGGGCGAGCGCGAAGACCGGGCGAGCGACGAGGACGTCCGCGAGGCGTTCGAGGTGAAGCCAGTGCAGGACGGGCGACGGCCACGCCGGCGGGTTCGTCGGGGACGGCGCACGAGAACCCATGTCACCGCGAGGACCAAGAGCGCGAGACTGCCGGAGAGCACGAGTTCGGCGAGCCCGGGAAGCGGTTCGGAGCCGGTGCCGAGCAGCTCTTTCCACTCCGCGGCCACCGGAGGCATCTCGAGGAACGCCAGAACCGCGGCGGCCAGGGCGAGGACCGGCAACGGCAGGCGTTCGAGAAGACCGACGTGTCGTGTCCCGGTCTCCTCGGTGTCCGTACGCGTCAACGCGTCCGCCGGACGGCTCACCGCGACCAGCGCGCGGACCGCATAGCCCGTCGACAGCAACCCGGCGGCGAGCCCGACGGTGTACAGGGCGTACGACTGCTCCAGCGCCGCCGCGAGCACCGCGTCCTTGGTCGCCCACAGCGACAGCGGCGGCACGCCGGCGAGGGCGAGCGTCCCGGCCCCGAAGGTGATTCCGACCAGCCGGTACCGGCGGGCCGCGCCGTGCAGCTCGTCGAGGTCCTTGGTCCCGAGGGCGGCCAGCCACGCGCCGGCGCCAAGGAACAGCAGGCTCTTCACCGCGGCGTGCGCGACCAGCTGGGCGGTGCCGCCCGCGACTCCACCCGCTCCGGCGCCGAGGACCATGAAGCCGATCTGCGCGCACGTCGACGCCGCGAGCAGTTGTTTCAGGTCGCGCTGCGCCAGGGCGACCGCGCCCAGGAGGAGCGCGGTGAGCGCGCCCGCCCACGCGACGAGCGTCGCCGCCCAGCCGGTCGCGGCCAGCAGAGGCTGCAGACGCAGCAGCAGGTAGGCACCGGCGGCGACCATGGTGGCCGAGTGCAGCAGCGCGGAGACGGTGCTCGGGCCCGCCATCGCCCGGGACAGCCAGAAGGAGAAGGGAAGCTGCGCCGATTTGCCCAGGGCGGCCAGGACGACACCGGCGGCGATCAGGTCGCGCCAGTGCCCGTCGGCGGTCGCGAGCTCGTCGATGTTCAACGAGCCCGTCCCGGCGACGGCGGCACCGGCGGCGAAGTAGAGGCCCAGGTCGCCCGCGCGGGTGGTGATGAACGCGACGTCCGCGGAACCGACCCGTCCGGGATCGCACCACCAGAAGCCGATGAGCGCGTACGACATCGCGCCCATGACCTCCCACGCCATCAGCAGGACGGCGAGGTCGGTCGCGGTGACCGTCACGAGCATGGCCCCGGTGAAGACCAGCAGCTGCCCGAAGAAGCGCGCCCGCGACTCGTCCGGCGCGGACTCGCTCGCGGCGAACGTGACGACGGCGAGGCTCACCGCCGCGACGGTGACGACGAGGACCGCGGACAGCCCGTCCACCGCCAGGCCTCCGGGCAGCCGGTCGAAGAGCGGGAACCGCGCCGACGGCCGGGCGAACGCCGCCGCGACGGCGAGCCCCAGGGTGGCGAGCATGGCGCCCACGGCGATCATCGGAGCCGGACGGTCCAGCCGACGCCCGACCGCGTACCGTCCGGCCAGCAGGGACGCACCGGTCGCGATCGGGGCCACCGGTAGGAGCCAGCCGACGGCGTTCATCCCCTGAGGTCCTCGGCGCTGTCGGTGACGTCCACGTCGCGAGCACGGAACAGGGCGGTCAGCACGGCGAAGCCCATCGCCATTTCGAGCGCCATCACCGTCACGGCCACGAGGACCAGGACCTGCCCGTCCGCCGTTCCCGGGGCGACGTAGAACCAGAACGCGGCGCCCGCGACCAGGACCGCGTTGATCATCAGCTCGAGTCCCATCATGAGCATGACGATCGACTGCTGGGACAGCGCGCCGTACAGGCCCACCGAGAACAGCGCGGCGGCGAGCAGGAGGAAGGACTCGAGGTTCATGGCGCGCCGCCGTCGCGCTCGGTGGGCGCGGCGGACGGACGGTCGTAGCGACCCCGGTCGGTCGCCAGCACGACCGCGGAGATCATCGTGGCGAGGATGGCGATCCCGATCACCATCATCACCAGCATTTTCGACTCCATGATCGCCTCGCCCAGCGAGAAGGTCGGGTCCGGCGGCGGCATCCCGCGCCGGTCCGGCCACCGGACGAGGAAGACGCCGGCCGCCATCGCCGCGAACGTCGCGATCGAGATGGCGAGGGCGCCGCGCTGGTTGTGCACCATCACCATCGGCATGAGCCCGCCGGGGTTCATCATGTACATGATCATGAAGACCGCCATGATCAGCATTTCCATGATCATCATGAGTACGATCAGCACGCCGAGATAGTCGAGGTCGAGCAGCAGCAACTCTCCCCCGACGCACAGGAACGAGGCGAGCAGCGCGAACGTGGCCCGAGCCATCGAGTCCACGACGAAGACGGCCACCCCGAACCCGACCGCGCCCACGGCCAGGATCCAGGACACGATGGTCTGCATCTCGCTCACCTCCTCAGGTCACGATCAAGATCCCGACGGCCAGCGCCTGCAGCAGCGTGGCCGGAATCAAGATCATCCAGGCCGCCGCCATAAAGCGGTCCATCCTGATCGCCGGCAGCCGACCCCGCATCCAGACCAGCAGGGCCAGCACCGCGACCGTCTTGATCAGTGACCATGCCCAGCCGGGGAGCCACGGCCCCGCGCCGCCGCCGAGGAACAGCGGCACGGCCGCCGCCGCGGCGACCGCCAGAAGGGCGAGGCGGCCGGTGTGGAAAAGCAACCTGTCCGGACCCGACAGCTCCGCCGGGACTCCACCCGCGATGTCGATCCCCAGCGGGTGACCCATCGGCCCCCAGAAGGCCATCGCGAGCGCCGACAGGAGATAGACCGCGAACGCGACCGGCATCCAGACCACGAACCACAACCCGTCCTGGGCGGCGGCCACGTCCCCGAAGTCGAGCGACCCCGCCCCCAGCGCGACCGTGGCCAGGACGAACATGTGCGGCAGCTCGTACGCCAGCCCCTGGGCCAGGAAGCGGTAGCCCCCGATCAGCGGGAACGCCGAGTTGACACCCCATCCGGTGAGCCACAGCGAGGCCCACGCAAAGACCTCCATCGCGTTGAACCACACGATGCTCACCGGCAGGTCCCAGACGCTCGTCGCGCCGAGCGGGATCACCGTCGCCGCCAGAAGCGCCGCCGCCGGAAGGCCGACCACGCCGATCCGAACCAGCAGGATGTCGGGCGCGAACGGTCTCCGCCGCTGCTGCCCGAGGAGCCGGACGCCCTCGCGCAGCGGCGCCTCCAGGCCGTCTCCCGTGCGGAAAACCGAATCCATGGCGGCGGCCGAGTAGGTCAGCCCGGCCAGCAGCAACGGAACCGCCACAACGGCCCAGACGGGCGTCGCCTCACCCACCTGCCACCTCCGCAGGCACGGCGGGCTGCGCCAGGTCGGGATCCAGGCTCGCGACGATCAGCCGTGCCGCCGAGAGTTCGGCTCCCTCCAGTAACACTGGCAGGAGGTTCAGCATCGCCGCGGACGGACGCCGCTCGATCGGCCCACGCGGCCCGTCACTCCCGTCCAGCTGCTCACGGTCGCCGATCCGCCCGATCGCCGCACCGGCCTCGTCCAGCCATCCCCGCAGACGAGCGAACACGTCTCCGAGATGACGAGCGGATGGACCGCTCAACCCATGCCGATCTACCGCCGCCCGCCCGATGACGCCAACGTCGCGGAGCATCCAGCACAGTATCCACGACCTCCGGATACGGCGCGAGAACCCGGCGAACCGCACCGCCAGTCGGTCCCCGGACGCGTCGGCGACGGCGTCGTCGCGCAGCACCCGGGCCCGCTCGGCGGCGTTCGTCCAACCGGCCACCGCGAGCAGCCGCCCGACGCTGTCGAGATGTGCGGCGGCTCGGCGCCGTTCGGCCTCTCCCACCGACACCCGCTGCCCCGCGGTGGCCCGCAACCACGGCTCGTCCCAGAAGGACGACCTGCTCTCCCCGCCGTCCGCCACACCGACTCTCACCGCTTGGACGACGTCGCCCTGCAGCGTCAGGTGGAGAACGAGGCCCGCGGGCCAGTCATGGAGAGCCGGACCGAGCGGAACATGCAGGACGTCGAGCTTCAGCCCGTCGCGGTCGTCCGCCCGTCCGGCCATGGGCAGCCCCATCGGCGCCCCCATGTGGTGCTCATGACCGTCGTGTCCGCCCCCATGACCCGCATGCCCGCCATGCTCCTCATGTCCGCCGTGCTCCTGGTGCTCCTCGTGCTCGTCGTGGGGCGGAGAGGCTTCGTGGCCACCCTCGTGGTCGGCTTCGTCATCTTGTTCGTGCTCGGCATCTTGGTCGTCCTCCGGGGTCCAAGCCCGGCGGGCGGCGGCATCAGCCCACTGGACCGCGGTGTCGGCCAGTTCTCGAACCGCCCGGTCCAGCGCCGTGGCGACCTCCTCCGCCGACACCGTCTCGTCCAGCCGGATGAAGGCCCTCGGTCCGGGCACATCGGCCCATGTCACGTCCACCGCCGACGCCAGCTCCTCGCCGGGAGTGCCGCAAAGGATCAGTATGGTCGCCGCCGCAGGAGCCGTGACCGTCCGGCCGCCGCGCCGCCGCAGGCCGTCCTCGACCAGCAGCCGGGTCCGCGTCGCACCGGGCGACGTGATGACGAATGCACGCGGTCGCGCGGTCGCGAAGCCGAGGAGCCGGGCCCTCAGGTCCACCGGAACGCCCCCTCGCGCCATGCGTAGACGACGCCGACCACGAGGAGACCGAGGAACAGGAACATCTCCACGACGGCCTTGGCCCCGACAGAGGCGACGATCACGGCCCACGGGTACATGAAGACCATCTCCATGTCGAAGGCCAGGAAGACCATCGTCACCACGTACCAACGCACGTGGTAGCGGGACAGTGCGTGTTCCTGAGGCCGCATCCCGGACAGGAACGGACCTGTGCCGACGATGCCCGGCGGCGCCAAGACCACCGACAACGCGTAGACGGCCGCGACCGCCGCTCCCAGCGCCCCCAGGAGAGCGAGTACCGCCAGGTAAGTCTGCATTCCAGGCCTTTGATTCGACTTCGCCCTACGCGGGGTAGGAGATCTTGCATCGTGGCGACTACCCAACCAACGGAGGACTACTCACCCCTACCTACTATGATGGCTAGTAGGCAGTTGCAGGACGTGCCCGTCACAGCGGAACGGCGTAATCCTGGACCCATCCCTGCATGAGGGCGATGAGGCGACCCCACACGCCGGTGACCTGCAGAACACCGACGACAACGAGCATGGCACCGCCGGCCGTGGTGAGCGCACGAGCACGCGTGCGGGCCACGTCGAACGCCCGCATCACCCACGAGACACCGAGAGCCGCCAGCAAGAACGGGACGCCCAACCCCAGGCCGTACACCAGCGACAGGATCGCACCGCGACCGGCGGTCCCTGTGGTGGCCGAGAGGCTGAGCACCGCCGCGAGCGTCGGGCCGATGCAGGGAGTCCACCCGAGGCCGAACACCACGCCGAGCAGCGGCGCGCCCGCCAGGCCGGCCCGCGGCCGCCAGGAGGGGCGCACCGAACGGGCCAGCAGCGGAATTCGGTCGAGGACGCCCATGAACGCCAGGCCGAGGGTGATCACCAACGCGCCCAGCACCCGGGTGAGCACCGACTGATAGGTGACCAGCACCGCGCCGAGGCCGCCGAACAGGGCCCCGTAGGCCGCGAACACCGCGGAGAATCCGAGGGCGAACAGAGCCGTTCCCACGACCGTGCGCACTCGTCCCGAAGACCGGCGACGGCGGCCGCCGGACGTCCCGGTCTCATCGACGGCGCGCTGTGCGTCCGCACCCGCCATCCCGGTGACGTACGAAAGGTAGCCGGGCACGAGCGGCAGGCAGCAGGGAGAGAGGAAGGACACGACTCCCGCCGCGGCGGCCACGAGCGCCGCGACGAGGAGCGGCCCGTCCGCGACGATTCCGCCGATCCCGTCCATACCCAGCTCCATTCTACTAAGTTGCTTAGTAGAAGAGAGGCTACAGCCGGACCCGCGCGGCGGTGCGGCGGGCCCGGCCCTCCGTTGGGCTCCTCGGTCGCGTTCGGCGCTTCACGACCTGCCTTGCACGCGTTCCGCGCCGCTGAGCGCCCGGCGTCGATCCGCCGCCGGGTGTACTCCTGGATCGTCCGTCCACCTGCTGGAACGCGCGAGAAGCCGGACGCACATCGCGCAACCGAGTCCGACGGCCGCGAGCGACCACCAAGGGAGGCCTGGCAGACCGACGCGGCGGCCTGCGTCGATCGCGGCGCCCGACAGCAGGTTGCCCACCGTGATCCCGATTCCGGACAGGGTGTTGTAGAGACCGTAATAGGTACCCACCATGCGCGTGTCGCCAAGGGACGCGACGGTGGCCATCTCGAACGGGTAGACGATCATCGTGGCGAGCGTGAGCAGCGCCGTCGTCAGCAGAAGCGGGAACATCACCACGAGATGGTCGAGAACGGTTCCGTTCCCGCTCGAGAGGGGCACGACTCCGGCGCACAGGGCGATCGGCACGAACGACAGGCCCATGAGGAGCAAGCCCCGGACGATCGCCTGCGCGGGCTCCCAGCGGGCCTTCGCCCACGCCGTGACGCGAAGCTGCCCGGCGATCGCCATCGCGCCGGACAGGGCGAACATCAGCGTGACGCCCAGTTCTCCCCCGGTGAGGCGGCGCATCTCGATCGGCAACCCCAGGTAGACCTGGAAGTTCAGGACGTACGAGCCGATCATCGCCAGCGAGAACAGCAGGAAGACCCGGTTGGCGAAGGCCTGCCGCCAATCCCGCAGCAGACCGCCGTCCGCGTCCGTCCGGCTCCCGCGCCGAGACGGCAGGCAACGCGCTTGAGCGAAGCCGAGCACGGCGAAGACCGCGGCCGCGACCAGGCAGGTGAGCCGGAACGCCACCCCGCCGAGCAGCAGTCCGATCAGCGGTCCGATGAGGATGCCGAGCTGGTAGAAGACGTTGAACACCGCGAACGCCTCGACCTTGCGCTCTCCCGCCTCCTGGGCCAGATACGCGCGCACGGCTGGATTGAACAGGGCACCCGCCAGGCCGGTGAGCGCCGAGGCGACGATGAGCCAGGGCAGGCTGCCGGCCAGCCCCAGCATGGCGAATCCGACGGTCCGCAGGGCGAGCCCCGCCAGGATCATCGGCTTGTATCCGATCCGGTCGGCCAGGCTGCCGCCTACGAGGAACATGCCCTGTTGACTGAGGTTCCGCACACCCAGGATGAGGCCGACGACCCACATCGCGAGGCCGATGTCCCCGGCCAGATGGTTGGCCAGATACGGCATCAGCATGTAGAAGCCGATGTTGATCGTCAGCTGGTTGATCAGCAGCAGCCGGATCGGTCTGCTGAACGAATGCGCCTGCGCGGCGGTCCCGATCACCTGCGGTTCTCCTTTCCGCCATGGACATCGCCGTTCAGCGGGTCGACCACCGTGGCGCACCGCGTCCAGCGAACGACCTCCCGCTCGGCCGGGTCGGAGAGCTCGTCCGGCTCTTCGGCCGGCACCACGCCGAGGAGCCCGTGCTCCGCGCAGTACGCATCGTTGTAGACGGTGTCGAAGTACCGCTGCGGTCCGTCCGGGAAGACCGCGACGATCCCGGCGTCCGCACTACGGGTGCGCGCGATCCACGACGCCGCGAGCGCGACGGCACCCACGCTCCAGCCGCCCGTGGCGTACCGCTCGGCGGCGAGCCGGCGGCACGCCCACACCGCCTCCCCGGGCGCTACCCAATGCACCTCGTCGAAGGCCGCGTAGTCGACGTTGCGAGGGTGGATGCTGCTGCCCAGCCCTCGCATCAGCCGCGCCCGCGCGGGCTGCCCGAAGATCGTGGAGCCGATCGTGTCGACGCCCACCAGCCGCAACTCGGGGAAGAACCGACGCAGCACTCGGGAGACTCCTGCACTGTGGCCGCCGGTGCCCACGCTGCAGACCAGCACATCGACGTCCCGCAGTTGCGCTGCGAGCTCGAGCGCCAGCCCTTCGTAGGCGTCGACATTATCGGGGTTGTTGTACTGGTCCGGGCAGAACGCACCGGGCCGGGCGGCCACGAGCTCCCGCACCCGTCGACGGCGCGCCTCCTGCCACCCGCCTTCCAGGTGCGGCTCGTGGACCATGTCGACACGCGCACCGTGCGCGGCCAGCAGGCGCCGCATGAGCGGCTCCATCCCCGGGTCGGTCACCAAGGTGACCGGGTGACGATGGATCAGCCCGGCCAGGGCGAGGCCCAGGCCGAGTGTCCCGCTGGTCGACTCGATGATCGGCGCGCCGGACGCCAGCTCGCCCCTCGATCTGGCGCGCTCGACCATGAAGAGCGCCGTCCTGTCCTTGATCCCCCCGGGATTGCAGCCCTCCAGCTTGGCCCAGAACCCGGCCCCGCTTCGGGACAGCAGGTCCGGCACCCACAGCACGGGCGTGTTGCCGACCAACCCGAGCGGAGACCTGCACGCCGCCCCGGCCCGCGACCTGCGATCTCCAGAATTCTCGACGATTTCCTCGGTACCGCGAAGACCTACGGCCTTCATCTTGTTCCCCCAAGCGCACGATCCTCATGGATTTACGGCCATGCGGGCATGGGCCGATGCGCTTTCGCAGGACGCAGAGCTCCCAGGGGCCTACGGCGAGAAACGGCACCGGCGCATGCCGGGCCGCCTACATGCGCAGGATGCCGAGTGAGCTGAGGCCGCCGCCACGATCAGGCGGTCCGGCCAGGGCAAGGTTCGGACGATCGCCGATTCGTACCGGCACGCCATCGCGGACGCCGTGATGCAGGACCTCCATCACAGGCCCGATCTTCTGCTGCACTTCGGCCTGGGATGCCCGGTCGACCTGCGTGGCGGCGTGCAGGCATCCCGAGTGACCGTGCTCCGGCGTTCCCGGGGCGCCGAACCGGGCGGCGGTCTCCTCCAGGACGCACTGCCGTTCGCCGGAATGCTCATGATGAGCGGCATGCGACACACCGCTGTGCCCGACGTCGTCCAAGGGACAGAGGAGGAAGTATCCCAAACCGACCACAGCCAGCGCTCCCCCCAAGGCGGCCAGGAAGGCTCGCCGTCGGGATGAACGCTGCGAAGGCACATCGGAGACCCTACATCACTCTTCGTGTCTGATTGATTCCCCAGTGATACGGAGCAGGGCCTTTGGTGCACAACCCCGCTGTGAGTTGAGGAGGCCAGGAACGATGGAACGGGCGGAGCCCGCAGGCTCCGCCCGTTCATGTCGTCCCGACGTCCTAGTTCAGCAGTTCTCGCATCTTGGCGATCTCAGCCGACTGCGACGTGACGATGCTGCCGGCCATCTCCTTGGCCGGAGGGAACTGCCCGGACGCCTGCTCGGTCTTGGCCATCTCGACGGCGCCCTCGTGATGTTCGATCATCATCGTGAGGAACGCCCGATCGAAGGCCTCGCCCTGCGCCTGCTCGAGCTCCTGCATGTCCTGCTCGCTCATCATGCCGTCCATGCCCCCGTGGTCCATACCGGGGGAAGGAGCCGAGACGCCCCATGTCTTCAGCCAGCCGGTCAACTGCGCGATCTCGGGACCCTGGGCCTTCTTGATCTCTGCGGCCAACGCCTTGACCTCGGGGGACGAGGCACGGGTCGCGGCGAGGTCCGCCATCTCGACCGCCTGCTGGTGATGCGGGATCATCATCTGCGCGAACATGACGTCCTGCTGGTTATGCGGCTGCGCCTGGGCGCCTCCAGCGGACGGGGACGAACTGGTGGACATCGAGTGACCCGGCATCGAGCCGCCGGAGTCGTCGCCGCCCCCACCACAGGCGGCTAGAGACACCGCCAGGGCCGGCACGGCGACGAGTGCGAGTACGCGCTTCATGGTTCGGTGAACCTTTCGTATCGAGTTCTGTGATTCGAGGACCTGGGGCGCAGTCCGCGCCTTCGGTCTGTCACAGCCTCAACACCCTCAATCCGTACAGGGACGGCCCCGGCGGCGGCCGTCCGACCGGCACGATGGACGGCCGGATCAGCGGCCGCGCGGCCAAGACGCTGCGCATGCGTCGCCGAAGAACGAGCAACGCCCATGCGAGGACGAGCATCGTCAGCATCGCGAGACACATCTGCCGCCGGGGTGGTCCTGACGATGGTCGTCCTGTTGGTCACCGGTCGACGAATGGTGCCCTGCGGACGTCTTCGTCTCCGAGTGGTGTCGTTGGACGTCCGTCACGCTCAGCGGGATACCGTGCGTCTCGACCGGACTCGGGGAGGCTTGAACGCCGTGCATGGCGAGCACGCAGGAGAGCAGCAGCAGCACGAACCACGGCTTGGCACCGCTCGCGCGCCGAAGCGCTTCCGATCGCCGGGTCAGCCTTCCCACCTGCCCTTCACCGCCGACCGCAGCCCGAGCGGAACAGCATCCGCCTTCCGTTGGGCTTGCGGACTTCCTCGGACAAGCATAAAGGCAACAGTGCGTGATCGACCCGACACCATCGCGGCGAGGACGTCCGGCTCGCCCTGTCGCACGCAACGGACCCGGCGTCGGGATAGGACGCCGGGCCCGTTAGCCGTCCCTGACGGCTCCCCTCGAAGCAAAGATCACGGTGTGGCAGCCTGCACCTCCCGAGAACTCCGAGACTCCCTTGTACCGGCGACGTCGGTGCCCTCGCCCTTCAGAGGCTTGAAGCCGCGGAGGCGGAGGCTGTTGCTGACGACGAAGACGGACGAGAAGGCCATCGCCCCGCCGGCGATCATCGGGTTCAGCAGCCCGGCGGCCGCCAGCGGGAGGGCGGCGACGTTGTAGGCGAACGCCCAGAACAGGTTGCCCTTGATCGTGCGGAGCGTACGGCGGGACAGCCGGATTGCGTCGGCCGCGGCCCGCAGATCTCCACTGACCAGCGTCAGATCGGACGCCTCGATGGCGGCGTCGGTGCCGGTGCCCATGGCCAGGCCCAGGTCGGCCTGGGCGAGCGCGGCGGCGTCGTTGACGCCGTCCCCGACCATCGCCACCGTCCGGCCTTCGTCCTGCAGCTTCCTGACCACGTCGACCTTGTCGGCGGGCAGGACCTCGGCGATGACCTCGTCGATCCCGACCGTGTCGGCGACCGTACGGGCGACGGCCTCGTTGTCGCCGGTGAGCAGGACGGGGCGCAGTCCCAGTGCGCGAAGCCGTTCGATCGCCTCGCCGGAGGTCGGCTTGATCTGGTCGGCGACCGTGATCACTGCCTGCGCGCTCCCGTCGATGCCGACCGCGACCGAGGTGTGGCCGCGTGCCTGGGCGTCGGTCATCGCCCGCTCCAGCTCGGGCGTCAGGTGCTGCGACCACTCGGCCAGGAGCCGAGGGCGGCCGACGAGCACCCCGTGTCCGTCCACCATGCCCTGGACGCCCAGCCCCTCGACGTTCGCGAAGTCCTCGACGGTGCCGAGTTCGCCGACGCGCTCGGCGGCGCCGGCGGCGATGGCCTGGGCGATCGGGTGCTCGGAGGCGTTCTCCAGCGCCCGCGAGCCGGAGCACCTGCTCGGCATCGGCGCCGTCGGCGGTGACCACGTCGACCAGTGCCATCTTCCCCGTGGTGACGGTGCCGGTCTTGTCGAGGACGACGGTGTCGATCCGGCGGGTGGACTCCAGGACCTCCGGACCCTTGATCAGGATGCCGAACTGGGCGCCGCGTCCCGTTCCGACCATGAGAGCGGTCGGGGTGGCCAGGCCCAATGCGCACGGGCAGGCGATGATCAGCACGGCGACCGCGGCGGTGAACGCGGCTGCCAGGCCGACGCCGGATCCGATCCAGAAGCCGAGAGTGGCGATCGCGATCACGATCACGATCGGGACGAAGATGCCGGAGATCCGGTCGGCGAGCCGCTGTACCTGGGCCTTGCCGTTCTGGGCGTCTTCGACGAGGCGAGCCATTTGGGCCAGCTTGGTGTCGGAACCGACCCGCGTGGCACGGACCAGGAGACGACCGCCGGCGTTGACGGTGGCGCCGGTGACCGTGTCGCCCGGTGCGACCTCCACCGGCACCGACTCCCCGGTCAGCAGCGACGCGTCCACCGCCGACGAGCCCTCCACGATGACGCCGTCGGTGGCGATCTTCTCACCGGGGCGGACGACGAACACGTCGTCCGCCACGAGCTGGTCGACGCCGATGCGCTCCTCGCGGCCGTCCCGGACGACCGACACCTCCTTCGCGCCGAGCTCCAGCAGCGCCCGCAGCGCCGCACCCGCCCGCCGCTTGGACCGCGCCTCGAAATACCGGCCCGCGAGGACGAACGCGATGACGCCCGCCGCCGCCTCCAGGTAGATGTTCATCGAGCCGTCCGAGCGCGTCATCGAGAACTCGAATCCGTGCTTCATTCCCGGTTCGCCGGCCGTCCCGAAGAACAGCGCCCACAGCGACCAGCCGAACGCGGCGAGCGTCCCGACCGAGACGAGCGTGTCCATCGTCGTCGCGCCGTGCCGCAGGTTCGTCCACGCGGCCCGGTGGAACGGCCACCCCGCGTACACCACGACCGGCGCGGCGAGCGTCAGCGACAGCCACTGCCAGTACTCGAACTGCAGCGCCGGGACCATCGCCATCGCGATCACCGGCACCGCCAGCACCACCGCGGTGAACAGGCGCTGGCGCAACGACCGCAGCCCGTCGTCCTCGGTCCGACCGGAGCCTTCAGCCCCCTCCCCGGTCTCGGGCTCGGCCGACCGGGGTGGCTCCGCCGTGTAACCGGCCTTCTCCACCTGCGCGACCAGTTCGTCGACGCTGACGCCCTCGGGGTACTCCACCCGCGCCTTCTCGGTGGCGTAGTTGACCGTCGCGGTCACGCCCTCCATCTTGTTGAGCCGCTTCTCGATACGAGCGGCGCACGAGGCGCACGTCATCCCGCCGATCGCCAGCTCGACCCGTTCGGGTGCATTGCCGGAAGTCATCGCTCCTCCTTCGTGACCGTCATGCGGGATGTCAGCCGTGCTCGTGGTCGCCGTGACCGTCGTCGGTCTCGGCGGGTCGTTCGGCCGGCCGGTCGGCGTCGCCGGCCCGTGCGGTGAATTCCGCGGTACGGACCTCGCCGTCATGCTGGAAGTCCAGGTAGAGGCGATACGCGCCGGAGCTGGGCACCTCGGCGTAGAAGGTGATCTCGGGGCCGGGGCGGGTCTTCCCGTCGCCCGGTTCCCCGTCCGGGTGGACGTGCAGGTAGGCCAGGTCACGGTCGCGCAGTGCGACCAGATGGCCGTACGCCTCGAGGTACGGCTCCAGATCGGTGACCGGCTTCCCGTCCTTCCGCACCGTCAGGACCAGCTTGCTGGTGGTGCCGGGGGTCAGGGTGCCGTTCAGTTCGACTTCGTAGCCGTCGACCGTCGCGACCGGCTCGGACTTCGGCAGGGCGAGCGGCCGGAAGTCCCCGGGAGCGGTGACGTCGGTGCCCAGCGTCAACTGTTCTTTGGCTCCTTCCGGCTGGACGTCGGTGAAGAAGCGGTACGTCCCCGCGTCCGGCAGCGTCAGCGGGATCGTCCAGACGCCCCCGCCGGCCTGCGTCGGGTGCAGATGCTGGAAGCCCGACAGGTCCCGCCGCGCCACGATCAGGTGCAGCTCCTTGCCGTGCAGCGGCTGGTATCGCGTCACTGGCTTGCCGTCCGGGCCGTTCACGGTGAAGCGGAAGTCGGTCTCTTCACCGGGTTCGACCACCGTCGCCTCCGGCACCAGCGTGTACCCGCCCTGGGAGACCTGGAGACCACCGGGGACGACCGGCTCCTTGGTGTCGGCCGTGCCGTGCCCACCCCCGTGCGCCTTCTCCGCCTGGACGGTGGCGACGGCGGGGCCGGCGATGTCGCCGACGCCCACCGCGCCACCGAACACGGCGGCAAGGCCCAGCGCGTACGCGCCCAGCTTGCTCGCTGTGTTCATCTCATGCCTTCAGCTCGTATCCGGCCTCCTCGACGGCGGCCCGGATCTGGGCCTCGTCGATGGGGGCGTCGCTGGTCACGGTCACCTTGGCGCCGGTCAGATCCACGTCCACGGCGGTCACCCCGGCGACCCGTTCCACCTCCTGCTTGACGGTGCCGGCGCAGCCGCCGCAGGTCATGCCGGTGACGGTGTAAGTAGCGGTGCTCATCTTCTCCTCCTCGTACCCCGGGGGGGTATTGATTCGGCGTTCATGCTGCCACGCGGACCAGGAGACCGCAACCCCTACCCCCTAGCCGTATCTCTCCGAGAGTGTCTTGCACTTATACCCCTCGGGGGTAAGGTATGCCATCGTCCAATCACAACGTGCACGGAGGCATGACATGAGGAAGCTCGATCGGCTCGTGGTGGTCGGCGCATCGCTGGCCGGCCTACGCGCCGCGCAGACGCTCCGGGACGAGGGGTACACAGGGGACCTCACCTTGGTCGGCGCCGAGCCCCATCTCCCCTACAACCGCCCACCCCTGTCCAAGAGCCTCCTGACCGGCGACGACGACGTCGCGCTACCCGGCAGCGATCAGCTGGACGCACGCTGGCTGATCGGCCGGAACGCCGTGGGGCTGGACACCGCACGTCAGGCCATCACACTCGACGACGGCGCGCAGGTCCCTTACGACGGATTGGTGATCACGACCGGAGCTCGCCCGCGTCGGCTCGACGACTCAGACATGTCCCTCACCGGAGTCCACCTGCTCCGCACCTTCGACGACGCGATGAACCTGCGCAAGGCGCTGCGAGAAGGTCCGCGGCGCGTCGCCGTCATCGGCGGCGGCATCATCGGCGGCGAGGTCAGTTCGACGCTCCGTGCGCTGGGAATCGAAGTCGTCTTGATCGACGCGGCTCCGGCGCCCATGGCCGGTCCGCTCGGCGAGACCGTCGGCGAGTGGCTCGCCGAACACCACACGCGGAACGGGGTCGAACTCGTCTCCGGGGTGCGCGTGGAGTCGCTCAAGGGGGACGGCCACGTGAGCGCCGTCCGGCTGAGCGACGGACGTTCCCTCCCGGCCGACCTGGTCATCGTCGGCTTGGGCGTCCTCCCCAACACGGAATGGCTGGACGGCAGCGGGCTGCATCTCGACGACGGCGTGCTCACCGATTCCGCGCTCTTCGCTCGAGGGCACGCGAACATCGTGGCGGCGGGAGACGTCGCCCGCTGGCCGCACGGCGTCTTCGACGACGAGTACGTGCGCATCGAGCACTGGGCCAACGCCAACGAGCAGGCGCCGTCGCCGCCCGCAACCTCCTCCGCGGCCCGCAGGACGCCGAGCCGTTCACCGAGGTGCATTCCCTGGGCACACGCGTGCACGGCACCCGCATCCAGTGGGCCGGCCTTCCCAGAACCGCCGACGAGATGGTGGCGATCTCAGGTTCCGTTGAAGAGGAGAAGTTCTCCGTCGGCTTCGGACGAGGCGGGAAGCTCGTCGCGCCGTCGCGGTCAACTGGCCCAAGGAACTCATCAGACTGCGCCGCGCCATCGCCGCACGTCAACCGCTGGCCACTGCAACCGCGGCCTGACCCACACCTTGCCACTAGGCCGGAGCGCCCCGCCAGGTGCTCCGGCCGTCGGCATCCCTGCAATCTGAGGCCGAGGCGATCCGGCCACCATCTTCTGAATCGCACCTACGCCCGACCGGCTCCTTCGCAAACACAGGGTTGCGTCCACGGAGGGTCTGTCCAGGTTAACGGCGTGCGCCGTGAGGCGCTGTGATTTGAGTGGAGGTGGGAGACCTTCACCTTCGGCCTGTCGTAGCAGGTCGGTGGAGCTGAGGGCAGCCTGATCCGGGTGGTGCCGGGGAGGGTGGGAGCAGCCCTGATCATAGTTCGCGTAGGCGTCGGTCTGCCGAGCTGGCTCCGGGAGACGCGGGTTCCATCGTTGTACTGGGCGCCGGTGTAGTGGGGGAGGCTGGTGCCGACCTGGGCGTAGGCGTACAGCGTCAGCCCAGAGCAGTCGAACCCTTGATGTTGGCGCCCTGCGCGGTTCCATAGGACGGTCCAGAGGCGTTGCTGTCGCCCCACGAGCACGGAACGCCGCGCTGGCTCAGGGCCGCCCTGACCACGCCCATCGCTTCGCCGAGGCACCTCCGGGGTCCGCGTTCGGTGCGGGTCCCGCGCCGGTGCGGGCGCTCGGGCCAAGCCCAGCCTGTGCCGCCTACAGGGTGAGCTGCCGGGTTCGCCCTACCACTCGGGGCAAGCGGATTCACCCCAGTGGAGAAGATGGTTCCCGGTTCCCCGAACCTCGCGGGTCCGCAGGATTCGGCGTGGCCATCGCGGCCCGGCGGGGACGGCGAGCAATCTCTCCTGCGGAGCGTAGGAGAGTTGGCCTCATTCGCTACCCAAGTAGCCAATTGCAACAAATGCCCCCAGTCTCAGGGACCCCTGGAGGTGCATGACTTGCCGTGAAGACGTCCTCGGCGTAAGTTGGACTTGAATACCCCCGGGGGGTAGCGACAATGAGGTCAACCTCCAAGTCACGAGAGGACTCCATGCCGAACCTGTCCGCACTCGCCCCTCACGAGGCCCTGGCAAGTCCCGCGACATCCTCGAAGACATCGTCGGCCGTCATGGCTCGGTCGGCGACATGGTCGCCACCATGGCGCATTCGCTTGCGCTTCTGCAGGGCTACCTTGATTTGTCCCGGGCGATGAGACGCGTCAAGATCCCCCGCCGGCTGAGCGAGAAGACCTCCTTGGCGGTACAGGGCCGGATCGGTTGCGGCCTGTGCCTGGCCGCCCACACCGAAGCCGGTCGTGCGGCGGGACTGACCGACACCGACATCGACTTTGCTCGGCAGGGCACCGCGACCGACACCCGGGAGGCGGCGCTGGTGGCCTTCGCGGTCCGCACTCTGACCGAACCGGCGTCCCTCACCGATGCAGACGTCACCGCGCTGCGCGCACAGGGCTGGAGTGAACGGGTCATCGCCGAGATCGTCGGCCTGGTTACCCTCAACCTGCTCACCGGCGCCTTCAACCTCGTCGCCAGCCTCAAACCAGAGGACTGCTGACGCCGTGCGGAGCATCCAGGAACGCCGCCTTCGGATGGCCCTGCTCGTGGTGGGGATCGGCTTTGCCGTCGGGGTGTACCCACTGATCAACCTATGGCAGGCCGGTTTTCGCTGGGGACCTGAGCAGCCCGAGTACGAGCAGATGATCGCGGTGATCTACACCGTGCTCGGGATCTTCCTGATCCGAGCCGCGCGCGACCCGCTCGACCATCTGTCTCTGATCTGGTTCACCGTGTGGTCCAGCCTCGCCCACGCCGCCGTCATGGCTGTGCACGCCGCGATGGACCTCAGTGAATGGGGCCATCTGGTCGGCGACGTCCCCGCGCTGGTGATCGTGGCCGTGGTCCTTGCCGTGCTCAGTCCCCGCCGATCGCCCTCTCCATGAGCACGCCGGTGTAAGGCGGTCGGCCTCAGCAGATCTCGGACAGTTCGGCGATCGTCGCGGCGGCGGCCAGGAGGGGAGTGGCAACGGCGGCCGTGAGGAAGACCGCGGCGGCGGCCTGGACGACGCGGCGCGGGCCCGCCGCTTGCCGATATCGGCGATGAAGGTGCCGGTCAGAGCCGCGCCCCAGCAGGCGATGGCGATCCCCGAATGCCCGGCGTGGCGCCGGAGCCGATCGAGAGCGGGGCTCGCCATGCGGCCGAGCAGGACCGCCGACGAGACCAGGCCGATCACAAGATAGATCACGCCGCCACGCTTTCTGCTTGCCAACGTGCGTCGGTGCAGGGCCTACAGCATGTGGCGGACGTCATCCGGGGCACGCTCTCTGCGAATCTCGCGAGTATGGTCAGGAGACTCGGAGAGCGGTTCTGATGGGCGAGGTCAATCTCCTCCTCCGCGACGCCGGGGGTTCCCCCAAGGCCAGGTAGTTAAGGGGATTCGGCTCTTGTCAAACGGCTGAGACGGGCAACGGGACTCCGGTAGATCAGATGTCGGCGAAGATCATCTGAAGAGTGGAGTCCCGTTGCGGGGTCAGTCTGTCATTTCCCGGGTGGTGCGGGTGGCCGCGGGGGTGTTCGGGCCCGGGCATCTGGGAGAGCTTACGCAGGTCGTGCCGTTCGAGCTGGTGGACGCGGTGCTGGCGGAAACGGGCCGGGTGCGGGTGCAGCGCCGTCTCCGGAAGCTTCCCCTGCGGGTCGGGGTCTATTTCGTGCTCGCGATGTGCATGTTCCCGGAGGTCGGCTATCGGCTGGTGTGGGGCAAAATGACCGCGTCCCTGGCCGGGCGGTCCGCTGTCGGACCGACCGCGAAGGCGCTGCGCGACCTGCGCCGCCGGGTGGGCGACGCGCCGGTGCGGGCACTGTTCGAGGTGGTGTCGGGACCGCTGGCGCGGCCGGTGACGCCTGGGGTGCGGTTCGGCCGCTACCGAACGGTCTCCTTCGATGGGTGCAGCTCGCTGAAGGCCCCCGATACCGACCAGAATCGGGTCTGGCTCGACCGGCCGGCGCATGGCGGCTACCCCCAGCTGGGGGTTATGACCCTGGTGGAGACGGGCACCCGTGCCCTGGTCGGCGCGGTGTTCGGCCCACGGCCGTGGGCGAGACCGCATACGCGCAGCGGCTCCTGCATCTTTTGACCCCGGACATGCCGGTGCTGTGGGACAAGGGGTTCGACGGCAACGACTTCCTGGCCGCGGCGGCCGACACCGGTGCCCAGGTGCTGGGCCGTCTGCGCAGCAACCGCCGTGTCCCGGTCCTCTCGCGTCCGGGCGATGGCTCCTACCTGTCGGTGATCGGATCGGTCCGAGTGCGGATCGTGGACGCGAACATCACGGTGACCTGCGCGGACGGTACGGTCTTCGACGCCTCTTACCGGCTGGTCACCACGCTGACCGATGCCCGCCGTCATCCCGCCGCTGCGCTGGTCGCGTTGTATCACCAACGATGGGAACACGAGTCGGCCTACTACGCGCTCCGGCACACGATCCTGCGCGGTCGCGTGCTGAGGTCCGGCGATCCCGCCGGTCTCCAGTAGGAGATGTGGGCGCTGCTCACGCTCTACCAGCTGCTGCGGACCGCCATGGTGGATGCCGCGCAGTCCCGCCCCGGGACCGACCCGGACCGTTGCAGTTTCACCATCCAGGAGGCTGTCCGTTTGTATCGCGGGGAGATTCCCTCGCCGGGGCGGCCGACTGTCGCGTGGCGTGAGGACCGTGTTCGGTTCTGGCGGGCCATCGCACGGGGGCGAGGTCGGAGGATGCCGCGGTCGAGATCGGCGTGTCGCAGGCGGTGGGGACACGCTGGTTTCGCCAGGCTGGCGGGGTGGGACCCTGTCTTGCCCCGACGGTGTCGGGCCGTTATCTGTCGTTCGCGGAGCGAGAAGAGATCGCGCTGTTGCGTGCTCAGCAGGTGGGCGTACGGGAGATCGCGCGGCCCGTCCAGGCCGTCACCTCGGTCCCGCCGAGTCTCTTCACCAAGCACCAGCGGTGCCCGGCGAGAGCCATGGTGCCCTAGTGACCACTCCAATGGACGTGACCGGATGCGACCGGCCCTCGGCGGATCGTCCAAGACCGAGAACCGCTGCATCGATGCCTTCTGGTGATACCGCGCTGGTGATTGGAGACACTGCCGCCCGACGTCGCTTGGGCTCGCTGAGGTGCCATGCGACCTCGGTGGACGTCACCACGTCCGCGCCCGACGATCCGGTCGGGCGCGGACGTGACTCATCTTCACGACTCCTGGACTGTGCTCTCCCGCTCCTCCTGCGCCTGGGCGGTGGGCCTGATGTGGCGCAGCCGGGTCGCAGCGGTAACCGCGGCGACGGCGGCGATGACCGCTGAAGCGAACGCAGCGGCATTGAGCCCGCTCGTGAAGGCCTGCTGCGCTGCAGTCGTCAGGGCACCGCCGATCGCCTCGGGCAACTCGGTGGCCACGGCGAGGGCTCCTTCGATGCCGGTCTCTGCAGAAGCCGCTGCCTCCGCAGGCAACCCATCGGGCAGGGATTCCGCGATCTGGCCGCGGTAGGCGGCGATCCCGACGCTGCCGATAACCGCGACGCCGAGCGAGATGCCCAGATCGTTGACAGTCGTCGCGAGCCCAGAGGCACCACCTGCCTTCGTCGGCGGCACCGAGCTCACCACCAGGTCCGTGGTCAGTGCCATGGCCGGCGCGACCCCCGGATAGGTGACCACGAAACTCGCGATCACCAACGCCAAACCGGTGCCGGCGTCGAGCTGGGTGAACAGGATGTAGCCGACGACCTGGGTAAGCAGGCCGACTGCGATCACGTTGCCCGGCCGGAACCTCCGGGCGAGCGCCGGAGAGAGGGTCGACACGACGATGAGGACTGCCGCGGCGGGCAGGATCGATAGCCCGGCCTGCATCGGCGAAAGTCCTTGCACCTGCTGCAGGTACTGGGTGAACAGCGAGTACACCCCGCCCAGCGCAGCAGCCGACAGGAGGAACACTGCGAGTGCTCCGCTGACGGTGCGGTTGGCGAACAGGCGCACGTCCAGCAGTGGCTGCTGCGCGCGCAGCTGGCGGAGCACGAACCACAGCCCGACCAGTGCCCCGGCGACCAGCAGGCCGATCGATGGGCCGATGGGCTCCTGGGTGGCGAATCGCTTGACGCCGTAGATGATCGCGAGCAGCGCGGCGACGAGGAGCACCGCGCTGAACATCTCGATCTTCGCATTCGGGTCCTTGTGCTCGGGAAGAAGCAGCGGCGCGCCGATGGCGACCAGGGCCATCACCGGGACGGCGACCAGGAAGGTGGCCTGCCAGCCGAACACCTCCAGCAGCAGGCCGGACAGCAGCGGGCCGAGGGCGACGCCGGCGGAGATCCCTCCCGCCCACACGCCGATCGCGACCCCGCGGGCCTTGGGGTCGGCGAACAGCACGAATATCAGGCCCAATGTGGACGGGAGCATCATGGCTCCCCCCACGCCGAGGACGGCGCGCCAGGCGATCATCAGCTCGGGGACGGTGGTCAAGGAGGCGGCGACCGATACCAGCCCGAACAGGACTGCGCCGATCACCATGAGGAGTCGCTTGCCGATCCTGTCGCCGAGGACCCCCATCGCGACCAGGAAGCCTGCCATCACGAAGCCGTAGATGTCGAGGATCCACAGCAGTTGGGCACTCGTCGGGTTCAGGTCGGCAGCCATGTTCGGCGCGGCCAGGAACAAGATCGTGAGCATCATGAACAGCAGGGTCGAGGGGATCACGAGGACCGCCAGGCCCCACCACTGCTTCGCCCCCGTCTTAAGGGCCGGGGTGCTCGTGCCAGTCATGGTGCGCCCCCGGTTCTCGCGCGTGTCGGTCTCATGGTCCAGCCGCTCCTTCCTCTGTCGGCATCGCCCAGTGCGGACGACGGCACCGTAACTCAATCAATGGTGTACGGATTGAAACGGCTACACTATCTCATACATTCCCATACGAGTTGTGAGGTGGACGATGCCGAACAGGAAGGCGCAGGGGACACGGGGTACGCGCCGGGCTCCGACGGCGACTCCGCGCGCGGCCAACCAGCGCGCGGATGCCCAGCGCAATCGGGCGAAGATCCTCGCGGCGGCTCCGACCGCGCTCCGAGCGAACCCCGACGCCTCCGTCGCCGACATCGCGGCCCAAGCGGGCGTCGGTCGGATGACCCTCTACGGGCACTTCAAGACGCGTGCCGAACTCGTTGACGCTACGCTCGCCGACAGCCTCGAACAGGCCGAGGCAGTCTTGGCCGACGTCCCCCTCGACGGGGATCCCGCCGAGGCGTTCGAGGCTCTGATCACCTCGAGTTGGATGCTCCTTGAGCGTCTCCGCGCCGTGCTCGTCGTCGCTCAGCGCGTCCTGCAGCCGGTCCGGATCCGGGAGATGCACGAGAAGGCCGAAGCTCGGATGCGGGGCCTGGTCGAGCGCGGCCAGCGCGAAGGCGTCTTTCGCGCCGATCTGTCCGTTGCCTGGCTCCTGGCGGTCACCCACCTGACGATGAACGCTGCGGCCGAAGAGGTCACCGCCGGCCGGCTCGAGAGCGATGACGCGGCCCGCGTCATAGTCACGACCCTGCAGTCCGCATTCGCCGCACCGAAGGCCTGATGCGTACCCCCGACAGGTCTGCCGTCCGGACGGGACCATGAGCGTCGGCCGGGAAGCTCGCGCAACACGTCCATAGTGAGGGGCCACGCGTTTTCCGGACAGCTTCTTCATGGGTGATCTGCGGGCAGATCTACGCTGCTTGCTGCCGATCCA
>NZ_MKJY01000562.1 GCF_001942465.1 Actinomadura sp. CNU-125
GGCTGCGGCGGGACGGCCGGCGGCTGCGGCAGCGCCGCCCAGGCGGGCTGCTGCGGCCCGCCCTGCGGCGGCACGTACGGGACCGCGGCCGGGTGCTGCGGCGGCACGTACGGCTGGGGCTGCGGCTGGTAGGGCTGCTGCCCGAACGGCTGCTGCCCGTACTGCTGCTGCCCGCCGTACGGCTGCTGTCCCCCGTACTGCTGCTGCACCGGCTGTCCGCCGCCGGTCCCGCGGTCGCGGGTGAGCCGGTAACCGGCGAGCGCGCCGAGGCCCGCGACCCAGCCGTAGAGCAGGCCGAAGGCGGCGCCCTCGGTGACGTACCCTCCGATCATGTGGTACCTGGCGACATCGGTCACCAGTTCCACGAGCACGCCGGTGACGAGGCCGCCGACACCTGCGGCGACGACGCAGGCCCACCAGCCGGTGACGACCGCGCCCAGGGCTCCGCGGTTCGGGTCGAGGGCGCGCACTCCCGCCGCGGCGAGGCCCGCGAGCAGCGCCAGGGTGAGGATCAGGCCGAAGTCCAGGACGATGAGCTCGACCCAGTCCGTCCCGTTGTCCGAGTAGATGAACCATGCGAGCGTCTGCAGCCGGTAGATCAGCTGCCAGACGCCCTCGAAGCCCGGACCGGCCTCCTCCCTGATCGCCTCGGCCACCCACTGGTTGCCGAAGATCAGGGAGAGCACCGCGACCGGCAGCACCGCGCCCCCGGCCGTCATCACCATCCGCCGCATCGTCATGCCGGGCAGGTTAGTGGCGCCCGGCCCGCCGCGGGTAGGCCCTAGCGGACGAGCGCACCCGGGAAACGGAACGCGGGGTCGACCTGGGCCTCCAGGTCCTCGCCGACAGCCCGGCTCGCCCAGCTCCGCGCGTTCTTCACGTGGAACTCCACGGCCTGCCGCTGGAACTTCTCCCAGTCCTTGACGCGGGAGTCGATCTCGGAGCGCATCCGCGACAGCGCGGCCTCGTTGCCCTCCTCCAGCGCGACGCCGGCCCGGCCCTGCTCCAGCGCGCGGACGGACGCGGACTGGCCGAGCCACGTCAGCAGGTCGTCGCCGACGTGCTCGCGCAGGTAGGCGACGTCGTCGTCGGTCTGCACCTTGTTGCCGACGACGCGGATCGCGACGTCGTAGTCGCGGGCGTACTCGGTGTACTGCCGGTAGACGCCGACGCCCTTGCGGGTGGGTTCGGCGACGAGGAACATCAGGTCGAAGCGGGTGAACAGCCCGGACGCGAACGTGTCGGCCCCGGCCGTCATGTCCACGACGACGTACTCGCCGGGCCCGTCGACGAGGTGGTTGAGGTACAGCTCGACGGCGCCGGTCTTGGAGTGGTAGCAGGCCACGCCGAGGTCGTCGTCGTTGAACGGGCCCGTGGCCAGGAGCGTCACGCCGTCGACGTCCTCGGCCAGCCGGTGGATCGGGTCGTCGCCGCGGAAGGCGAGCAGCCGCGAGCCCTCGCCGGGCGGCGTCGTCTTGACCATGGCGGACGCGGACGAGACGCGCGGGTTCGTCCCGCGCAGGTGCTCCTTGATCTCGGTGAGGTGGTCGCCCATCGCGGGGATCTTGGCGGCGCGGTCCTCGTCGAGGCCGAGCGCCACGCCGAGGTGCTGGTTGATGTCGGCGTCGATGGCGACCACCGGCAGCCCGCGGCCCGCCAGGTGCCGGACGAACAGGGACGACAGCGTGGTCTTGCCGCTGCCGCCCTTGCCCACGAACGCTACTTTCACGGCGAAATGCCCCCGTTTCGGATATGAAAATCATTGCCATTGTCGAGAGCAACGAGTCTGGCGGAGGCGGGCACGCGAAGCAAGCGGAACGCCCCGAACGGCGTCGGCGACGGTCGGTACGTGCGGCGGTCAGCGCATCGCGGCGGCGGGGTCGAAGCCGAACGGCAGTTCGAGCCGGTGCTCGCGGAGCAGGTCGGCGTCGGTGAGCAGGTCCCGGGTGGGGGCGTCGGCGGCGATGACCCCGCCGGACAGGATCACCGAGCGCGGGCACAGCTCGGCCGCGTACGGGAGGTCGTGGGTGACCATCAGGACGGTCACGTCGAGGCTCAGCAGGACCTCGGCCAGCTCCCGGCGGCTCGCCGGGTCGAGGTTGGACGACGGCTCGTCCAGCACCAGGATCTCCGGCTCCATCGCCAGGACGGTCGCGACCGCGACGCGGCGGCGCTGCCCGAACGACAGGTGCTGCGGCGGACGGTCCGCGACGTGCGCCATCCCGACGCGGTCGAGCGCGGACCGGACGCGGGCGTCCAGTTCGGCGCCGCGCAGCCCGAGGTTCGCGGGGCCGAACGCGACGTCCTCGCGGACGGTCGGCATGAACAGCTGGTCGTCGGGGTCCTGGAACACGATGCCGACCCGGCGGCGCACCTCCCGCAGCGCCGCGCGGTCGCCCGGGTCGACGGCGAGCCCGCCGACCCGCACCTCCCCCAGGCCGCCCCGCAGGATGCCGTTGAGGTGCAGGACGAGCGTCGTCTTGCCCGCGCCGTTCGGCCCGAGCAGCGCGACGCGCTCGCCGCGCCCGATCGTCAGGTCGACGCCGAACAGCGCCTGCGTCCCGTCCGGGTAGGCGTAGGCGAGGCCTCGGACGTCCAGTGAAGGGGTCATGCGCCCATCCAAGCGGCCAGCGTCACCAGGGACGCGGCCAGCGGCAGGGCGGCGGCTGCCGACCACTGGACGCGCGTCGCGCCGATGTCGTGCAGCACCGGCATGCGGCCGTCGTACCCGCGGCTCACCATCGCCAGGTGCACCCGCTCGCCGCGTTCGTACGAGCGCAGGAACAGCGCGCCGAGCGACTTGGCGAGGACGCCGGTGGCGCGGACGTCGCGCGCCTCGAACCCGCGGGACGCGCGCGCCACCCGCATCCGGCCGAGTTCGGCGGCGACGACGTCGCCGTACCGCAGCATGAACGAGGCGATCTGCACGATGAGGCGGGGCAGCCGGAGGCGTTCGAGGCCGAGCAGGAGCAGGCGCGGCTCGGTCGTGGCGGCCAGCAGGACGGACGCGAGCACGCCGAGGGTGCCCTTCGCGAGGATGTTCCACGCGCCCCACAGCCCGTTCTCGCTCAGCCGCAGCCCGAGGACCGTGACCTTCTCCCCGTTCGCGACGAACGGCATGAGGAACGCGAACGCGACGAACGGCACCTCGATGGCGACGCGCCGCGCGAGCGTCCCGAACGGGACGCGCGCGGCGGCGGCGACCGCCGCGAGCAGCAGCGCGTAGCCGCCGAACGCCCACATCCGCTCGCGCGGCGTCGCGACGACGAGCAGCGTGAACGCCAGCACCGCGACGAGCTTGCAGTGCGGCGGCAGCCGGTGCACCGGCGAGTTCCCCGGCAGGTAGAGCCGGTGCGCGTGCCCCGCGCCCACTAGTCCGTCCGGGATTCGGCGCGAGGTTCGACCCGGTTCTCGGAGCCGCCGCGCCGCCGGATCGTCCAGAACAGGCCGCCGCCGACCACGAGCACGAGCCCGACGCCGAGCACCCCGGCGAGCCCGCCGGACAGCCGCTCGTCGCCGACGCCCTCGACGCCGTAGTCGCCGAACGGGGAGCCGGAGAGCGCGTGCTCCTTCTCCTCGGCGGCCATGCCCTTGTCGGACGCGACCTTCTCCAGGCCGTCGGGGCTCGAACTCGCGTAGTAGCTGACGATCCCGGCCAGGATCAGCGACACGACCAGGAATCCGGCGAAGAAACGCTTGGTCTGCACGGTTCTCTCCCTCACGCCTGCGACGGCTCGGCCCGGTCGGCGCCGGACGGGCCGGTTCCCCGCGTGCGCAGTTCCGGCGGCCTGCGCAGCTCGCGGGCGCCGTGCACGAGGTCGGGCCGGACGGCGAGGACGCTCGACACCGTCGCGGCCGTGATCAGCGCCTCGCCGATCCCGATCAGGACGTGCACGCCGACCATCGCGCCCGCGACCGTCCCGATCGAGACGTCGGTCGTGCCGCCCAGCGCGTACAGCACGGTGAACGCGACGGCCGAGGCCGGCACCGACAGCAGCGCCGCGGCGAACGACGCCCCGGCGGCGGCCGCGCGGGTCTTCGGCAGGATCCGGACGAGCGCGCGGAACAGCGGGTACGCGACGGCGACCGTGACCAGCGACATCGTGATGACGTTGACGCCGAGCGCGGTGAGGCCGCCGTCGGCGAACAGCAGCGCCTGCAGCAGCAGCACGACCGCCACGCACAGGACGCCCGTCCAGGGGCCCACGAGGATCGCGGCGAGCGCCCCGCCGAGCAGATGCCCGCTGGTCCCGGACGCGACCGGGAAGTTCAGCATCTGCGCGGCGAAGACGAACGCCGCGGTGAGCCCCGCGAGCGGGGCCGTCCGGTCGTCCAGTTCGCGGGTGGCGCCGCGCAGCGCCAGCCCGACCCCGGCGACCGCGACGGCGCCCGCCGCGATCGAGACGGGCGCGTCGATGAATCCGTCCGGCGCGTGCATGCCTCACCGCCCTGAGTCGAGTTGCACCAGGGACAGTGTGCGGCGCGCTCATTGCAGTTGCAATAGCCTCGCAACTACAAAGCCGAGCCGTTACTCGAAGGACGGGTCCTCGGTGCGGGTGCGCTTGAGCTCGAAGAAGCCGGGGGTGCTCGCCACCGCGAGCACGCCGTCGAACAGCTTCACCGCGTCCTCGCCGCGCGGGATCGGGGTCACCACCGGGCCGAAGAACGCGGTGCCCTCGACCTCGATGACCGGGGTGCCGACCTCCTGGCCGACGCGGTCGATGCCGTCCTTGTGGGACGCGCGCAGCGCCTCGTCGTAGGCGGTCGAGTCGGCGGCGTCGGCGAGCGACGGGTCGAGCCCGGCGGCGGTCAGGGCGTCCTTCAGGAACTCGGGGCCGAACTCCCGCTTGTCGTGGTGACGGCGCGTGCCCAGCTCGGTGTAGAGGCGGCCGAGGACCTCGCTCCCGTACTTCTGCTCGGCGGCGATGCAGACGCGCACCGGCCCCCAGGCCGCGCCGAGCATCTTGCGGTATTCCTCGGGGATGTCCTTGTCCTCGTTCAGGACGGCGAGGCTCATCACGTGCCAGCGCACGTCGATCGGGCGCAGCTTCTCGACCTCCAGGATCCAGCGGGAGGTGATCCACGCCCAGGGGCACAGCGGGTCGAACCAGAAGTCAACCGGGGTACGGGCGTCCTGCGTCTGCGTCATCGTGCGTCTCCTTCAGGGACCGGTCTACGCATGCGACAACTCATCCCCCGCCGTCCGCATTTCCACCGGGATGGAATGGGCCGAAATCACGGTGGGCGACCGGTCGGCCGACGGTACGGGCGCCCTGTTGGTAGACATGAGGGATCAAGCCATAAGCCGACCGAGGAGTTCATGTGGCAGGCAACCTCACGCGCGACGAGGCGCGGGAACGGGCACGGCTGCTCACCGTCGAGTCCTACGCGGTCGAACTGGACCTCACGACCGGTGAGGAGCGGTTCGGTTCCACGACCGTGATCAGGTTCGGGAGCGCCGAACCGGGGGCGTCCACGTTCGTCGACCTGCACGGCGCCGTCGTGCGGGAGGCGACGCTGAACGGCGCCGCGCTCGACCCCGCGTCCTACGACGCGGAGAAGGGGCGCCTCCCGCTGCCCGGCCTGGCCGCCGAGAACGAGCTCCGGGTCGTCGCCGACTGCGCCTACTCGCGGTCGGGCGAGGGCCTGCACCGGTTCGTGGACCCCGTGGACGGCGGCGTCTACCTGTACTCGCAGTTCGAGACGGCCGACGCGCACCGCATGTACACGTGCTTCGACCAGCCCGACCTGAAGGCGACGTTCGAGTTCCGGGTGCACGCGCCGGAGGACTGGGAGGTCGTCACGAACGAGGCCGCCGAGAAGCGCGAGGGCGGCGACTGGCACTTCATGCCGACGCCGCAGATCTCCACCTACATCACCGCGCTGATCGCCGGCCCGTACCACGTGGTCCGCGACGAGCACCGCCGCGACGACGGCACCGTCATCCCGCTCGGCGTGTACTGCCGGGCGTCGCTGGCCGAGCACCTGGACGCGCCCGCGATCGTCGACGTCACCCGGCAGGGCTTCGCGTACTTCGAGCGGGTCTTCGGGCGTCCGTACCCGTTCGCGAAGTACGACCAGCTGTTCGTGCCCGAGTTCAACGCGGGCGCGATGGAGAACGCGGGCGCCGTCACCTTCCTGGAGGACTACGTCTTCCGGTCTCGGGTCACCGACGCGGCGTACGAGCGGCGCGCCGAGACGATCCTGCACGAGATGGCGCACATGTGGTTCGGCGACCTCGTCACCATGCGCTGGTGGGACGACCTGTGGCTGAACGAGTCGTTCGCGACGTACATGTCCGTGCTGTGCCAGTCGGAGGCCACGAAGTGGACGTCGTCGTGGACGACGTTCGCGAACCTGATGAAGGCGTGGGCGTACCGGCAGGACCAGTTGCCGTCCACGCACCCGATCTCGGCCGACATCCCGGACATCCGGGCCGTCGAGGTGAACTTCGACGGCATCACGTACGCGAAGGGCGCGTCCGTCCTGAAGCAGCTCGTGGCCTATGTCGGCCGCGACAACTTCCTGGAGGGCGTCCGCCGGTACTTCGACCGGCACGCGTGGGGCAACACCGTCCTCACCGACCTGCTGGAGCCGCTGGCGGAGACGTCCGGCCGGGAGGACCTCGCGGACTGGTCGAAGGAGTGGCTGGAGACCGCCGGGGTCAACACGCTGCGCCCGCACTACGAGGTCGACCAGGACGGGAATTTCGCGTCGTTCGCCGTCCTGCAGGAGGCGAAGGCCGACTACCCGACGCTGCGCTCGCACCGCGTCGCGATCGGCCTGTACGACCGGACGCCCGAGGGCATCGTCCGGCGCGAGCGCGTCGAACTCGACGTCCGGGGCGCGCGGACCGAGGTGCCGCAGTTCGTCGGGCAGAAGCGCCCCGACCTCGTCCTGGTCAACGACGACGACCTCACCTACGCGAAGGTGCGGCTCGACGACCACTCGCTGAGCACGCTCGTCGAGGGGATCGGCGACATCAAGGAGGGGCTGCCGCGCGCGCTGTGCTGGTCGGCGGCGTGGGACATGACGCGGGACGCCGAGATGGCGACGCGCGACTACGTCCGGCTCGTCGCGAAGGGCGTCCGCGGCGTCACCGACATCTCGGTCACGCAGACGCTGCTGCGGCAGGCGCGCCTCGCCGTCCAGCAGTACGCCGACCCGGCGTGGCGCGACGAGGGCCTCGCCCTGCTGGCCGACACGCTCGGCGAGCTGGCCCGCGAAGCCGAGCCCGGCTCGGACTTCCAGCTCGCGTACGTCCAGGCGTTCGCGGGCTCCGCAATCACCGACGCGCACCTCTCGCTCGTCCGGGGGCTGCTGGACGGGTCGCAGAAGCTCGACGGCCTCACCGTCGACACCGACCTGCGGTGGACGCTGCTGCGCCGCCTCGTCGTCACCGGCAAGGCGGGCGAGTCCGAGATCGACGCCGAGCACGAGCGGGACCGGACGGCGGCGGGCGAGCGGCACGCCGCCGCCTGCACGGCCGCGATCCCGAGCGCGGACGCCAAGGCCGCCGCGTGGGAGCGGATCGTGTCCGGCGACCTGCCGAACGCGGTCTACCGCGCGACGCTCGGCGGGTTCGTCGAGCCCGACCAGGCCGGCCTGCTCGTCCCGTACGTCGAGAAGTACTTCGCCGAGGTCGGCCGCATCTGGAAGGAGTGGAGCAGCGACATGTCGCAGACGTTCGCCGAGACCGCCTACCCCTTCCTGGTGATCGAGCAGTCCACGATCGACCGCACCGAGGCGTACATCGCGGAGAACACGCCCCCGGCGGCGCTCGTCCGGCTCCTGTCGGAAGGACGCGACGGGGTCGCGCGGGCGCTCCGAGCGCGCGCGCAGGACGCGTCCGCTTCCTGACCCCCGTCCGGCCGCGGCCGTGCGGACCCCGAGAGGAACACCGCACGGCCACGGCCGTCCCCCGACAAGCCCCCCGACAAGAGAGGAAACTCCCGGGTGGAGACCGCACGGGACGTCCTGACGGCGCTGGCGCGGCGGCACGCGTTCGGCGACCTGGAGGCGCTGCTCGGCGAGGGCACGCTCGCCGCCGACGGCCGCACCCGCGAGATCGCCGCGCTGTGCGCGTTCGGGCAGCGCGTCCTGGACCTGGACGCCGAGGACTTCGGGATGCCCGAGGCCGCCGGGGACGTCCCCCCGGACCTGCTCGACCGCGCGCGCCAGCCGCATGCCGCAGGCGCCCCGGGAAGCGGCGGCGCGGCGCGCTGGCGAGCCTGCGGCCCGCGTACGCGCTGCTGCTGGAGGTCATCGCGGTCCGCTGGCACCGCCGCGAGATGGCCGCGCTCGTCGCGGCCGTGCACATCGCGGGCGAGTATCTGGCGATGCTGGCGTGGGAGCCGGTGCTCGGCCACGCGGGCGACCCGGCCCTGCTCGCCGCCGCCGTCGGCGGCGAGGGCAGCCGGTGGGGCGTGCCGGTCGAACCGGACGCGCCACGCGAATGCGACCACACCCGTCCGGAACGGTCCGCGTGCGAGCGCGCGCTGCGGGTCGCGACGATGCCGCCGCCGGGCTGGCGCGCCTACCTCGACCGGCAGCACAGCCAGGTCGCGTCCGCGCTCGGCGACTGCGCCGCCCGCTGCCGCACGCCCTGCACGGTGATGACCCGGCTGGACGACCGCGTCCGCGCCGACCTCGCCGAACGCTGCGCGCTCGCCACCGACTTCGCCGACGGCGCCCTGGTGAAACTGCGGCACGCCGCACCCGTCGGGCACGGCTTCGGGGTGCCGTCGCCGGAGGAGGTGCAGTCGGCCTGGGAGCGGGCCCGCCGGTCGCTGTGCCGCCGCCCGCTCGGCGCCGCCGCGATGGACACCGCCGGGACCGACCCCTACCCGCTGCCCGGCCTGCCCGCGCTGTTCTCCGCGATCGCCGCGACGGAGATCGTCCCCGACAACCTCCTGCACGACGTGACGACGCGCATCACCGCGACTCTCGGCTGACCCCGCCGAGCGCCGCCCGCACCGGCTCGACCGTCGGCAGCGGACGGGACGGCAGGTCGTCGAGCAGCACGGGACGCCCCTCGGCGTCGGCCAGCGGGACGCGCCAGTTCGGGTACTCGTCGACCGTGCCCGGCTGGTTCTGGGTGCGGTGCTCGCCCACGGCGTCGGCGAGCGCGACGCCGACGAGACGGGCGGGCGTGCGGGCGAGGAACGCGTGCAGGGCCGCGACGACCGCCTCGTCGTACTCGCCGGTGCCGTCGGCCAGCGACCGCAGGACCGTCTCGGGCGGCGCGGACAGCAGCCCCTCGGCGTGCAGGAGGCCGAGCCAGCCCGACAGCCGCCGCCGGTGGTCGTCCTCCTCGTCCGCGCGGGGACGGGTGAGGAGGCCGAGCCGGTCGCGCAGGCCGATGTGGTCGCCGTGCACGAACCCGGTCGTCGGCGGCATGTCGTGCGTCCCGACCGTGGCCAGCGACGACTCCCGCCAGCGGCGCGCGCCCTTCGGCCGGCCGAGGTCGTCCTGCTCGAACCACAGCAGCGACGTCCCGAGGACGCCGTGCGCGGCGAGCGCGTCGCGGACCTCCGGCTCGACGGTGCCGAGGTCCTCGCCGACGACGACCGCGCCCGCGCGGTCGGCCTCCCACGCGAGGCAGCCGAGCAGCGCGTCCCGGTCGTAGCGGACGTACGTGCCGTCGGCCGGCGAACCGCCCTCGGGCACCCACCACAGCCGCGACACCTGCATCGCGTGGTCGAGGCGCAGCCCGCCGCCGTGCCGGAACGCCGCCGCCAGCATGTCGCGGAACGGCGCGTACGCGGCCTCGGCGAGGCGGCGCGGGTGCCACGGCGGCTGCCCCCAGTCCTGGCCGCGCTGGTTGAACTCGTCGGGCGGCGCGCCGACGCTCATGCCGGGCGCGAACAGGTCCCGGTACATCCAGGAGTCGGCGCTGCCGTGCGCGACGCCGACCGCCAGGTCGTGCACGATGCCGATCGGCATCCCCGCGTCGCGCGCCGCCCGCTGCGCCGCCGCGAGCTGCCCGTCCAGCCGCCACTGCAGCCATGCGTGGAAGTCGACGCGGTCGGCAAGCCTGGCCGCCTCGGCGGCGACGGCCGGGCTCGCGGGGTCGCGCAGCCCGGCGGGCCAGCGCCGCCAGTCGGGCCCGTGCTCCTCGCCGAGCGCCGACCAGGTCGCGAACATGGTGAGCGCGCCGCCCTCGCGGGCCCGGAACTCCGCGAACCCCCGCCGCTCGGCGTCCCCGCGCGGGAGCCGGTGCAGCGCTTCGAGGGCCCGCAGCTTGGCCGTCCAGGCGGCGCTCCGGTCGATCGGCCGGCCGGCGTCGCGCCGGGCGCAGCGGCGCGCCGCGCGCGCTCAGCCGTTCCCGGTCGGCGGCGGGCAGCGCGGCGAACTCGGGCAGGTCCTCGACGCGCAGGTACAGCGGCGCGGCGAAGCGGCGGCTCATCGGCGAGTACGGCGACGGGCCGATCGGCGGGACCGTCTCGGTCGCGTGCAGCGGGTTGATGAGCGTGAACCCGGCGCCGAGGTCGCGGGCGCTCCAGGCGGCGAGGTCGGCGAGGTCGTGCAGGTCGCCGATCCCCCACGACGCGCTCGACGGCACCGAGTAGAGCTGGACGGTGAAGCCCCACGCGCGTCCGGGACGGGCGAGCGCGCGCGGGGCGATCAGGAGGGGGACGCTCTCGTGCCGGTCCCCCAGCCGCGCGTGCAGGCGGTACCAGCCGAGGGGCGAGTCCGGCGGGACGGTCGCGCCGTCGCCGAACGGGCGCTCGGTGCCGTCGGCGAGCTCGACCATCAGCTCGGGACGGCCCGGCGGGCGGGGCGGGGCCTCACCGCGCCGGGCGACCACGACCGGCGGCAGCAGCCGCGTCCGTTCCCGCTCCCGCTCGCGTTCCAGCTCCTCCAGGACTGCCGCCGGGGACGACACGTCCACGCCGAGCGCCGCGAGGACGGACCGCAGGGTGCCGGGCGCGACCCCGATCTCCCGCCCCCGCCAGTCGATGTAGCGGGTGGCGACGCCGTACCGCCGCGCCAGCGCGGCGAGTTCCTCTTCGACCACGCCGTACACCTGCCCCGTCCGCGCGGGCTCATCCGTCGCGGACCGCCGGTCTTACTCCGTCCAGACGGGCGGCTTCCGGGCGGCCCAGGGGCGGGCCTCCTCCAGTTGCGCGGACAGGGAGATGAGCGTGCCCTCGCCGCCGATCCGTCCCGCGAGCATGACGCCGATGGGCAGCCCCTCGCCCGTCCAGTGCAGCGGCACGTTCACCGCGGGCTGCCCGGAGATGTTGTACATCGCGCAGAAGGGCGTGAAGCGGGTCTGCCGGGCGAAGTTCTCCTCGGGGTCCTGATCGTGGAAGTAGCCCACGGGAACCGGAGGCTGAGCCAGGGTCGGGTGGAGGATCGCGTCGTACTCGTCCATGACCTCCAAGACGAGACGGAACGCGCCCTGCAACGTCGCCTGCGCGTTGAGCAGCTGCGCAGCGGTCGTCGCCTCGCCGCGCGCCCGCAGGTGACGGGTCAGCGGCTGGAGCAGGTGCTCGCTCTCCGGCGGGACGGGCGTCGTCGTCGCCATCGCGGCCCACAGCGTCTCGAAGTGCGGCAGCAGCCCGGACGCGTCGACCCGCGGCAGGTCCACGACCTCGTGCCCCAGCTCCTCCAGCAGCGCCGACGCCTCCTCGAACGCCGCGACGCAGTCGGGATGGACGGTCGCGTCCGGGACCGCGGGCTCCATGCTGCGCGCGATCCGCAGCCGCCCCGGCGGCCGGTCGGCGAACGACAGGAACGTCCCGTCGGCCGCGGGCGCCCGGTACATGTCCCCGTACATCGGCGCGGACATGACGTCCAGCAGCAGCGCGGCGTCCCGGACGCTGCGCGCGATCGGCCCGTTCGTCGACAGGCCGAACAGGTCCGCGTTCGTCGGGCCCTGCGAGATCCGGCCGCGCGTCGGCTTGATCCCGAACAGGCCGCACGCGCTGGAGGGGATCCGGATCGAGCCGCCGCCGTCGCTGCCCTGCGCCGCGGGCGCCAGCCCGGCCGCGACGGCCGCGGCCGCGCCGCCGCTCGACCCGCCCGCCGACCGCGTCAGGTCCCAGGGGGTGCGGGCGGGCGGGGCCACCGGGCCCTCGCTGTAGCACGGCAGGCCGAACTCGGGCGTCGTCGTCTTGCCGGTCAGCACCGTGCCCGCGTCGCGCAGCAGCCGCACGACCGAGTCGTCGGAGAAGCCGGTGAAGTCGGCGAACACGGCCGAGCCGAACGTCGTCCGGACGCCCTCGACGAGGTTCAGGTCCTTGATCGGGATCGGGACGCCGAGCAGCGGCGGCAGTTCGGCCGGGTCCGCGGCGTCCAGCACCGCTTTCTCGGCCGCGCGCGCCTGCTCGCGCGCGAGGTCCGCGGTCACCGTCACGAACGCCCCGACGCGCGGGTTCAGCCGTTCGATGCGGTCGAGGTAGTGGTCGGCGAGTTCGACGGGGGACAGCTCCCGCGCCCGGACGGCCGCGGCCGCCTCGCTGACGCCGAGGTCGTGGGGATGGGTCACGGAAAGGAACCGTAGACGTCCCGGGAGCGGGCATCAATGGGAGAGACCCTCCGGGAAGCGACGCGACCGACGAAGCCACCAAAGCGGGAGGAAGGTGAATTACCACCCTACCCAGCGTCCGCGTAAGTGAATCACTCACGGGCGGGGACAAAACTATTAACCCCAGATGACTAGTTCCACCGCCGCACGACTGATTACTCTGCGCACGGAGGATCATGCCCCCGATGGGAGAGGAATACGGAGCGTCACTCATGGCGATCACGGAACGGGGCAACGGACAGGAGGCCCGGGCACGTCCCGAGCCCGGACCCGAAGAGAGGCGTGACCAGCGTGAACCTCCCGTGAGCGACCGGATGGACGACCATCCGGGCGACCACCCGGACGACTTCGCGAGCGAACACGCGGACGACCGCGACGACGACCGTGCGGGCGACCGCGCCGACGGGATGCAAGCGCTGCTGGGCGATCCCCGCGCCCGCCGCTGGCTGATCCGCGCCGGCGCCGCCGTCGTCGCCCTCGTCGTCGGCCTGGTTCTGATCGACCTGCGCGCCGGCTTCACCCTCGCCGTCCTGGTGGTCATCGCCGACGTCGTCCGGGTGACCCGCAAGAGCTCCAGCGTCCCCGCCTGGCAGAAGTCCTCGGCCGCCGAACGCCGCACCGAGAAGCAGCTGAAGGCCCTGGAACGCCGCGGCTACCTCGTGCTGCACGCGCGCTCGGTGCCGCGCGACGACGACGGCGTCAGCGACGGCCGGATCGACCACCTGGTCATCGGCCCGAGCGGCGTCTACGCGATCGACTCCGAGAAGTGGGACAAGCGCCTCCCCGTGCGCACCCTGTCCCATCTCAAGCTGTTCCACGGCCCGATCAACAAGAAGGACCGGCTCGACGAGGCGCGCTGGGAGGCCGAACAGGCCAGCAAGATCCTCGCGGGCCGGGTCGGCTTCGAAGTCCCCGTCCAGCCCTCGGTGGCGATCTACGGTCCGTCCATCCCGTGGAAGGTCATGCGGGTCCGGGACGTGGACGTCTACGCGGGCAACCGGGCGCGCGCGTACCTGCGCCGCCGGCCGAAGATCCTCACCGACATCGACGTCCAGCGGATCTTCCAGGCCGCCGACAAGGCCCTGCCGCCCAAATATCCCGTCTGACCCGCACCGCCGGGAACGCACGCGAAGCGCGGCACCTCGACCGCCCGGGGTGCCGCCCCCTCTCCGCAGCTCACCGGGCCGGCCGCGCCGTCCCGGGAATTCGCGCGCCCGCCGCGCGTTGGTACCATCGGGAACCTGGAAAGGCCGGCCCGCGCGCGACCTCCGCTGAGCCGGCGGCAGCGCCGCGATCCGCCGCTGCGAGCGTCCCGGCACACACCGCGACACCCGGGCGAAGATCGCCCGCCCCGCCGACCCCGGCGCGGCGCGCACCCGGGCTTCGCGCACGTCACAGGTTGGAGAGGTCACGATGCCCCCGCTCAGGTCACGCACGGTCACCCACGGCAGGAACATGGCGGGCGCCCGCGCGCTCATGCGGGCCAGCGGCGTCGAGCGCGAGGACTTCGGCAAGCCGATCGTCGCGGTCGCCAACAGCTTCACGCAGTTCGTGCCCGGCCACGTCCACCTCGACGAGGTCGGCAAGGTCGTCGCCGGCGCCGTCAAGGAGGCGGGCGGCGTCCCCCGCGAGTTCAACACCATCGCCGTGGACGACGGCATCGCCATGGGCCACGGCGGCATGCTGTACTCGCTGCCGTCCCGCGAGCTGATCGCCGACGCCGTCGAGTACATGGTCAACGCGCACTGCGCCGACGCCCTCGTCTGCGTCTCCAACTGCGACAAGATCACCCCGGGGATGCTGCTGGCCGCGATGCGGCTCAACATCCCGACGGTGTTCGTCTCCGGCGGCCCGATGGAGGCCGGCAAGCCCGTCGAGGGCGTCATGGACGGCAACAAGCTCGACCTGATCGACCCGATGATCGCCTCCGCCGACGAGTCCGTCGCCGACGACAAGCTCGCCGAGATGGAGGAGAGCGCCTGCCCGACCTGCGGGTCCTGCTCCGGCATGTTCACCGCCAACTCGATGAACTGCCTCACCGAGGCGATCGGCCTCGCGCTGCCCGGCAACGGCACCGTCCTCGCCACCCACACCGCCCGCCGCGACCTCTACGAGCGGGCCGGACGCACCGTCGTCGAGATCGCGAACCGCTACTACGAGGGCGACGACGAGTCCGTCCTGCCGCTGAACATCGCGACGTGGGACGCGTTCGAGAACGCGATGGTGCTGGACGTCGCCATGGGCGGCTCCACCAACACGATCCTGCACCTGCTCGCCGCCGCCACCGAGGCCGGCGTCGACTTCGACCTCGACGCGATCGACGCCGTGTCCCGCCGCGTCCCGTGCATCTGCAAGCTGGCCCCGACGCTGGCCACCTACCACGTCGAGGACTGCCACCGCGCGGGCGGCATCCCCGCCCTGCTCGGCGAGCTGCACCGCGGCGGGCTGCTGAACTCCGGCGCGCACACGATCCACAGCGCGTCCATCGCCGAGTTCGTCGCCGAGTGGGACGTCCGCTCCCCCGACGTCCGGCCGGAAGCCGTCGAACTGTTCCACGCGGCGCCCGGCGGGGTCCGCAGCACGTCCGCGTTCAGCCAGAGCAACCGCTGGAAGGAGCTCGACCTCGACCGCGCCGGGGGCTGCATCCGCGACGTGGAGCACGCCTACACGGCCGACGGCGGCCTCGCCGTCCTGCGCGGCAACATCGCCCCCGACGGCGCGATCGTCAAGACCGCGGGCGTCGAAGAGGAGCTCTGGACCTTCACCGGCCCGGCCGTCGTGTTCGAGAGCCAGGACCAGGCCGCCGAAGGCATCCTCGGCGGCAAGGTGAAGGCCGGCGACGTCGTCGTGATCCGCTACGAGGGCCCCAGGGGCGGCCCCGGCATGCAGGAGATGCTGTACCCGACGAGCTTCCTCAAGGGCCGCGGGCTCGGCAAGGCGTGCGCGCTGATCACCGACGGACGGTTCTCCGGCGGAACGTCCGGCCTGTCCATCGGGCACGCGTCCCCCGAGGCCGCGGGCGGCGGGATCATCGCCCTCGTCGAGGACGGCGACCGCGTGGTCATCGACATCCCCAACCGCGTCCTCGAACTCGACGTCCCCGAGGACGAGCTGGAGATCCGCCGCGAGAAGCTGCTGGCCGACCTCGGCGGCTACAAGCCCCGCGACCGGGACCGTCCCGTCACCGCCGCGCTGCGCGCCTACGCCGCCATGGCCACCTCGGCCTCCACCGGCGCCGCCCGCGACGTGAGCCAGCTCGAACGCTGATCTTGACCTGAGAGGTAATCGACCCGCTTACCCCGCCCGGGGCAGAGTGGATCTCGCCAGGCCGGGCGCCCGAACCGCGGCCCCTGCACCGCCTCTCAGGGAGATCGCCGTGACCGCCTACGCCCTCGCACACCTGCTTCCGCAGCCGCCCCTGCACGATGACGTCTTCGTCTACATCGAGCGCATCCAGGACACGATGGACCCGTTCGGCGGCCGCTTCCTCGTGCACGCCACGGACGCCGAGGTGATCGAGGGGCCGTTCGAGGGCGGATACGTCCTCATCGAGTTCCCCGACATGGAACGCGCCCACGCCTGGTACGAGTCGGACGCCTACCAGGCGATCCTGCCGATGCGCACCGACAACATGCGGGGCACGGCCGTCTTCCTGCAGGGCGTCCCGCCGGACTACGACGCCGCCGCGACCGGCCGCGCCATGCGCGCCGCACAGGCCGCCGCGCAGGCCGGCTGACCGGCCGTCAGGAGCAGCAGCCTCCGCCGCAGCAGCCGCCCCCGGCGGCGGGCGGGGGCTGCGGAGCGCCGCCGCGGGACGAGCCGGTCACGGCGACCGTCGACAGCAGCTTCACCGTGTCGTCGTGCCCGTCCGGGCACGGCGCCGGGTCGGACGAGTTGATCATGGGCCGGGAGACCTCGAAGGTCGACCCGCAGGCGCGGCAGCGATAGTCATAGCGTGGCACGCCGCCAGGATACGCCAGCCCGCCCGTCCGGTCAGGGCCCGCTCAAACGGAACCGCCCGGGACACCGGGCCCAGGCGAGTCGTCGTGGGTGCCCCACACCCCCGCTCACGCGAGGGCCGCCGGTGAATCGTCGTGGGTCCCCACACCCCGACACGAGCGGGGCCAGCTGACCACCGGCGCGGCGAATCGGCGCGGCACCCCTCGGCGCTTACACGGGGCCGCCGGTGAGACCGCCGGTCAGGCGAAACATCGCGGGCACCCCGCACCCCCGGCTCACGCGAGGCCGCCGGTGCGGCGAATCGTCGTGGGGGCGCTCCCATCCCCTGGGCTCTCGCGGGGCCGCGGGTCAGGCTGCGGGTTCGGTCACGTACGGCGCCCATTGGGGGTCGCCGTCGTGGACGATGCCGATCAGCCGCCAGTGCGCGCCGCGCGGGACGCCCGGCGTGACCGGGAGCGTCCAGCCCAGTTCGTCCAGGAGGCGGTCGGCTTTGCGGTGGTTGCACGTCGTGCAGGACGCGACGCAGTTCTCCCACGAGTGGGGGCCGCCGCGGCTGCGGGGCTGGACGTGGTCGATCGTCTCGGCGCGGCGTCCGCAGTAGACGCAGCGGAAGTTGTCCCGCCGCATCAGCGCGGCGCGGGTCAGCGGGACGCGGGTGCGGAACGGGATCCGCACGTAGCGGCGGAGACGGATCACGGACGGCACCTCGACGGCCATCGTGGCCGAGTGCAGCACCGCGCCGGTCGCGTCGTGGTGGACGATTTCGGCCTTCTCCCGGAGAACGAGACAGACCGCCCGCCGAAGCGGAAGCGTCGTGAGCGGTTCGTACGTCGCGTTCAGGAGGAGGACCTGCCGCATCAGACGGCCTCCGTCGCGTTCGGTATCGCCTCGGCGGGCGCGGCTGCACGCACGTCCCACCGAGGCCGGAATATCTTCTCCGGCACCTGTGAACCCGCCATGAGGACCTCCTCGGGGCGAAACCGACATCATCAGTGTGGCCTGTGAGGGGCCCGTTCGCTACCCCAATAATTCCCATCTGTGGGTCAGATCGAACGCAAAAGCCCACTTCGTCCGTTCGGAGTGGCGTGGGCGGGCACTCCCCGGCGGCCAATACAGTCGTTCCATGACGCCGTACCCGTCCGCACAGCGCCAGGACATCGTCGAGGAGATTCACGGGCACCGGGTCGCCGACCCGTACCGGTGGCTGGAGGACGCCGACTCGGGCGACACGCGCGAGTGGCTCGCCGCCCAGGACGAGCTGTTCCACAAGGTCGTCGACGATCTCCCCGGACGGGACGGGCTGCGGCGGCGCCTGCGCGAGCTGCTCGGCGCGGGAAGCGTCGGTTCCCCGATCTGGCGCGGCGACCGGCGGTTCTTCACCCGGCGCACCGCCGACCAGGAGCATCCGGTCCTGTATACGGCGGGGCCGGACGGCGCGGAGCGCGTCCTCATCGACCCGATGGAGATCGACCCGAGCGGCACCACCACGCTCGACGGCTGGCAGCCCGACAAGGAGGGCCGCCGCCTCGCGTACAAGATCTCCCAGGGCGGGGACGAGGAGTCGCTGCTGTACGTGATGGACGTCGAGTCCGGCGAGCGGATCGAGGGGCCGATCGACCGCGCGCGCTACTCGTCCGTCGCGTGGCTGCCCGGCGGCGAGGCGTACTTCTACGCGCGGCGCCTGCACGCGCGGGACGTCCCGGAGGGCGAGGAGCAGTACCACCGGCGCGTCTACCTGCACCGGGTCGGCACCGAGCCCGACACGGGCGACGTCCTGATCTTCGGTGAGGGCCGCGACAAGACGAACTACTACGGCGTCGGGGTCAGCCGCGACGGCCGCTGGCTGACGATCTCGTCCTCGCAGGGCACCGCGCCCCGCAACGACCTGTGGATCGCCGATCTGGCCGCGTCCGCGCCCGAACGGCCCGAACTGCGCGTCGTCCAGGAGGGCGTGGACGCCGAGACGGGCCTGCACGTCGGGCGGGACGGGCGCGCGTACGTCTTCACCGACCGGGACGCGCCGCGCGGGCGGCTCTGCGTCGCCGACCCGGCGGACCCGTCGCCCGGCACGTGGACGGACCTGATCCCGGAGGATCCCGAGGCCGTCCTGAGCGACTTCGCGATCCTGGACGGGATGGAACGTCCCACGCTGCTCGTCGGCTGGACGCGGCACGCGATCAGCGAGATCACCGTCCACGACCTGGCGACCGGCGAACGGCTCGGCGACGTGCCCACGCCCGGGCTCGGCTCGATCGGCGGGATCGTCGAGCGGCCGGAGGGCGGCCACGAGGCGTGGTTCGGCTACACCGACAACGTGACCCCGTCCGCCGTCCTGCGCTACGACGCCCGCACCGGCGAGACGACGACGTGGGCGAGCGCGCCCGGCAGCGTCGAGGTGCCGGAGATCGAGACCCGCCAGGTCGTCTACACGTCGCGGGACGGCACGGACGTGCGGATGCTCGTCATGTCGGGGCCCGCCTCCCGTCCGGACGCGTCGGGGCCGCGTCCCGCGATCCTGTACGGGTACGGCGGGTTCAACATCTCGCTCACCCCCGCGTACTCGGCGTCCATCCTCGCCTGGGTCGAGGCGGGGGGTGTGTACGCGATCGCGAACCTGCGCGGCGGTTCCGAGGAGGGCGAGGAGTGGCACCGCGCGGGGATGCGGGAGCGCAAGCAGAACGTCTTCGACGACTTCCACGCCGCCGCCGAGAAACTCGTCGCCGACGGCCTGACCACGCCGTCGCGGCTGGCGATCTCCGGCGGGTCGAACGGCGGGCTGCTCGTCGGGGCCGCGCTCACGCAGCGTCCGGACCTCTACCGGGCCGTCGTGTGCTCGGCGCCGCTGCTCGACATGGTCCGGTACGAGCGGTTCGGCCTCGGCGAGACATGGAACGACGAGTACGGGACGGCGGACGACCCCGAGGAGTTCGGCTGGCTGCTCGGCTACTCCCCCTACCATCACGTCCACCCCGGGACGGGCTACCCGGCGACGCTGTTCACGACGTTCGGCAGCGACACGCGCGTCGACCCGCTGCACGCCCGCAAGCTGTGCGCTGCGCTGCAGCACGCGACCGCGTCGGACGCGCCGATCCTGCTGCGCAACGAGTCGGAGGTCGGGCATTCGGCCCGGTCGGTGTCCCGCTCGATCGACCTGACGACCGACACGCTCTCCTTCATCGCGGCCCAGACGGGACTCGTTCTCGACGCCTGATCCGGCGATCGCGGGCGCGTTCCGGGGTAACCGTCCCGGTATGGAGCCCTTGCTGACGTTCGGGCACGGGACGGCGGGCCGCGACGAGATCGTCCGGCTGCTGGACGGTGCCGGGGTGCGGTCCGTCGTGGACGTGCGGACCGCGCCGGGCAGCCGCCGCAACCCGGACGTGCTGCGCGACGCCCTGCGGGAGTGGCTCCCGGCCGCGGGCGTCGGCTACCGCTGGGAGAAGCGGCTCGGCGGCTTCCGCCGGGCCGCCGCCGACTCGCCCGACACGTTCTGGCGCAACGACTCCTTCCGCGGCTACGCCGGGCACACCCGCGACCCGGACTTCCTCGCCGCCATGGACGAACTCCTGCGGGACGCCGAGGGGGTCCGGACGGCCGTCATGTGCAGCGAGACCGTGTGGTGGCGGTGCCACCGCAGGCTCATCGCCGACTTCGCCGTGCTGGCGCGCGGCCGTCCGGTCCTGCATCTCGCGCACGACGGGCGGGTGACCGAGCACCCGCCGACGTCCGGCGCGCGACTGCGCGAGGACGGCCTGCTCGTCTACGACGGCGAGTGACCGGTCCGGGTCAGCGCAACGGTTTCTCGATGTAGATGTTGACGATGCCGCCGATCGTCTCGCGGCGCGTCTCCGTCCAGCCGAAACGGCGGTAGAGGGCGAGCGCGGGCTCCTGCAGCTCGGTGGTGTCGGCGCGCAGGATCCGGTAGCCGAGTTCGGCGGCGCGCCGTTCGAGGGCGGTGACCATGGCGGCGCCGTAGCCGCGGCGCTGCAGCGGCGGCAGGACCCGCAGCCGCACCATCTCGACGGCGTCGAGCCGGCCGGTGCCGAGCGAGAACCCGCCGAACGCGCGGGCGTGGCCGCCGGGGACGAGGTCGGCGCGGCGCAGGCCGCCCATGGCGACGAGGCTGCCCTCGATCTCGCCGACGAGGAACTCGCCGTCGTTGCGGAGGTAGATGTCCTCCATCCGGAAGAAATCGTGGTCGTAGTAGACCCCGTCGCCGGGGCGCAGGCCCACCTGGGCGAGGCCCTCGCGGTGCAGCGCGAGAACGACGCCGTGGTCGGTGGGGCGGTAGCGGCGCAGGCGCAGTTCGCCGAACCGCCATTCGGGGGGCTCGTCCGTGACGCGGACGAGGGTGCGAGCGCCCTGCCAGGGGGCGTCTTCGGAGGTCGTCATGCCGTGTTCAGACCTGTCCGGCCGGGGGGACGGACGGCTTGTCCTGCGCGGGGCTCGTCACCCACGGGCCCGCGAGGGCCTCGTAGAAGTCCTGCAACCCGGGGGCGTCGCCGCCGTGCCGGGCGGCGACGGCCGCGCCGATCTGCCGGGCGCGGTGGACGAGGATGTCGGAGCGGTGGTCGGCGGGCAGGTCCAGGATGGCCTCCTGCCCGGCGGCGAGGGCCGCCTCCGGTTCACCGGCGTGCAGCCTGCAGGTGGCGCGGTCGAGCCGGACGAGCGTCCGGTCGACGCGGTCGGTGGGTTCGTAGAGGGTGAGGGCGTGGCTGAGCACCTCGTCGCCCTGCCGGTGGTCGCCGAGGCTGGTGAAGGTGTCGCCCTCGTAGAACGCCATCTGCCGGTCGGTGAAGCCGAACACCAGGTCGCCGGTGTCGGTCTTGGACAGCTGGTCGAACACCGAGCGTCCGCGCACCAGGGCGCGGCGAGGCGCTCGGCGCGGCGTCCCCGCGGCCGCGCATCGCCAGCATGCCGAGCGCGCGCGCCTCCACGGCGGGCGCCATCGCGGCGGCCACCCCGGGGGTGCGGCCGGCCAGGTCCTGGGCCTTGCGGGCCAGGTGCAGGGCCTCGCGCGGGTCGCCGTAGTACATCGGGACGAGCGATTCGCGGACGGTCACCCAGGCGCGCAGCTGCCGGTCGCCGGTCTCGTCGGCGGCGGTACGGGCCGTCCGGAAGAACGAGCGGGCCAGCCGGTGGTCGCCCAGGTTGATCATGATGAGCCCGGACAGCCCGGACAGCTGCGCCGCGATCCGGCACAGCCGCTCCTGGAGCTCGACGGGCTGCCGCTGGTCGCACATGCGGCGCACTTCGCTGAAGTCCAGCAGCACGTCGCACAGCATCCGCAGGGACGGCGTCGCCTGGTACTGGCGGCCGTAGCCGTAGGTGGTCTCCTCCCACTGGTCGAGCATGGTCGGCGATACCGTCGCGCCGACGAGGGTGTCGTCCATCTTGCGGCGCAGGCTGTCGACCGTTCCGAGGATCTGGCCGTCGAGCGGCACGCCCGCTCCGGCCAGCAGTTGCAGAAGGGTTCTGCGGAGCACGATGTCCTCCTCTCCCACATCAATGTTGAGGGGGCCGTCGGCGCGGTCGGGGCCCCGGAGGTCGTTGACGGCGGGCCAGGGGCTCTCCCCGGCTCTGGGCACGATCGCCCCGACGAGCGGACGCGGATCGGGTTCCCGGACCGTCGCGGGCCGTTCGGGCGCGCGCGGCGGGGGGGCCGCGGCGGACGCGCCCGGACGGGCGGCGTGAACACGGCCGCAGATGCAGGGACCCTGGTAGTCCAGCTCTTGGGGTTCGACCCGGTAGACGGAACACAGGTAGTGGAGGTACTCGGGGCCGGGTCGTTTGTAGCCGCTCTCGTAAGCCGACAGCAGCGTCTCCCCCAGCCGGGGCAGCGGCTTGCCGTCGATCTCGTACAGCGCCTTGACCTGGGCGACGATGTCGGACAGCGCGACCCCGTGGGCGAGCCGGTGCGCCTTGATGCGGCTCGTGCCGAACAGCGGGGCGCACTGCTCGTGGATCTCGCGCGCGATCTGCGCGGCGCCGCGCCCGCGGGCGAGGCCGTGTGCGCGGATGCGGCGCGCGACGTCCGTTTCTTTCCGGGGGGGTTCCGACATCGCCTCCGGCCTCCTCACCGTCGTGCCGACACGTTCGTCACCCCGGGGAGAGGCGATCGTCCCTGCCACAGCGACCGGTTACCAAATGGCCACGAGAGATAATCTCTCGCGCACGCAGCGTAACTCCAGGGGCAGGGGCGGCCAAGCTTTTCCCGGCAAGAGGGGCAGCCTCGGGGTGATCCTCGCCACCCAGGGTAGAGATTCTTCCTCCGACGGATGAGAACCTTCTCCCAGCGGGCGAAACCTCTGTACTTCGGCGTGCGCGAGCGCCCTTGACCCGACAGTGTGAGAATTGCAATTCTCGCCGGGAGTAACGAACCGGATCCGCTGAGTCGATCTTCGACGGACGCGGGCGGGGCGCGGCGCGGGACCCTCCGCCGCAGCGCGATCGAGGGAAGGGGTGCGAACGGTGGTCAGCGACGAACGCGTCGGCTACCTGCAGGAGCTGGAGCGCGAGCTCGGCACGCGCGGGCTCGTCGCCCGCGTCGTCCGGACGCGCTCCGGGCCGGCGTTCCTGCGGGTGGTGAACCCGGAGGCGGCGAGCCTGGCCGAGGACGTCACGTGCGCGCCGGTCCCCGACGGCCGCGACCACTACTACTGGTGGTCCTGGGGCGAGCGGATGGTCCGGGTGGGCGACCCGGACGCCGCCGCGCGCAAGCTCGCGCACGTCCTGCAACCGCTGTCGCCCGCCCTCGAAGCGGCCCGCGAGGCCGCCCGCGGGCCGGTCCCGGAACCGGTCCGCGATGACCTGGACGTCCGCGAGCACGGGAACCGGCGGCGTGCGACCGCCGCGCGCCGGTGCCCGCGGGAGAGCCGGCCGCCGCGCCGCTGCTGAGACCGGGCGCGTCCCGTGGGCCCGCGGCCGGTACGGCGCGGTGGCCGCGGGCCCGCGGGGCGCGTTCGCCCGGCAGATCCGGCGATCTCTCGCATAGGGTGGGGATCGCTATGACGGAAAAGGTGACCTTCTACGAGGCCGTCGGCGGCGAGGAGACCTTCCGCCGGCTGGTGCACCGCTTCTACCAGGGTGTGGCCGAGGACCCAGAACTGCGTGCCCTCTACCCCGAGGAGGATCTCGGCCCCGCGGAGGAGCGGCTGCGCCTGTTTCTCGTCCAGTACTGGGGCGGGCCGAACACCTACAGCGAACGGCGCGGGCATCCGCGGCTGCGGATGCGGCACGTCCCGTTCGTCATCGGCCAGAAGGAGCGGGACGCGTGGCTGCGCCACATGCGCGTCGCCGTCGACGAGCTGGAGCTCCCCGCGGAGCTGGAGCAGATGCTCTGGAACTACTTCACGATGGCCGCGAACTCCCTGGTGAACGCCCCGACGTAGCGGGTAGATCGCACGGCATGAGGCGATCCCCGTGGTGGCGTCACGCCGTGGTGTACGAGATCTACGTCCGCAGCTTCGCCGACTCGAACGGGGACGGCGAGGGCGATCTGCGGGGCGTCCGGTCGCGGCTCGGCCACCTGCGCGCGCTCGGCGTGGACGCGCTCTGGCTCACCCCCTTCTACCCGTCCCCGCTGGCCGACGGCGGCTACGACGTCGCCGACTACCGCGACGTCGACCCCCGCTTCGGGACGCTCGCCGACTTCGACGCGCTCGTCGCCGACGCGCACGCGAACGGGCTCCGCGTGATCGTCGACATCGTCCCGAACCACTCGTCCGACCGGCACCCGTGGTTCCGCGAGGCGGTCGCGGCACCGCCCGGATCACCGGCGCGGGAACGCTACGTCTTCCGCCCCGGCAAACCGGGTACCGCACCCGGTTCGGAGGAACCGCCGAACGACTGGACGTCCGCGTTCGGCGGTCCGGCGTGGACGCGCCTGCCCGACGGCGAGTGGTACCTGCACCTGTACTCGCCGGAACAGCCGGACTTCAACTGGCGCGACCCGGAAGTGCGGCACGAATTCGAGAGCGTCCTGCGGTTCTGGCTGGACCGCGGCGTCGACGGATTCCGCATCGACGTGGCCGCGGGCCTGTTCAAGGACCCGGCGCTCGCCGACCTCGGCGCGGACCCCCGCCGGACCGGCCGCACCAAGTACAGCCGCGACGAGGTCCACGGCGTCTACCGCGAGTGGCGCCGCATCCTCGACTCCTACGACGGCGACCGGATGGCGATCGGCGAGGTGTGGACCGACAGCGCCGACGAACTCGCGCGCTTCCTGCGTCCGGACGAACTCCACCAGGTCTTCCAGTTCGACCTGGAGCTCGCGCCGTGGTCGGCGTCGGCGTTCCGCGACGTGATCGACACCGCGCTGGCGTCCGTCGAACCGATCGACGCCGCGCCGACCTGGGTGCTGTCCAGCCACGACTCCGTCCGGCACGCCACCCGGTACGAGGAACCGAAGGATGGGCCGGGCATCGGGCGCGCGCCCGGGCCGTCCTGCCGCTGCTGCTCGGGCTGCCCGGCTCGGCGTACCTGTACCAGGGCGGTGAACTGGGACTGCCCGAGGTGACCGACCTGCCGGACGCTGCCCGGCAGGATCCGATCTTCCGCCGCAGCCGCGGAGAGAAGCGGGGCCGCGACGGCTGCCGCGTGCCGCTGCCCTGGTCGGGGCAGGCCCCGCCGTACGGCTTCACCACCGCGCGTCCGTGGCTGCCGATGCCGGACGACTGGGCGCCGCTCACCGTCGAGGCCCAGTCGTCCGACCCGTCCTCCATGCTGGCGTTCTACCGCGAGGCCCTCGCGCTGCGGCGGCGGCTGCAACCGGACCTCCCCGAGGACATCGGCTGGCTCGATGCCCCGGGCGACGTCCTCGCCTTCCGGCGCGGGCCGCTGACCTGCGCGGTGAACTTCGGCGAGCACCCGGCCCGGCTCCCACCGGGCCGGGTGCTGCTGACGAGCACGCCGCTGTACGGGGACCTCCTCCCCGGCAACACCGGCGCCTGGCTCCAGTCCTAGAGGCGCGGCCGCTGGAGCTGCAGCGGGTCGTCGGCGGCCGGGCCGGACCGCAGCGTGCGCGGCTCGTCCTGGACGCCCGCCCAGCGCCGCACGTCCGACCGCGCGTCGGCCTTCTGCTCCGCCGGAAGCTCGGCGATCAGCCGGGAGCTGTGGTTCTGGCCGGGGGCGACGTACACGTCGGAGTCGCGGGCGCCGCGGTCCAGCCGGAACGGCTCGGCGCCCCACGGGTCGTTCTCGCCGTACACGAACAGCATGTGTTCGGCGTTCCGCCGCACCCACTTGTCGATGTCGCGCATCGCGCGGCCGTGGTCGAACCGCATCGGGATGTCACGCGGGACGTACGTGCGCGGCTGGTAGCTCGACTCGTACCGCAGCATCGGCCGCAGGTTCCGGAACTCCGGCTTCGGCCAGCCCAGCTGCGTCCCCGCCTGGTAGTAGTACGGGACGTACGGCTCCAGCCCCTGGTCGGTGTAGAACGACAGCCCCGACACGGTGTCGAGCGCCTCGTAGAGTTCGTCGTCCGACGCGGTCGCCGCGGGCAGGTCCTTGCAGTCGGACTCCAGGCTGTACTGCCAGAACGCCCACTCGAAGTCCATCACCGAGTTCTCGAACGCGCGGTCGGGCGTCCGCAGGGTCTCGAACGTCCAGCCGTTCGCCCGCGCGGCGGCCCCGAACCGTTCGAGCATCGCCGGACGCCGTTCGAGGAACTCCCGCGCGAGCGCCTTCACGTGCGCGTTGCACTCCGGGCTCCCGACCGTCTCGAAGAACCGGTCGTAGGCCCGGTCGTCCCGGTTGCGCACGTCGTTCGGCGCCACGTACACGACGCTGCCGTCCACGTCGTCCGGGTAGAACCGCTTGTGGTAGACGGCCGTCATGCCGCCCTTGCTGGCCCCCGTCGTGAGCCACTTGCCGGTGTAGATCCCGTCGAGCGCCTCGATGATGCGGTGCTGGTCCGTCGCGGCCTGCCAGATCGTGTCCTTGCGCCACTCCGCCGGCTCCGGCCGCGACGGGGTGAAGTACCGGTACTCCATCGAGACCTGGTTGCCGTTCACCAGCGCGGTCGGCTCGGCGGTGAACATGACCTCCGGCGTGTGGTAGCCGCTGGTGTAGAAGACCGTCGGCCGATCCGCCGAGACGTGCTGGAGCATGATCCGCTGCTCGAACCACCGCCCGTCCGGCGCGCGGTGGTCGACCGGCTGCCGGTAGGTCAGCCAGAACCACCGCTGCCCGGGGATCGTCGAGGGCTTCTCCGTCACCTCCATGCCCGGGATCGCGTCGAGCCGGGCGCCGATGTCGCCCTCCTGCGTCGTGGTCGCCGCCTGTGCCGCGGTGAGGCCGGATCCGGCCAGACCCGCGGTGAGCAACAGCGCCACCGCCCCTTGTGAGACGCGCCGCATTGTGTCCCTTTCCACGTGGGTTCGCCACATTTGCGTCGCGACACTAGAGCGAAAACCCGGGCAAAAACGGATTCCTGCGTCGCTCGTTACTTATCCGTGATCACCCGGTGTCATGCGAGCGGCAACCGAACTTTCCCGATGAACGGCCGAAAAGACACGAAGACCGCCGCAGAACCGGCCCCCGAAGACCATCGACGGCCCCCGGAGAACGCGACCACCTGATCAGGAGCAAACCCCCATAAACCGCACCCTCGCCCAAATCCCGGAACTCGGAGCCAGCGCCAGGCCTCCGGCCCCCAGACCTCGAAGGCCGGAGCAGCTCCCGGAGCCGGAGACCCGAGACCGGGCCGGGGCGGAGCCGGAGGCGCAAGAGCCGAGGCCGGAGCCGGAGACCCGAAACCGGGCCGGGACAGAGCCGGAGGCGCAAGAGCCGGGGGCTCGGCGGCGGGGGCCTCGGACCGGGATGGGTACTGAAGCCGGGCGCAGACGGGTCAGGAACGGGGGGCCAGGTAGCGGGTGATGAAGTCGCGCTCGTGGGGGGTGAAACGGCGCAGGCGGTTGGCGTCGACGTCGAACGCGACGAGCGTCGAGGTGGCCTCGGCGTAGACGTTGTCGTCGTCGCGTACCTCGTAGGCGAGCTTGAACGACGCCGCGCGGGCCTCGGTCACCCACGTCTCGACCCGGATCGGGTAGACGGTCGGGAGCAGCGGCAGCCGGTAGTCGATCTCGTGCCGGGAGATCACCATGCCGCGGACGGGCTCCTCGCCCTTGCGCACCGGGTCGCCGTGGAGCATCTCCAGGCGCGCGTCCTCCAGGTATCCGAGGAACTTGACGTTGTTCACGTGCCCCTGGGAGTCGATGTCCCCGAAGCGGATGTGGAACTCGTAGACGTGCCGGTACTCGGCCGGAGGCAGGTCGGTTGCCGTCATGTCCTCGCCTGGGTCGATGGGGGTCGCTCGAACGGCCCGATGCTACCCGCGGCCCGTCGCGGCCCCGTACTGCGGGAGGTGACAAAAAACGGCCGCCGCCACGCGCACGCGCGGCAGCGGCCGTTCGGAAACCGCTAGTCGCGCGTCAGCTTGCGGTGCGTGACACGGTGCGGGCGGGCGGCGTCGGCGCCGAGCCGCTCGATCTTGTTCTTCTCGTAGTCGGCGAAGTTGCCCTCGAACCAGAACCAGTTCGAACCGCCCTCCCACGCGAGGATGTGCGTGGCGATGCGGTCCAGGAACCACCGGTCGTGCGAGGTGATCACGGCGCAGCCGGGGAACTCCAGCAGCGCGTTCTCCAGGCTCGACAGGGTCTCGGTGTCGAGGTCGTTGGTCGGCTCGTCCAGCAGCAGGACGTTGCCGCCCTGCTTGAGGGTGAGCGCGAGGTTCAGCCGGTTGCGCTCGCCGCCCGACAGGACGCCCGAGGGCTTCTGCTGGTCGGGGCCCTTGAAGCCGAACGCCGCGACGTACGCGCGGGACGGCATCTCGACCTGGCCGACGTTGATGTGGTCGAGCCCGTCGGACACGACCTCCCACACGGTCTTCTTCGGGTCGATGCCGCCGCGGCCCTGGTCGACGTAGGAGACCTTGACCGTGTCGCCGAGCCGCATGTCGCCGCCGTCCGGCTGCTCCTCGCCGACGATCATCCGGAACAGCGTGGTCTTGCCGACGCCGTTCGGGCCGATGATGCCGACGATGCCGTTCGGCGGGAGGTTGAACGACAGCTCGTCCATCAGGATCCGGTCGCCGAAGCCCTTGGTCAGCTTGTCGGAGACGATCACCGTGTTGCCCAGGCGCGGACCCGGCGGGATCTGGATCTCCTCGAAGTCCAGCTTGCGGGTCTTGGCGGCCTCCGCGGCCATCTCCTCGTACCGCTCCAGACGCGCCTTGCTCTTCGTCTGCCGCGCCTTCGGGTTCGAGCGGACCCACTCCAGCTCGTCCTGGAGGCGCTTCTTGCGCTTGGCGTCCTTGTTGCCCTCGACCTTGAGGCGCTCCGCCTTCTTCTCCAGGTAGACGGAGTAGTTGCCCTCGTAGGGGTAGCAGCGGCCCCGGTCGAGCTCCAGGATCCAGGTCGCGACGTTGTCGAGGAAGTACCGGTCGTGGGTGACGGCGAGGACGGTTCCCTCGTACTTGGCGAGGAACTGCTCGAGCCACTGCACGCTCTCGGCGTCCAGGTGGTTGGTGGGCTCGTCCAGCAGCAGCAGGTCGGGGGCCTCCAGCAGGAGCTTGCACAGCGCCACGCGGCGCCGCTCGCCACCCGACAGCTTGGACACCTCGGCGTCCGGCGCGGGGCACCGCAGCGCGTCCATCGCCTGTTCGAGCTGGCTGTCGAGGTCCCAGGCGTTGCGGTGGTCGAGCTGCTCCTGCAGCTTGCCCATCTCCGCCATGAGCTCGTCGGTGTAGTCCGTCGCCATCTGCTCGGCGATCTGGTTGAACCGGTCGAGCATCGCCTTGGTCTCGGCGACGCCCTCCTCGACGTTCTCCAGAACGGTCTTTTCCTCGTTGAGCGGCGGTTCCTGCTGCAACATCCCGACCGTGAAGCCCGGCATGAGACGCGCGTCGCCGTTCGACGGCTGTTCCAGACCGGCCATCATCCGCAGCAGCGTCGACTTACCGGTGCCGTTCGGCCCCAGGACGCCGATCTTGGCGCCGGGCAGGAAATGCAGGGTGACGTCGTCCAGGACGACCTTGTCGCCATGTGCCTTGCGCACACGCTGCATCGTGTAGATGTACTCGGCCATAATTCTCAAGCCTAGAGGGTCCGCGGCACCGCTTGGTCGCACTCGCCCGGACATCGGCCCCGGGGGAACGGCGGTACAGCGGTCATCGGACGAGGATGATCATGGTCCGGGCGCGCAGTCGCCGGGAGGGCGTCGACACTGCTCCCGTACTCGCGGCGACCCCTGCGCCGGGCAGGCGGTGCGCCGCGCGCGGCGGCGGCCTCAGGCCGATCGCAGGCAGAAGGGGTGTCCGGCGGGGCTGGCGTAGACGCGGCCGCCCGTGCGGGTTTCCGGGTCGACGTCGCCGGTGGGCCGCAGCCGGGCGGCGCCGGCCTCGGTGGCCGTGCGGTCGGCGGCCGCGAGGTCGTCGACGCCGAAGTCGAGGTGCATCTGCTGGGACGCGCCGTCCGGCCAGTTCGGGGAGACGTGTCCGGGGGCCGACTGGACGACGAGAACCGGGAGACCTGGGGCCTGGACGAAGTGGTGGGCCGGCGTACGGGTGATCGATCCGCCGAGCAGCCGGTGCCAGAAGGCGCTCTCCGCCTCGACGTCGGCGGCGTCGACGATCATGGATTTCAGAGTGATGGGCACGGAAGTCTCCTGTTCTTCGTACCGGGCGGCGCCGATCGGCATGGGCGCCTCCGCCGTAACATGAACCCGACTCCGGAAACCATATACGCAAACGGAACCGGACTCACCTTATGGAGGTCCTCTTGCCGGCATCACGTCCGCTGCGCGCCGACGCGCGTCGCAACCGCGAGGCGCTGCTGTCCGCGGCCCGCCGGGCGTTCCTCGGCGGCGACACCGACGCCCACGTGGAGGACATCGCCCGCAGCGCCGGCGTCGCCGTCGGAACGCTCTACCGCCACTTCGAGACCCGCGAGGCGCTGATCGAGGAGGTCTACCGCAAGGAGGTCGACGACCTGTGCGCCGCGCCCGCCGACCTGCTGGACCGGCACCCCCCGGACGAGGCCCTGCGGCGCTTCCTGCTGCTGCTCGTGGACCACGCGGCCGTGGGGAAGGGGATGTCCATCGCGTTGGAGAGCATCATGGCGACGGACTCACCGGTCTTCGATGACGCGCGCACCCGCATGGAGCACGCCCTCACCCGGCTGCTCGACGCGGGCGGCGCGGCCGGCACGGTGCGCGACGACGTCACCGGTTCCACCCTGCTGCGCGCCCTGGGCGGCATCTGCCGAATGCGCGCCACCGAGGGCTGGCTCGATGAAGCCCGGCAGATCACCGCCCTCCTCCTCGACGGCCTGTCACACCGCGCCCCGGAACGACCTGAACCGCAGGACGTCCGGCGCGGACCCGGTTCGTGAGCGCCCGGCCGACACGATCACCCCGGATGGCGGTCTCGGGGCCGATGTAGCAGCCCATTGCCCGGTCGAACAGCGCCACCGGCCCCTCGGGTCAGGCCCCGGCGGCCCCGGCGGCTCCGGGGGCTTCGAGCGCCGGCAGGCACACCCGGTCGCGTCCGGACGACTTCGCCCGGTAGAGCGCGAGGTCGGCCGCCGCGAGCAGTTCGATCAGATCCTCCCCGTGGGTATGGAAGAGCGCGACGCCGATCGACACCGTGACCGACACCGTTCCCTCCTCGGCGGGCACCGCCAGCCGCTTCATCCGACCTCGCAGCCGCTCGGCCACCCGGCACGCCTCGACCGTGTCGGCGCCCGGCAGCAGCACCACGAACTCCTCGCCGCCGAACCGCCCGACCACGTCGTAGTCGCGCAGCTGGTGGCACAGCGTGCTCGCGACGCCGACCAGGACCTGGTCGCCGACCAGATGGCCGTGGGTGTCGTTGACCCGCTTGAAGTGATCGATGTCGATCAGCAGCAGCGCGAGCCCCGCGTGCGTCCGCTGGGCGCGCGACAGCTCGGTGTCGGCCTCCCGCTGCCAGGCCGCGGCGTTCAGCAGACCCGTCTTGGCGTCCGTCCGGGCGGCCGCCTGGAGCTGCTGGTGCATCAGGCTGCGCTGCAGCAGCATCACCGGGGGCAGCGCCACCACCAGCAGCCACGGCGTCAGCGCGGCGGTCACCGTCACCAGGATGCCGACGCACAGCTCCACCACGTCCAGGAGCAGGCTCTCGCGGTTCCACAGGACGTCGCGCCAGCGGCCCTGCGGGTTGGCCGCGTGCGCCGCGACCCCGACCAGCGCCGAGTTCACCACGGTGAACAGCGCCGCGCATCCCACCGCCGCCGCCACCGCGGGGCACGCCTCCAGCACCCACTGCGCCCCCGCGAGCGGTTCCGGCACGACGCGGTGGAACACCACCGCCGCGCAGGCGCCCGCCACACCGAGCGCCGACGCCACCAGCACCCGCCGGTACACCAGCGTGCGCTTCACCCGGAACTGCAGCAGCACCTGCAACGGAATGGGCATCAGCAGCGCGTACACCGGCGGCAGCAGCAGCGCCACCGGCAGCCACCAGGCGGACAGCAGGTCCCGCCCGACTCCCGCCGGGATCCCCAATCTGCGCGTCGCCTCGATGCACACCGCCCCGCAGGCCACGAGCGCCCCGAACGTCACCAGGTCGTCCGCGCGCCAGGAGGCGGTGACCAGCCCCGCGGCGAGGAGCGCCACGTGGACGGCGACGACCGCGGGCACGTACACCACGAGCAGGGACGGACGCCCCGGGATCGCCCTGCGCCTGGGCCTGCGGGCGAGTTCCCCACCACGGTCCTCGGCGGACGACTGCACTGCCGTCATCCTTCCCCCTTACACGCATCACGTTGTGTAATACGATAGTTGCAAGGTGTGCGGAAGGGGTGGGAAACAGGCACGTTCGGTAGGGAACATGAAACTGACCGTCGCGGAACCCGCCTCCGAACCCGCCGGACACGTAGCCGAGTACACCCCGCCGCGCACTTCCCGGGGAAGAAATCACCGCCGTGATGCGGCAACCGCCGCCGAAATCGGGTTCCAACACCTGCGCACGCCACCGCCGTAGAAGCGTGCGCCCCAGTATCGGGCACCCCGGTATGGAGACCCATCGCCTGAACGCCGGGCGGAAAATCAGTCGGTCAGGATCCTTTCGGCCAGGTCGCGGGCGGCGGAAGCGGGAGCGGGGGCGGAAGCGGTGGCCCCCGCGGCGAGGGTGCCGTCGATGAGGAGCTGGAACTGGTCGGCGGCGCGGGCGGGGCGGGGGTGGCCCAGCGCGCGCAGTTCGTGTTCGAGAAGGTCGTGCACGCGGCGGCGGTAGTCGCGGGTGACGGCGTGCGCCGGGTGTTCGCGGTCGGCCAACCCCAGGTCGACGGCCAGGTAGCGGCAGCCGCGGAAGCCCGGTTCGGCGACGACCTCGCCCAGCCTGCCGAAGATCGCGAGTAGCCGATCGCGCGGATCGTCCCCGGCGGCGTCCATGGTGCGCCGGTAGTCGGCCTCGTCCTCGGCGGCGCTGCGGCGCAGCACCTCGACGATCAGGCCGGCCTTGCCGCCGAAGTGCTCGTACAACGAGCGGCGGGCCACGCCCGCGGCCTTGAGGAGGGCGTCCACACCGACGTTCACGCCTTCGCTGTAGAGCAGCCGCCCGGCCGCCTCCAGCAGACGGTCCCGGGGCCCCGGCTCGGCACCTGCGCTCATGAAGTTCACCCTCCCACGGGTTGACGAGTAGAACAACTGGTCGATATACATCAAGTAGACCGATCATTCTATCTATCTGGAGTCTTCATGTCGTTCCCTTCCACCACCGAGGTCATCGACCGCTTCAACCGGGCCTTCGTCGAGCGCGATCCCGACCTGCTCGACGAACTGGTCGCGGAGAACTGCGTGATGGAGTCCGTCCAGCCGGCCCCCACCGGGGAACGCGTCGAGGGCCGCCGGGCCTGCGTCGCCTGGTGGCGGACACTCGTCGAGGACCGGGCCGGCCGGTTCGAACCGCAGGAGACCGTGATCGCCGGAGAGCGGGCCACGATCCGCTGGCACTACACCTATGGCACCGGTCCCACCGACTGGGTCAGCGGCGTGAACCTCATGCACGTGCGCGAGGGCCGGATCGTCGAGGCGCTCGGCTACAGCAAGACCGCAGGCGACGTCCCCCTGGCCACAGACTCCCGGCCCAACGGCTGAGATCAGCCGGAAAGAACACCATGCGCCGCTACCACGTCGACGGCGGAGCCGTCATCGCCGACCTGTCGATGAGAAATCACCCCTCTCCCGAGCCCGGCCCCGGACAGGCGCTGGTCGCGGTCCGACGACCGGCGACCGGACCCCATGACGGGTTCATGGGGACGGGGCGGTGCCCGTTCACGGCGGTCAGGCGGCTCTGGGTTCCTGGCCGGTGAGGGACGCTCTTCGGGTGTGGGTGAACTCGGCGGTGCCTCTGGTCAGGTCGTGGCCCACAGTGGCCGCCTCTATGTCGACGGCGGTGCGCCACTGGCCGTCGCGTTCGTACTGGCGGACGCGGAGGCGGCCGGTGACGATGACGGGGGTGCCGCGGCCGATCTGGGACGCCTGGACGTTGTCGGCGAGGGACCGGCGGCAGACGGCGTTCATGAACTGGGTCTCTTGATCGATCCACTCGCCGGTCTCCCGGTCGTAGCGGCGGGGCGTGCAGCCGACCCGCAGGGAGAGGAACGGGACGCCGTTCGCCGTGACCACGTACGTGGGGTCGGCGGCGGCCCAGCCGACGACGGTGACGTTCGCTTCGTTCATGGTTGCCTCCGTGGTTCGTGCGTTGATTCCACGGTGGCGCGGCGCGGGCGAGGTCGGAAGAGAAAACCCGGCCTGTGGATAACTTCGGTCGGTCGCCGCACCCGTGCGGATCGCCGGGGCGGCGGCCGTCCGGTCTACTTGCCGAGCGCGACGTCGACGTCGCGGCGGAACCCGGCGTAGGCGCGCAGGTCCGCCTCGATCGGTTCGACGACCTTCTCTCGTGCGACCCGCTCGATGCCCTCGCGCATGTGGTCCTCCATCTTGTCGCCGTGCTTGGCGGACGAGAGGGCCACGAGGTTCCGGCAGGCCGACGTGGTGAGCCGGCCCATGCCGAGGGTGCACAGGACGAGGACGGCGACGTAGGGGATCAGGCCCGCGTCGCCGAGGGGGCCCGGGGCGGTGGCGTCCATGACGCCGTAGCCGATGAGGACGGCGATCCACACCGCGCTGAGGGCCGCGACCAGGGCGAGGAAGTACTGCCAGGTCTTGACCAGCCACCACCAGCGCGGCACCTGGTTGAACGTCGGGAGGGCCGCGCGGAGGGATTCGCCGAGGGCCTCGGGGATCTCGGCGGCGCGGGACCGGGCCGCCGTCCGGACGGAACGCGCCCAGTGCACGGGCAGTTCGGCGGCCACGCCCTCCGCGACGCCCTGGAGTGCGACGTCCACGTCGCCCTGCTGGGCTCCGACGGGACCGGTGAAGGCGCCGCGGAGTTCCTCGCGGAGCTCGGTGAGGCGCATCCGGCGGAGCGGGTCGGAGCGCAGCCGGGTGATGAGGGTGCTGACCGGCCAGTCGATGAAGTCGGCGGCGCGCAGCTCGTAGGCGCTCTCCATGGCCTCGGCGACCGCGGGGGCGCCCGCGGCGTCGCCGAACGCCTGGACGAGCTCGGCGCGGCGGTCGTCGTCGATCGTGGTCGGCGGCTCGGCGGCCAGGCGGTGCTCGATGAAGCGTTCGGCGACCCGGTCGATGTCGGTGGACAGCCGCTCGGTGCGGGCACGGCGGGCCGCGACGGTGTCGACGAGGACCTCGCGGAAGCCCGTCACGCCGTCCTCGGCGACGGCGGACGACGTCACGATGCGGGGATCGGCGAGGCCCTCGGCTTCGAGGAGGCGCCGCAGGTCGGCGACGCAGTCGTCGATCTCGGCGGGACCGAGCCGGTCGACCTGGTTGAGCACGATCAGGGTGACGCCGGTGTGCCGGGCGAACGGGACGATGTAGTTGCGGTGCAGGGACGCGTCGGCGTACTTCTGCGGGTCGACGACCCAGACGAGGAGGTCGGCGACGGTGACGAACCGGTCGACCTCGGCGCGGTGCATCGCCTGGATCGAGTCGTGGTCGGGGAGGTCGAGCAGGACGAGTCCCTGCAGGGAACCGTCGGAGCGCTCCTTCGCGCCCGCACGGGCGAAGCGGTGCTTCTTGTCGACGTCGAGCCAGTCGAGGAGCGGCCCGGCGCCGTCCAGGCCCCAGACGCAGGCGTGCGCCTTGGACGTCATCGGGCGGCGCATCCCCGGCGGGGACAGTTCGAGCCCGCAGATGGCGTTGAACAGGGACGACTTGCCGCTGCCGGTGCCGCCCGCGAGGGTCACGACGGTGTGCTCGCCGGACAGCTTGAGCCGCTGCCCGGCACGGTCGAGCAGGGCCCCGGCGTCCTCGATGAGGGGCCGGTCGAGCCGTCCGGCACCGGCCTGGACGAGCCGGTCGAGGCCGTCGAGGCGTTCGGTGAGCGCGGCGCCCGCGGGTTCGGCGGGCGGCGCGACGGCGTCGGACGGGACGGGGATCGGGCCGGTGCTGGCCGGGGAGCCCGCCGGTGAGTTCGCGGGGACGGCCGATGTCGTCATCGGGCAACCTCGAGGTTGTAGGTGGCCTGGTACAGCTGGACGGGGACGGTCTCGTCGGGGATGCCGGCGGCGTCGAGGACCTGCCCGAACCGGATCGCCTCCTCGTCGAACAGCATCCCGATGCGGCTGCGCAGGTCGGCGCGGGCCTTGGCGCCCATCCCGCGGAGGGATTCGGCGCCGAACAGGGCCTTGAGCAGGCGTTGCGGGACGGCGCCGCCCTCCTCGGACGCGCCGTGGCCGAGCAGCCCGACGGTCAGGACGAGGGAGACCGCCTCGGTGTCGAACGAGACCAGTTTCGCGACCGAGCGCTTGGTCACCCCTTCGGTGCGGATCAGTTCCTGGACGTGGTCCTGCCAGGCGCTGACGGCGCGGGTGGCGCGGCGCGCGAGTTCCGGGGACACGGTGCCGATCTCGGCGGCGGGACCGGACACGACGGGGCCGCCCGCCGGGTGTTCGCGCCACGCGGCGAGGACCTGTTCGGCGCCCCGCTCGGCGGACGCGATGATCAGCGATTCGAGGCTGCTGCGCAGCGCGGCCTTGAGCGCGCGCACACGGGTGGGGCTGCGGCGCCGCCGGTTCGAGCCGCGTCCCTTGCGCGCGCGCTGAACGTGCAGGGAACGGAGCAGGTCGCCCGTCCCGGCGAAGTCCTGCCAGCGGGCGAGCACCTCACCGCGCAGGAGGGACCCGTTGCGGGTGGCCTCCTCCAGTTCGGCGTGGGCGTTGCCGTACCCGGTCTCGACGGCCCGGGCCAGTTCGGCGCGCTGCCCGGCCTGCGCCTCGACGTGCTCGCCGATCTCGGAGACGCGGTCGCGGATGCTGTCCAGGACGGCGGCGAGGGTGTCGCCGACGACGATCTCGCGGCCCGAGATGTCGGCGGCGACGCCGGTCAGCCATTCGCGGACGTCGGCGACGGCCTCCTCCGGGAGGCGGCTCTCCTCGATGCGGGTCTCGGGGACGGTGAACCGCCGGGCGTCGCCGAGCCCGTGCTCGTCCAGCATCTCGCCGAAGTGCTCGACGACCTCGGCGGCGCCCGCGCCCGCGGACCCCTGCGGGACGCGCGACAGCACGACGCGACCGTGGCGCCGTTCTCCTTCGCGCGCTCGATCATCTGCCACACCATCGCGTCCGCGTACCGGGCGGCGGTGGTGACGCACAGCCACAGGTCGCGGCCGCCATCAGCTTGGTGGCGAACTCGTAGTGGTCCTCGAAGACGGAGTCGAAGTCGGGGCTGTCGAGCAGGGCGAGGCCGGGCGGCAGCGCGTCGCTGGCGATGACGACGAGCTGATCGCCGGCGATCGCGTCCGGCGCGGGCCCGCGGACCCGTCCCATGCCGGGCAGCAGCGCGCCCTCCAGGAACCAGTCCGCGTGGTCGGGGTGGCAGACCAGGATCGGGCTGCTGGTGGTGGGGCGGAGCACGCCGGTGGCGCTGACGCGGGACCCGACGAGCGTGTTGACCAGCGTCGACTTGCCCGCGCCGGTCGATCCGCCGAGGACCACCAGCAGCGGGGTGCCCGCCGCCTGGATGCGCGGGAGGACGTAGTCCTCGATCTGGGCGCGCAGCTCGTCGCGCGCCTCCTTGCCGTCTCCGGCGCCGGGCAGGTCGAGGACGAACTCGAACGCGCCGAGCCGCTCGCGGAGCACGGTCAGGGCCTGGATCAGCTCGCCCTGCCGGACGGTCCCGGCCCCGTCCCGCGGATCACGCCGCGCCGCACGGGCGTCCTGCCCTTCGGAGGCGTTCTCCGGCTCGGCCGGATCGGTGCCCGCCGCCGCGTCCTCGGGCTCGTCCCCGCCCTTGCGCGCGTGTTTGCCCTTGGCCCGGGCCTTGCCCTTCTTCTCCCCTTCGTCCTTCTCGGTCGTGTCGCTCTCGGAGGCGGTTTCGGACGCGGCGTCCGGTTCGTCCCGGACGGCGGGCGCGGTGCGGCCCGCGGCCGCCGGCCGCCGCTCGGGCGCCTCGGGGTCCCGTTCGCGGGGTCCCTGACCGGTGCCCGCCTCCTCGTCGTGAACCGCGCTCTGCTCTGCGGGGGGTGTCACGGATCCCGTCCCATGTCGGCTGGAATGTCGGCTCGTTCGTCGGCTCGGATCAGGTCGATCTCGCGTCCCACGGCCACCACGTCGCCCACCACGACGATCGCCGGGGGCCGGACGCCCGCGGCCGCCATCTCGTCCGCGACCGTGGCGAGGGTGGCCGCGACGGTCCGCTGGGCGGGCCGGGTGCCGTCCTGGATCACGGCGACCGGCGTGTCGGACGATCGACCATAGCGCACGAGGGTCTCGGCGATGAGGGGCATCCGCTCGACCGCCATGAGCAGGACGAGCGTGCCGTGGGCGCGGCCGAGCGCCGCCCAGTCGACCGTGGAGTCGGGGTGGTCCGGCGCGACGTGCGCGGACACCACGTGGAACTCCTGCGCGACGCCCCGGTGGGTGACCGGGATGCCCGCGGCGGACGGCACGGCGACGGCGCTGGTGATGCCCGGGACGACCGTCACCGGGATGCCGTGCCGGGCGCAGTGCAGCGCCTCCTCGCCGCCGCGCCCGAACACGAACGGGTCGCCGCCCTTGAGCCGGACGACGAACCGGCCGCGTTTCGCCTGCTCGACGAGGTGGTCGTTGATGCGTTCCTGCGTGACGGTCCGCCCGTAGGGGATCTTCGCGGCGTCGATGACCTCGACGTCGTCGGACAGCTCGTCCAGCAGTTCGGCGGGGGCGAGCCGGTCGGTGACGACGACGTCGGCCATCGCGAGCAGCTGCCGTCCGCGGACGGTGATCAGCCCGGGGTCGCCGGGGCCGCCGCCGACGAGCGCCACGCCCGCCGGTTTGCGCCGCGACTCCCGCGATTCGAGGGCGCCGTCGCGCAGCCCGTCCACGACGGCGTCGCGGATTCCGGCGGCGCGCCGCGGGTCGCCGCCGAGCAGCACCCCGACGGTCGCGTCGCCGGCCCGGCCGCTCGCGGGCGTCCAGGCGGGGGACGCCTCGGCGTCGTCGGCCCGCACGGACCAGATCCGCGCGGCCTCGGCCTCGTCGACGACCGCGCCGTTGACCTTGTGGTCGTCGGTGACGGCCTGGACGAGCCAGGCGTCGGCGCAGTCGCCGTGGGCGTAGGGGCGGCGGTGCCAGACGACCCGGCCGTCGTCGATCAGCGCCTCCAGGGACGCGGTCACCTCGGGGGAGACCAGCACGACCTCGGCGCCGGCCGCCAGCAGCGCGGGCACGCGGCGCTGGGCGACCCGGCCGCCGCCGACGACGACGACGCGTCGCCCGGCGAGTCGCAGGCCAAGCAGGTACGGGGGCACGTCGGGATATCTCTCGCTCGTACGGTCGGGGTACTTGCGGGCGCCGGTGACCGACAAGTTTCTTTCTTTCGACAACGTTACTCGGCTTGGCGAGTCCATGGAGAGGGGCTCCGGCGAGTCGATAGCCGAGCGTGACTCAGTCCGTGATCATGTCGTTACGGTGCCGCTTCCTTGCCGCTGACCCCGGCCGAGTCGAACGTGGCGACCTCGTGCAGGACCCGGACGGCGCCCTGGACCAGCGGCAACGCCAGCAGGGCGCCCGTTCCCTCGCCGAGCCGCAGCTCCAGGTCGACCAGCGGGCGCAGCCCGAGGTGCTCGATGGCGGCGGCGTGCCCGGCCTCGGCGGAGCGGTGCCCGGCGACGCAGGCGTGCAGGACGTCCGGGCACAGCGCGGCGGCGGCGAGCGCGGCCGCCCCGGCGATCACGCCGTCCAGCAGGACGGGGACGCGCAGGGCCGCGGCGCCGAGGACGAATCCGGCGAGCGCGGCGTGTTCGAGGCCGCCCACGGCGGCCAGGACGTCCAGCGGGTCCCGGTCGCGGCCGCCGTCGGCGAGGCCGTGCCGGACGAGCGCCGCGCGGACGATCTCGACCTTGCGGGCGTGCGTGGCGTCGTCCACGCCCGTCCCCCGGCCGGTGACGCGCTCGGGCGGCAGGCCGGTGAACGCGGCGATCAGCGCGGCGGACGCGGTGGTGTTGGCGATGCCCATGTCGCCGGTGATCAGGCAGCGGGCGCCCGCCGACACCAGTTCGCGGGCCACCTCGATGCCGGTCTCGACGGCGCGCCGCACCTGCTCGCCGGTCATCGCGGGGCCCGCCGTCATGTCGGCGGTCCCGTTCGCGATCTTGCGGCGGAGCAGGCCGGGGGCGGCGTCGAGTTCGGCGGCGACGCCGACGTCCACGACGCTGACCTCGGCGCCGACCTGCCCGGCGAACGCGTTGACGACCGCGCCGCCCGCCAGGAAGTTCGCCACCATCTGCGCGGTGACCTCCTGCGGCCAGTGGGTCACGCCCCGCGCGTGGACGCCGTGGTCGGCGGCGAACACCGCGACGGCGGCCGGTGCGGGCAGCGGCGGCGGGCACGTCCCGGCGAGCCCGGCCAGCCGGACCGACACCTCCTCCAGCACGCCGAGGGACCCCGGCGGTTTGGTGAGGCGGGCCTGGTGCTCGCGGGCGTCGCGGAGCGCGGCCTCGTCCGGCGGCGCGATCGCGGCGACCGTCTGCTCGATCATGTCCACGGCGTCCTTCCCGGGCAGCGCGCGCCGCCCGTACTCCTCCTCGTGCACGGCCCACGCGAGGGGCCGTCGGCGCGCCCAGCCGGTGAGGTCGAGCACGGGTGCGGGCGGGAACCCGGTCACGTGCCCGACGCACAGGTAGGCGACGATCTCGACGTCGGCGGGCAGGCCCAGTTCGGCGGCCAGCTCGCGCTCGTCGAAGAAGCTGACCCAGCCGGCGGCGAGCCCTTCGGCGCGGGCGGCCAGCCACAGGTTCTCGACCGCGCACGCCACCGAGTACTGGGCGGTGCGCGGCTGGACGTGCCGGCCGAGCGGGTTCCGGCCGCCGCGCGTGGCGTCGCAGGTGACGACGATGTTCACCGGGGCTTCGCGGATGGCCTCCACCTTGAGGCCGTCGAAGCGGGCGGCGCGCGCGGGCGGCAGCGTGGCCGCGTACCCGTCGCGTTGGCGTTCGGCCAGGGCGCGGATGCGTTCGCGCTTGGCTGCGTCCCGGACGATGAGGAAGTCCCACGGCTGGGTCAGGCCGACGGACGGTGCGCGGTGCGCGGCCTCCAGAACGCGGGTGAGGACCTCGTCGTCGATGGGGTCGGGCAGGAAGCCGTCCCGGACATCGCGTCGTTCCGCGATGGCGCGGTAGACGGCTTGACGTTCGTCCCACGCGAACGCGTGCGCGGGGTCACCGGCCTCGTCGTCCCGTTCGGGGCGGTCAGATACCGAGCTCACCCATGACCTCCAGGAGCGTGTCGTTGGACGAGCGGTCGCGCACGGCGATACGAAGCCAGTCGGGGCCGAGCCCGGGGAACGTGTCGCCGCGCCTGACCGCGTAACCCCGCTGCCGTAGCAGCGCCCTGATGCCGAGGGCGTCCGGGATGCGGACGCAAAGGAACGACGCGCGCGCGCCGGGAACGACGTACAGGCCACGTCCGGTCAGTTCGGCGGCCAGACGATCCCGTTCCGTCCCCAGCTCGACGGCCCATTTCTCGGCTTCCGCGACGGCCTCGGGCCCGGAGCATTCCTCGATCGCGACGAGCGCGGGCGTCGACACCGCCCACAGGGGCTGCGCCTCCGCCAGCCGCGCGACCAGGCCCGGCGCGGCCAGCACGTATCCGGCGCGGAGCCCGGCCAGGCCCCACGTCTTGGTCAGCGACCGGATCACGACGACCCCGGCGGGCAGCCGCGCGCCGAGCGTCTCCGGCTCCCCGGGCACGCAGTCCATGAACGCCTCGTCCACCACGACCGTCCGGCCGGGACGGGCGAGCGCCGCGACCGCCGCGGCCGGGTGCAGCACCGACGTCGGGTTCGTCGGGTTACCGATCACGACGAGGTCGGCGCCCGCGGGCACCGCCGCCGGGTCGAGGACGAAGTCCTCGCCGAGCACGACCCGCTCGACGTCGTGACCGGCCGCCCGCAGCGCGGCCTCCGGCTCGGTGAACTGCGGATGCACCACCACGCGCGCTCCGGCTCCAGCACCCGCGCGAGCAGCACGAACGCCTCCGCCGCGCCCGCCGTGAGCAGCACCTCCTCGGCCGACCGGCCGTGCCGCCGCGCCACCGCGCGCCGCGCCGCCCGCTGGTCGGGGTAGGCGGCCAGGTCGGCGACCGACGCCCGGATCCGGTCGGCAAGCCACGCGGGCGGCATGCCCGTCCGCACGTTCACGGCGAAATCGGCGAGGCCGTCCCCGACCTCCGCGTCCCCGTGGTGCCGCAGGTCGATCTCGCGGCCTCCCGTGCCCGAGGTCATCGGCCCTCCTCGTGGTACAGGAGGGCGTTGACGGCCGCCGCGGCGACCGCGGACCCGCCCTTCTCGGACACGTTGCTGAGCTGCGGCAGCCCGGCGGC
>NZ_MKJY01000563.1 GCF_001942465.1 Actinomadura sp. CNU-125
CCGTCGGCCCGAGCACGGGACGGCCGTACCAGCAGGTCGACCCCGCCACCGGGCAGCCGTACCCGCAGGTCGACCCGAACACCGGGCAGCCCTACCCGCCCATCGACCCCAACACGGGCCGGCCGATGCAGGGCTACGTCTACCCGGCCGGCTACCCGCAGCCGCAGCAGCCCCAGCCGCCGCAGGAGGCCGACCCGGCGGGCGCCGACAGCCTCAGCTCCGAGAACCTGCTCGGCGAGCGTCGCATCGCGCCGTCGTCCGGCTGGCGCCGCGCCGTCTACAAGGCCAGCGGCGGCAACATCCACATGGGCGAGTCCCAGGGCGACGTCCGCCGCAAGGACCTCGTCGCCCGCGCCCGCACCCAGGTCGCGGGCGGGCACCACCGGGTCGCGGTGATGTCGCTGAAGGGCGGCGTCGGCAAGACGACCACGACCACCGGCCTCGGCTCGATGCTGGGCTCGCTGCGCGGCGACACCGTCATCGCGGTCGACGCCAACCCCGACCGCGGCACGCTGTCCGACAAGGTCAGGCTGGAGACCGCCGCGACGGTCCGCGACCTGCTGAACAGCCGCGAGAGCATCCACCGGTACGCGGACGTGCGCGCGTTCACCTCGCAGAACCAGGCCCGGCTGGAGGTCCTCGCCTCCGACCGCGACCCGGCCGTCAGCGAGGCGTTCAGCGCCGACGACTACGCCGCCGCCGCCGCGATCCTGGAGCAGTTCTACTCGATCTGCATCACCGACTGCGGGACCGGGCTGCTGCACTCCGCAATGGCGGGCGTGCTCAGCCTCGCCGACCAGCTCGTCCTGGTCAGCTCCCCGTCGGTGGACGGCGCCCGGTCCGCGAGCGCGACCCTCGACTGGCTGGAGGCGCACGACCACGGGCACCTCGTGCGCAACGGCGTCGTCGTCCTGTCGATGGTCCGCAACCGCACCCGCAGCCAGGTCGACCTCGACAAGCTCCAGGCGCACTTCGAGAGCCGCTGCCGCGCGGTCGTCCGCATCCCCTACGACGACCACCTGGAGGAGGGCGCCGAGGTCGAGCTGGAGCAGCTCGCGCCGCCGACCCGCGAGGCGTACCTGAACCTCGCGGCCGTCGTCGGCGACGGTTTCGCCTACCGCCGCCCCGAGAACGACGCCCAGGGCTGACCGGCCGCGCGTAGAGTCGCGTGCCGTGGACGAGAAGGTCATGGACGCCGACGGCGTGTACGTCGGGAAGGCCGCGCCCGACGCGGCCGCCGACCGGGGCTGGCTGCTCGGCCATTTCAAGCCCGCGGGCGACCCGCGGCACAGCGACGAGGTCGAGGTCAAGTGGGGCGTGCACCCGAAGGGGGAGCGCCGCGCGGCGTGGACGGACGGCGAGCGGCGCACCGCGCTGCTCGTGCTGATCGGCGGGCGGTTCCGGCTGGAGTTCCCCGGACGGGACGTCGTGCTGTGCGAGCGGGGCGACTACGTGGTGTGGGGGCCCGGCGTCGATCACTCGTGGTGCGCCGAGGAGGAGTCGGTCGTGCTGACCGTCCGGTGGCCGTCGATCCCCGGCTACCGGGTGCCGGACGGGGGCGGCGGTCCGAAGCGGTAATGCGGTCGAAGCCACCGGCGTGCGGGCGCTATCGTGGGCACCGGCCTGCAAGGGTCACCGGGAGAGTTCGCATAGTGGACTAGTGCAGGCGCCTTGAAAGCGCCCAGGGCTGGGGACAGTCCTCGTGGGTTCGAATCCCACACTCTCCGCCGAAACGGACGGGCGAATTGTCAGTGAACGCCCGTCAGTGATCCGTTACCCTCGTCGGCATGTCGCAGACACCGAACGATCCCGCGGGCACGACACACCAGTTCCAGAACTTCGCCGGGCAGGGGCCGCAGCAGCCCGAGAAGGCGCCGGGCATGAACAAGGGCCTCGTCCTCGGCATCGCCGCGGTCGTGGTCGTCGTCGCGATCATCGCGATCGCGTTCGTCCTGATGTGATGAGGCGGGCGGACGTCGCGCGGGTCAGCGGCCGTTCGAGCTGAAGTGCTGGTAGTCCTTCGCGCCCGTCCACGTTCCGCCCCAGCCCCAGCCGATCTCCTCGAACGCGGCGACGACGTCGTCCCCGGCGTGGATCACGCCGGGTTCGTCGAGATCGCGGTCCCCGTACTTGACGCAGTCGGGGTGCGCGATCGAGCCGTCGGCGCTGACGTAGGGGTTCTGGCACGGGTTGATGTCGATGGCGAGGCCGTAGGCGTGCTGCGACCACGAGCCCGATCCGGTCGCCTGGCGGCAGTTGAAGGCCGACGTGTTGTTGGCCTCGATCGAGTCGAAGTCGCTGCCGTCGTACTTGTCGACCGGTTCCATGCGCGCGATCGGGTAGCGCATCTCGTACAGCTTCTCGAACACCGGGACGAGTTCTTCGGCGGCGCTCTCGTTGACCACGAGCCGGCCGCCGGTGTGCGGGCGGTCGTCGAACCCCCAGTACGTCATCTCGATCATGCGGAGGTCGCCCGGCGACACCGGGCAGCCTTCGCGCCACGAGGACGGCAGATCCTTGGCGGTCACCTTCTTGATCTTCGAGCCGAACTTCGTGTCGGTGGGCGCCGCCGACGGGGACTCCGCCGATCCGGTCGCGGTCGGCGGGGTCGCCGGGGCGGTGCCCTCGGAGTCTCCGTCGCCGCCGCCGCACGCGGCCGCGACCCCCATCATGAGCAGCGCGGCGGTGGTCGCCACGCCCTTCGCAAGCCTGCTACCTGGCATGACTCCACAATGACATGACACGTGCCCTGCGCGTCACCCCGGGATTCGCTACCGTTCCGGTGAGCGCGCCCGCCCGGCGAAGGGGCCGGGGCAGGACGGGCGGCGCGCCTTTCCAGGGCCGGGCGGGGCACCCGGCGACCTCGGGCCAGGGAGCCGGTATGGCGGATCCGGACGAGCGGGAGCGCGACGACGCGTCGCTCGAAGACGACATCTTCGCGGTGGCGCAGCAGGTGGAGGTCGAGCGGGCGCCGGGCCCGCGGATCAGGACGGACCGGGCGGAGGCGTTCGTCGAGCGCGCCCGCGCGTTCGTCGGACGGGACGTGTCCGCGCTCGCCGCCGGGTGCGGCGCGTTCGTCTTCGTCGATCTCGTGATGATGTACGCGCCGCTGATGGCGTCGGACCGGCCGAGCGTCCTGCCGCAGTTCGTGGCGCTGCTGGTGCTGGCGTTCGGGCTGGGCGGGCTGCTGGTGTGGCGGGTCGGCGGACGGTGGCGGACGTTCGGCTACGGGATGATGATCGGCTGGGTGTCGCTCAGCCTGCTGTCGGTCGGCCTTCTCACCGGACTCACCGCGCCGCTGTGACCTACGGGAGCCCGGGGCCGGTCTCCAGCCGCTTGAGGACGGCGCCGAAGGCGCGCCCGACGGCTTCGAGGTCTTCGGGTTCGATGACGTCGACGAAGAAGTCGCGGACGGTCTCGACGTGGTCGCGCGCGGCGCGTTCGAGCGCGGCGATGCCCGCGTCGGTGAGGTTGGCGAAGACGCCCCGCTTGTCGTTCGGGCAGTTGTCGCGTTCGACGAGGCCCTTGGACTCCAGCCGGGCGCAGGTGTGGGAGAGGCGGCTGCGCGACTGGCTGGCGTTCTCGGCGAGTTCGGCCATCCGGAGCCGCCGTTCGGGCGCCTCGGAGAGCCGGACGAGGATCTCGTACTCCGACACCGACAGGCCGTGCCTGTTCTTGAGGTCGCGGTCCATGATCTCGCTCAGCCGGACGCTGCCGTCCACGTAGGCACGCCAGTCACGTTGCTGTGCGGCGTCGAGCCAGCGCGGTTCGCTCATGGCACCAGTATAGAACACAGATTGAACGTTCAATTAAACGGCGGAGAACGGAATCCGAGGGCGGAACCCGGCACTCCCGGCTCGGCGCCCCCGCTCCGGCCCCAACGAGACGGTACCCCGAACCGGAAATAGTTGAAGCATCAACTATGTTGTGCGGGAAACAGCGCCCGGCGGCCGACCGGGCGCCCACCGAGGGGAGACACCATGCCCGCCGTGACCGCCGACCCGCTGACCCTGCCGCGCCTTCCCCTGCTGCCCGAGGACGACACCGACTGGCGCCGCGTCGCCAAGGTCGTCACCGCGAAGAAGCACCTGGAGGGCGAGGGGTTCCAGGTCAGGCGTCCGTTCCCCGGCATCGACCTGTCGCTCGCCGACCCGTTCCTGCTGCTCGACCACATGGGCGCCGTCGAGTACGGCCCCGGTGAGGCCAAGGGCACCCCGTGGCATCCGCACCGCGGTTTCGAGACCGTCACCTACATCATCGACGGCGCCTTCCAGCACCGGGACACCACGGGCGGCGGCGGTCTCATCACCGACGGCGCCACCCAGTGGATGACCGCCGCGTCCGGTATCCAGCACATCGAGCAGCCGCCGCCGGAGCTCGTGACCGGCGGCGGCCTGTTCCACGGCGTCCAGCTCTGGGTGAACCTGCCCCGGGCGCAGAAGTGGGTCGAACCCCGCTACCAGGACATCGAGGCGCGCGACGTCAAGCTCCTCGCGGCGGACGACGGGTCGTCGCTCGTCCGCGTCATCGCCGGGTCCCTCGCGGGGCACGACGGGCCGGGCGTCACCTACACGCCGATCAACTACCTGCACGCGACCGTCGCGCCGGGCGCCCGGCTGACGCTGCCGTGGCCGCGCGACTTCAACGCGATGGTGTACGTGCTGTCCGGGCGCGGGACGGTCGGCCGCGAGGAGGTCGCGCTGGACGAGGGGCGGCTCGCGGTGTTCGGCGGCTCGCACCGCAAGGGGACGGGCGACGGCCTGGTCCTGCGGGCGGCCGACGCGCAGCCGCAGGCGAGCGCGCACGGCTGGGAGGTCCTCGTGCTGGGCGCCTGCCGATCCGCGAGCCGGTCGCGCGGTACGGGCCGTTCGTGATGAACACGCGGGACGAGATCGTGCAGGCGTTCGAGGACTTCCAGGCCGGACGCATGGGGACGATCCCGGCCGAAAAGATCCCCCACCGCTCGGAGGCCGACGAAACCGTGGTGTGAATCCGCCGCCGAACTCGCGGGTTCGTGTGACGCGGGCGAGTGCGTGCGCTACTGTGTTCGAACGAGTCGAACAGAGGTTCGACGAGTTCGATCCAGCCCGCGAACGCGCTCGCCCGGGGAGGCGACATGGCGACGACGGCGATCCGCGACGGGACGGCGTGCCACCGGCGGCAGCGACCCGCGACACGCCGCAGCGGTTTCTACGGAAATCTACGGCCGCAGCTATACCGCCTCATAGAGTCCGAGAGCGTGGACCCCGTGCGCAATCCCTACGCCCCCGGCGCCGGGCAGCGTCCCCCCGAGCTGGCCGGCCGCGACCGCGAGTTGAGGCAGTTCGAGGTGGTGCTCGAACGGGTGGCCCGCGGCCGCCCCGAACGCAGCATGATCGTTACCGGGCTGCGCGGCGTCGGCAAGACCGTGCTGCTCAACGCGTTCCGCTCGATGGCGATCCAGCGGCTGTGGGGCACCGGCAAGATCGAGGCGCGGCCCGACCAGTCGATCCGCCGCCCGGTCGCGTCGGCGCTGCACCGGGCCGTCCGGGAGCTGGCGCCCCGGCACCGCGCCCCCGACCGCATCGAGGACTTCCTCGGCGTGCTCAAGGCGTTCGCGCAGGCCGGAGCCGAGCCGGACGACAAGAAGGCGCGGGTGCACCGCTGGCAGCCCGGCATCGACGTGCCCGCCGCGCGCGGCCGCGCCGACTCCGGCGACCTGGAGATCGACCTCACCGAGCTGTTCGTGGACGCCGCGTCCGTCGCGACCGACGTCGGCGCGGGCATCGCGCTGTTCGTCGACGAGATGCAGGACGTCCCGCCCGACGACGTGTCCGCGCTGTGCGCGGCGTGCCACGAGCTGTCCCAGGTCGGCGGCCCGCTGATCGTGGTCGGCGCCGGGCTGCCGCACCTGCCGGCCGTCCTGTCGGCGAGCAAGTCCTACAGCGAGCGCCTGTTCCGGTACGCCCGCATCGACCGGCTCGACCGCGAGTCCGCCGACCACGCCCTCCTCGCGCCCGCCGAACGGGAGGAGGTCACCTTCACCCCCGACGCCCTGGACGCGCTGTACGGCGCGGCCGACGGCTACCCGTACTTCGTGCAGGCGTACGCGAAGGTCGTGTGGGACGTCGCGCCCGGCACCCCGATCACCGCCGACGACATCAAGGTCGCCGCGCCGGAGGCCGAGAGCGAACTCGCGGTCGGCTTCTTCGGCAGCCGCTACGAGCGGGCCACGCCCGCCGAACGCGACTACATGCGCGCGATGGCGATGCTCGGCGACGACCCCGTCCCGACCGCCGAAGTCGCGCAGGAGCTCGGCCGCAAGCCGTCCAGCCTGTCGCCCGCCCGCGACGGTCTCATCAAGAAGGGCCTGATCTACAGCGCGGAGCGCGGCATGATCGCGTTCACGGTGCCGCACTTCGGCAAGTTCCTCCGCTCGCAACCCGGCTGACCTGCTGTTTCGCCGTCCTCGATGGTTGTCTAGGGCTTTCTAGGTTCCGGCTCATAGCCCGCTATAGGGCCGGATCGAAACCCTGACTCGCGAAAAATATTCGCTTCTCTAGCGAAAACCCTAGAGAGCTCTAGATTGCTGTGGTCACCGTTCTATAGCCGTACCTAGCATCAGTCCTATAAAGAGCTATAGAAGGCGATGCCCATCGCGATGGTTTTCTAGCCGTATATAGGGCTGCCCCAAGATGGGGCTAGAGAGCCGCAGAGAGCCGTGGTTCGGCCTGCACGCGGACGGGCTGCCGATCCACGCGCGCGCGCTCCGCGGTCGACACCGCGAAGACGAGCCGCACGTCCCGTCCGTCCAGGCGGGCGGGGAACGCCAGGAACCGCCAGCAGCCCTCGCGCCAGACGTCCAGCGGGACGGCGCTCGTCACCGCGTTCTCGTACGCGGCCCACTCGGCGCTCGCGTGCAGCGTCGCGTACGTCTCGGCGAGCGGGCTGCGCCGCCGCTCGCACGGCGTCACCGGGCGCGCCCCCGGCAGGCGCCGCCGTCCGAACACCGCCGTCACCTCGGGCGACAGCGCCGCGAACAGCAGCAACTCCACCGCGAACACCGCGCCGAGCGTCACGTGCCCGTCGCGCAGGGCGTCCAGGCCGGTGTGCGGCGCGCCCAGCGCCGTGACCGCGACGGCCGTGAGCAGCACCGCCCGCGCCACGCTGCGCCGCCCGACCCGCCTGCCGCTGAGGCCGCCGAAGCACCCGCACCCGGCGTCCGGCCGCCGCACCCGCAGCTCGCCGACCACCCAGGTCGCCGCCGCGAACGCCACCGTCGTCGCCAGCCGCACCGACAGGTGCGACGACACCAGCAGCCCCAGCCCGAGGACGCCCTCGCCCGCGCCGAGGCACACGGTCATCCGGCGGCTGCGCCGCAGCGCCGTCAACCGCGCGAGACCCGCCGGGACCGGCACCCCGTGCACATGGTCGGGCGCCTGCGGCACCGGTTCGCGGAACGCCAGCTTCGCCGCGCACGCCGCCAGCAGCACCGCCGCCAGCAGCAGGACCTGCGCGTTCTGCGCCGTCGTCACCATCTCGCGGCCCTCCCGCCGATCATCGGACGCACCGTCGAGTTGAAGCATCCGGCGTCCAGTTCGCCGCCGAGCGCGACGAACGCCGCGGGCGTCAGCTCGGCGACCCGCCCCCGCGGCGACGCCCCGCACTCGGTGCACCGGTCGCAGAACCGCGCCGCGACGCACCCGCACTCGATCACCGGCACCGAACGTTCCCGGCCGTCGCACTCGTTGCGCACCACGACCGCGCTGCCCAGCGACAGGTACGGCATCGCGACGCACGGCGCCGGCGCGTCCGCGCAGCCCCCGGCGTGCCCCTCCGGATCGACCGCCGGATACGCCGCCCCGGCGGGCGCGGCGAGCCCCCCGAACCAGGTCACGGTCCCGTGCAGCGTCCCCGGGACGGGCGCCGCGGGTTCGGGCGCCGCGAGGTCGGCCACCCGATATCCCGGCTGGGACGTGCCCGGACGCACCGCGAGCGGCCCGTCCGGCGAACCCACGCAGATCACGTCGAACAGGTATCCGGGCTGCATCCGCGGATGCCTGACCTGCACCGTCCCGAGGGCGTGCGGGGGGATCACCACGCGGGCGCGCCCGCGATGGGGGCCCATGTCCACCTCCACGGTGTCCCGCCCGCACGCCGTGATCGTGCCTGCGACGCGCTCGATGTCGACCCAGACCCGGTCGGCCCGGCCCCCGTCGCCGTCCGGCGCGCCGCCGCCCACCCGCACGATCGCCCGTCGTCCCGGCCGCAGCGCGGCGAGGTCCCCGCGCCCGCCGTGCCAGACCCGAACGTCCTGGTCCATCCCGATCCGGACGGACGTGCCCGCGATGTCGAGGACGAGCGCGCGCGCCGTCGCGTCCACGATCGTCCCGGCTCGGACCCCGCCCGTCTGCGCGTCCGCCAGTACTTCGACGGGGTCGATCCTGCGGACGGGCCCGCTGAAGGACCCGAACGGCCCACCGCCCGGTCCGGACATGCCCGCGCCGGCGGCCTCCCGCGCGGTGACGCCCCGACCGGCGGCGGCCGGAACGGCCGCGCCAGGACCGGGGTTCGGTGATGCGGCGCGGGATCTCCGGCAAAGGGGCGGTGGGGGCGGGGCCGCCGAGGACGGCCTTGCGGTGGCGGCGGGTCGCTCCGCGGCGGTGGCGTGGCGGCATGCGGCGGCACTCCGGCGTGGTCGGCGGTGGCGCACGGCTGTCTGAACCGGGCCGGTGGGGACGCTGTTGTTAGGACAGCGAGTCAAGGTTCACGTGTGCCGACATCCGTGTCGACGGATTTGTCGCGATAAGTGGCCAGGTGGGGGACGTCTGATCTACCTGGGTTGAAGATTATGCACTGGTTGACCCGAATATGTGCTTTTTGTAGGACCGGAATTACGATCTTCGTGCGATCGTCAACTGTACCGGGAGTGCGCACGGTCCAAGATCAGGAAAGGCGGCCGGGCGGCTCCACAACCCCTGGTCCGGTGATGAGTTGAGCAGGACGCGGCAAGAGGAGTTCCGCGACTACGTTACGGAACGCGGGCCCGCCCTGCTCCGCGCCGCCAAGCGGCTGACCGGCGACCGAGCCGAGGCCGAGGACCTCCTCCAGGCCGCCCTCGCCAAGACGTACCTGGCGTGGGACGCATTCGCGATCGTGCGGCGGTCGACGGATATGTCCGGCGGGCCATGGTCAATACGCAGATTTCTTGGTGGCGACGCCGCAAACTCGACATTTACCCCACCGATGATCTTCCGGACCGTCCCGTCGATGATCACACGCGCCGTACCGAACTGCGGGACGTGCTCGGCCGCGCGCTCCGCCGGTTGCCCGAACGGCAGCGGCTCGCCGTGATGCTCCGCTATTACGAGGACATGTCCGAAGCGGAGATCGCGGAGGTGCTCGGCGTCAGCGTCGGGACGGTCAAGAGCACCGTTTCGCGGGCCATGGCGCGGCTCCGCGACGACGACGCGCTCGGCGACGACTTCCCCGGCATCCCGCCGCAGCGGCCGCGGCGCCGCGACCGTCCGGACGGCGACCCGCCCGACGGGCCGTGAACGGCATTCTGACGTCGAGTCAGGGTCCGCGTGATCACGTAGGGATGTGATCGGTAACCCTCAGGTCACCGTTAATGGTGATTTCGGGGTTCATGTGGCCTTCCGGGGGTCGACGGGTGTATGCAAGGTGGGCCGATTGTCCGGACGACCCCCTTGGGGACGGACTCCCATGCCGGCGCCGGGAGCTTGAATGCCGAGGATGTCCCCCTCCGCCGACGCCTCCGACCGAAAGCTGGTCAAGGGGCTGAACGACGGCGACGAGTCGGCCCTCGCCGCGATCTACGACGAGTACGGCGAGCGCGTCTACGACTACGTACTGTCGATGCTGGGGGACGAGCGGGCCGCGGCGCGGATCGTCCACGACACCTTCATCGACGCCGCCCGCCGCGCCCCCCGGATGCGCGACCACGTCCACCTCGGCTCCTGGCTGTACGGTGCGGCGCGCCGCCGCTGCATCCGCCGCGGACGCGTCAAGGATCTGTACTGGGAACGGGACGGCGAGTTCGCCGACGCGCCCTTTCTGGATCGTGCCGAAACCGAGGACGCCGGCGAACTCCCGCCGTCGGAGGAACTGCACGAACTCCTGCGCGCGTCCCTGTCCCGCCTCGACCCGGTCGACCAGGAGATCGTCCTGCTGGCGTTCCGGCACGGCCTGCCGCCCGCCCGGCTCGGTGCCGCGCTCGGGCTGTCGGCCCGCCGCGCGAAGGCGCGCACGCGGCGCGGCCGGGCCGTGATTAGCCGCGCTCGCCGACGAACTGCGCCGCGCCGCCCGCGCGTGCGCGTCCCGTCCGTCCGCCGCCGAGGGCGATGCGCGGCGACGCGCACGCCGACGACTGTCCGGACTGCCTGCGCCGCGGCCGGGTCCGCGCACCGTGCTGCTCGGCGCCGTGCCCGCCCCGGTGCTGCCCGCCGCCCTCCGGCACCGGGTCATGCACACCGCGACCGACCCCGAGCTGGCGCGCACCGCGCGGACATCGCCGCCCGCGGCGGCGCCCTCACCCCCGCGGGCCTGCCGATCCAGCCGGACGTCCCGTCGCCGTTCACCCGCCGCTGGCTGTTCACCGTCGGCGGCATGGCGGGCGCGCTCGCGGCGGCGGTGGCCGCGGTGGCCGCGATGGGGCCCGGCATCGGCGAGGGCACGCTGACGTGGCCGCCGTTCGGCACCGAACCGCAGCCGGTCGATGACCAGCCCGTCGCCGTCCCCCGGCGGCGGCGGACGGCCGTCCGGTCCGGGTGCCGGTCCCGGCGGGGGCGGCAGCGGCGGCCCCCGGACGCCGCCCATGAACCCGCAGACGCGGCCCGACTCCTCGTCGCCCGCGCAGTCGCCGACGACGAGCCCGCCGAGTTCGCCCGCGCCGTCGTCCCCGACGCCGAATCCGCCGCTGGAGAAGGGCGTCCTGGTCGTCAACCCGAACAAGGTCGAGCTGAACGGGACCAAGACCGCCTACCTCAGCCTGGCCGCCGAGAACGGCCCGGTGCAGTGGACCGCGATGTCCTCCACCAGCCAGCTCGAACTGTCGCAGATGCAGGGCGGCATGCCCGAGGACGGCACCATGAACCTCACCGTCACGCTGCGGACCGCGCTGATCGGCCTGCCCGGCACCGGCAAGCTCACCTTCACCGACTCCGAGGGGTTCCCGCACGTCGTCGAGGTCGAGTGGGGCGTCACCCTGCTCTGACCGCCGAGCGGGGAACCGGCCGTCTCCGGCCCGGCAAGTACGGGTGACCATTCGCAGAGCCGAGAGGCCACCCACATGAGCACGGACGGCGATGACGCCTTCCACATCCGGCGCTCCCGGGACGATCCGGACGCGTTCGCCGAGATCTTCCGTCGACACGCGCCCGACCTCAAGCGTTACGTGACCCGCCGCCTCGGGGCCGACACCGCCGAGGACGTCGTCGCCGAGACGTTCCTGGCCGCGTTCCGGCAGCGCGACCGATACGACCCGTCCCGCCCGAGCGCCCGCCCCTGGCTGTTCGGGATCGCGACGAACCTCGTCGGACGGCACGTCCGCACGGAGGTGCGGCAGTTGCGCGTCCTCCGGCGCACCGGCGCGACCCGGTCGTCGAGCCGTTCACCGACCGCAGCGACGACCGGATCAGCGCCCGGGCCGACGGGCCGCGGATCGCCGCCGCGCTCGCCGCGATGCCGAAGGGGCACCGCGACGCCCTGCTGCTGTTCGCGTGGGGCGACCTGTCGTACGTCCAGATCGCCGAGGCGCTGGACGTGCGCGTCGGGACGGTCCGGTCCCGCATCAGCCGGGCGCGGCGCAGGCTGCGGAAGGAACTCGGCGAACCCGAAGAGTCGCACCTTCGCACGATCGTGCACGAGGAGCCCGTCCATGACTGAGATCAGCCGACTCCGCGAGTTCCGCTCCGAGGTTCCCGAAACGCCCGGCCTGCGCGGCGAGGAGGCCGCTCTCCGGGCCGCCATCGCGGGGAAGGCCGAGGACGCCGCGGCCCGTCCCCGCCTCCGTCGCGGCTCCGGCGTCCGCGTCCGCTTCCGGACGGGGGTCGCCGCCGTACTCGGCGCCGCCGCCGTCGTGGCGACGGCCGTCGTGTCCCTGGCCGTGATCGGGGACGACGCCCCGGGCGGCGGCGCCGGGCCCGCGGTCGTCCGCACGATGCCGGTCGCGCACGTCCGGTTCCTCCAGCAGGCGGCGGACAAGGCGGGCGAGCACCCCGAACTGCATCCGAAGCCCGGCCAGTTCCTCGTGTTCGAGTCGCAGATGATGAACACGTCCGAGGAGAATTCCGCCGCCGGGCAGACCCGCTACCTGCATCGGGTGAAGCGCACGATGTGGACGCCGGTCGAGGGCGACTCGACCCGTGCCGTCCTGCGGACCACGAACCTGCAGCCCAGGCCGTGGCCAGGCAGTCCCATCCCGGACAGCGCGCGCGCGGGCGTAGGCGAGACCACCACCGAGAGAGCCGCCGACTTCGACGACCGGGCCGAGTGGTTGCGCACCGACTACGCCTACCTCAGCGAACTGCCCGTCACTCCGGAGGGCATGTACGCGCACCTCTACGCCGGCCTCGGAACGGGCCCCGAGGCCGACGCGCAGGCATGGCAGAACCTCGGCGGCATGCTCACCGAGGCGTACATGCCCGCCGCGCAGCGCGCCGCCCTGTTCCGCGCGGCCGCCGCGATCTCCGGCGTCCAGACGGTCGGCGAGGCGGTGGACGCCGCCGGACGCACCGGCGTCGCGGTCGCGCTCGTCGTTCCCGGCAGCGGTGTCCGCACCGAGTACATCTTCGACCCCGGCACCTACCGCTACCTGGGCGAACGCGGCGTCGTCACCGACCCGGCCCGCGCCCGCGCGCCCGCGGGGACGGTCCTGACCGCCACCGCGCAGCTCGACGTCGAGATCGCCGACGCGCCGCCCGCGGTGCCGTGACCGGGCCCGGCGGCGTCAGCTCTGCGTGGGCTGGTTCCGGACGGTCTCCAGCCGGTCGCCGAGCGCCTCCTGGACGCGCGCCTCCATCGCCCGCGCGATGAACGGGTCGACGACCATCTTCACCAGCGGACGCATCCGGCGCACGACCGCCGCGACCTCGGTGACCTCCTCGCCGCCGGGCGCGGCCTGGTCGAGCCGGTCGAACACGTGCTCCTCGACGAGCCCGACGAACCGGCCCGCGATGACCTCGCAGTCGGCGCGGATCTGCGCGGCGATGTCGAGGACGGCGTCCAGCGGGATCCCGGCCGCGACGAGTTCGGCGCCGACGTGCAGGAGGCGCGGGCTCGGGACGCGGTAGCCGTCGCCGTCCGGTTCGCGCTCGATGAGGCCGAGTTCGATCGTGCGCTGCCGGAAGTGCGCGACCTCGTCCTCGTCCAGCCCGGCGCCGAAGAGTTCGACGAGCTCGGCGTCGGTGGCGGTGCCGGGGAGCTCGTCCGACCACGGGTCGGTGAGCACCTTTTCGAGGCCGAGGACCTCGCCGACGTCCTTGCCGGTCTGCCAGGCGGCCAGCAGCTCCTTGATGATCGCCAGGGTGTAGCCGCGGCCGAGCAGCTTGCCGATCAGCCGCAGCCGGGCGAGGTGGTTGTCGTCGTAGAGGCCGACCCGGCCCTGCAGGCGCGGCGGCGGCAGCAGGCCCCGGTCCTGGTAGGCGCGGATGTTGCGGACGGTGCTCCCGCCGGTCCGCGCCAGCTCGTCGATTCGGTACTCGGCCATCCCCACCCGCCGGTGTCGTCCGCCTTGACCGGCGTGATCTTACTCCGCCAAGATATGTGACATCGAACGATGACAAGGTGGCGCCATGGTCGCATCCCGCGTACCGGACGACATCGAGGAGACGCTCCTCGGCGGTCCGATGCACCTCACCCGGCAGGAGGTCGAGGAGGTCGCGGGACTGTCCGGCGACCTCGCGGTGCGGATCTGGCAGGCCCTCGGCTTCCCCATCCCGGCCGACGACGAGGCCGCGTTCACCGACGGGGACGTGGCCGCCCTGCGCGAGATCCGCGACATCCTCGACGGCGACCTCGTCGACGAGGAGATGGTGCTGCAGCTCGTCCGGGCCGTCGGGCAGACGATGGGACGGCTGGCGAGCTGGCTCGGGGACGTGTGGCTGCTGCGGCTGAGCGCCATGCTGCCCCCGGACGAACCGGTCACCGCGGACCTCGTCGTCACCGCGCTCGAATCGACCGAGGAGCTGCGCCCCGCGTTCGAACGGCTCCTCCTGCACGGCTGGCGGCGGCAGCTCGCCGCCGCCGGGATGCGCGCCGCCGCGGGCACCGCCGCCGCCCGCACCGACCCGGCGGCCGGCATCGCCCACCTCGCCGTCGGGTTCGCCGACGTCGTCTCGTTCACCCGCCTCAGCCGCAGACTGGACGCCGACGAGCTGGCGGCGTTCGTCGAACGGTTCGAGTCCGCCGCGAGCGAGGTGGTCGTCGAGGCGGGCGGCCGGATCGTCAAGACGCTCGGCGACGAGGTGCTGTTCGTCGTCGCCGAACCGGTCGGGCTCCGAGGCGGGGCTGCGGCTCGCCGAACGCTTCGCCGCCGAGCCCGGCTTCCCGGACGTCCGCGTCGGCCTCGCCTACGGGGAGGTCGTCCAGCGGCTCGGCGACGTGTTCGGCACCCCGGTCAACCTCGCGGCACGGCTCACCGCGACCGCCTACCCGGGCGCGGTGCTGATCGACGGCGGGCTCGCCGAGGCCCTTCCGCGCGACGAACTGCGGTTCGACGTCTCGGGCCTGCGTCCCCGTCCCCTGCAGGGGCTCGGCCGCGTCCGCCCGCGCCTGCTGCGCCGTCCCCGGAAAGGCTGAACCGGGCCGGGGGCGCCGGCCCGGCTCGCGGCGTGCGTCAGCCGCGTCTGCGCATCATCGCGACGCCCATGGCCGCGAGTCCCAGGCAGACCGCGACGGCTCCGACGACGACGTTCGTCCAGATGGTGCGGGTCGTCGCCTGGTCCCCGCTGATCACCCACGGGGCGACGATCGTCCAGACGCCGAGCACCGGCACCACCCAGGCCATGCCGTGGGTCCGCGCGAAGTTGGCGGCGAAGCCCGCGGCGAGCAGCGCCACCGCGATCCCGATGATCAGGTTGTTGACCGCCAGGTTCGTGAAGCCGGAGAACCCGACGATCCACGGCGACACGGCCAGGAACAGGCCGGCGAGGACGATCAGTCCGTCCGTCCCCTGGGCGGCGGGCGTGGCGGACGCCGCCTCGTACCGGTTCCGCATCTCGACGATGTCGGGATGGTGCTCCATACCGCTCGTCGACCGACTCGAACGAGTGGTCATTGTCCCTCTCCTTTCCGCTCGCAAGGGTTGCGGACTTCCTGTTTCCGGCACGTGACCTCTCACACGCCTATAAAGGGGAAGATTCGCCCATTTCTTGGCATTAAGCCGCCCCGGGCGTCCTCCGGGGTCGGCGCCTCGGCGACCCGCGCGAACGCGCCGGGCTCCGCTCAGGGCCGGAACGCGCGGAGCGTCGCGTCGACGAGGGCGTCGGCGTACTCCGGGGTGAGCGGCCCCGAGCGGTACAGCCAGCGCAGGGTGAGGGGGGAGTAGAGCATGTCGAGGACCAGGTCGAGGTCGGCGTCCGCCGCGAGCTGCCCGGCCGCCTGCCCGCTGCGCAGCCGCGCCTTCTTCGCCTCGTCCACCGGCCCGGCGAGCTTCTCGTGGTACTGCGCGGCGAGTTCCGGGTCGCCGAGGATCTCGGTGTTGAGCGCGCGGACCGGCCGCTCGAACCCCGGGTCGGCGAACTCGGCGGCGGTCGCGCGCAGGACGGCCTTGAGGTCGGCCTCCAGGTCGCCGGTGTCGGGCAGCGTCACCTCGCCCTCGCCCCCGCCCTCGCCCCCGCCCTCGCTGAGCGCGAGGAACGAGTCGAAGATCACCGCGCCCTTGGACGGCCACCAGCGGTAGATCGTCTGCTTGCCGACGCCCGCCCGCGCGGCGATCGCCTCGATCGAGACCTTCGCGTACCCGACCTCGGAGATCAGCTCGCGGGTGGCGTCCAGGATCGCGCGCCGGGACCGTTCGCTGCGCCGGGACCGGTCGGGCTTCTTCTTGCTGGTCATGCCCGCACCTTAACACGAGACGAGACGAGACGGACCGTCTTGACTCCGATCGGACATCGTGTGCATACTGATCCCACGAACGAGACGGACCGTCTCGTCTATCGCCAGGAGGTGCGACATATGACCACCGCGCAAGCATGGTTCATCACCGGCGCGACCCGCGGACTCGGCCGCGCGTTCACCGAGGCCGCCCTCGCCGCCGGGCACCGCGTCGCGGCCGCCGCCCGCGACCCCGAGCCGCTCGCCGACCTCGCCGCGGAACACCCGGACGACCTGGTGCTCCTCCCCCTGGACGTCTCCGACCGCGCCGCCGTGTTCCGTGCGGTGGACGACGCGAAGGCCGCGCTCGGAGGTCTCGACGTCGTCGTCAACAACGCGGGCGGGATGCTGTACGGGATGGTGGAGGAGGCCACGGAGGAGCAGATCCGGGCCCATCTCGACGTCAACTTCTTCGGCGCCGTCTGGGTGTCGCAGGCCGCGGTCCCGCACCTGCGCGCGCAGGGCTCGGGCCGGATCCTGCAGGTCACCTCGATGGGCACCGGCGGCGGCATGGCGTCCGTCGGGTTCTACGGGGCCGGCAAGTCCGCCCTCGACTCGGTCGCCGAGGCCCTCGCGATGGAGGTCGAGCGCTTCGGCGTCAAGGTGACGGTCGTCCAGATGGGCGGCTACGACACCGGGCTGTTCACCCGGGGCACGACGGCCACCGACCCCGACCCCGCCTACGCGTCCCTGCGCGCCGAGCTCGAAGAGATGTGGGGCGACGAAGCGGGCCCGGATCCGAGCTCCGCCGCCCCCGTCATCATGCGGCTGGCCGAGCTCCCGGACCCGCCCCGCCGCCTGATCGTCGGCAGCCGGTCCTACGACCAGGTCCAGCAGATGGACCGGGCCCGCGCGGAGCTGTACCGCGAGTGGGAGGAACTCAGCCGCCTGGCCCCCGGCTGACCTCCGCCCCCGTGCGCGCCCCCGCGTACTGGCGGCACTCCCCGGTGAACACGGCCGCCAGCTCCGCCCGGACGATCGACGCCGTCAGCTCCGCCGCGCTCCGGCCCTCCGCCCCGTCCGGGTCGCGGTAGACCTGCATGGCCAGGCCCTCGGTGACGGCCGTGAGCCGCACGGCCGCGGCCGTCTCGTCCACATCGGGGTCGACCTCCCCGCACTCCTTGCCGTTGTGGACGGCCCGCGCGGCGTCCAGGCGCAGCGCGCGGGCGGTCTCGGCGTCGACGCGCGCGAGCTCGGGCGCGTCCAGCGCGCGCCCCGCGAACGCCCGCGCCACCCGGAACTCGGTGCGCCGCGTCTCGTCCAGTGGCACCAGCTCGACCAGCGCCTCGGCCATGATGTGCGCGATCGGCCGCCGATGCTGCGTCCCGGCCCGCGCATGCCGCTCGATCCGCTCCCGGATGCGTGCGCTGACCTGCGTGAACGCGTGCAGGAGCATGTCGTCCTTCGTGCGGAAGTAGTGCTGCACGAGCCCGACGGAGATGCCCGCGGCGGCGGCCGTGCGGGCCACGGTCACGGCGTCCAGCCCCTGTTCGGAGATCAGCTCGCACACCGCGAGCCCGATCTGGCGCTTGCGCGCCTCGTGGTCGGCGATTCTCGGCACTTGATTACCGTACCAGCATACGGTAAAAACCGTACGACCATACGGTTATCCGAGGAGCCACCCATGTCCCGCATGCCGGCCGCCGTCCTGGCGGTCGTCCTGGGCGTTCTGTGCACGCTCATGTCCGTCCCCGTCCCCGCCCACGCCGCCGATGCCGCCGCGGCCCCGTACGCCGAGATCGACGCCTACGTCCGCGACCGCATGCGCGAGTCCGGAGCCCCCGGCGTCTCCTACGCCGTCGTCGGACCGGACGGCCCGATCCACCACCGCTCGTGGGGCACCGACGGCCGCGGCGACCCGGTGACCGACCGGACCCCGTTCCTCTGGGGCTCGGTCGCCAAGCCCGTCACCGCGACGGGCGTCATGACGCTCGTCCAGTCCGGACGCCTCGGGCTGGACGACCGCGTCGCCGACCACGTCCCCGAGTTCACGTTCGACCCGGACGTGACCGTCCGGCACCTCCTCGGCCAGACCTCGGGCATCCCCCCGGAGGCGACCTTCGAGATCGCCGACTGCCACGCCGCCGACTGCCCCCGCCCGGCCGGACGCCTCGCCGACCTCGACGACCTCGACCCCCTCGGCCCGCCCGGCACCGAGTACGCCTACACCAGCGCGAACTACGTCGCCCTCGCCGCCGTCGTCGAGGCCGTCACCGGACGCTCGTTCGCCGACTTCATGCGCGAAGCGGTGTTCGGCCCCGCCCACATGGACGGCGTCATAGCTGACGCGGAATCGGCAAAGAAACTGGCGCCGGGCCACCAGTACCTTTGGGGCATCCCCACGGCAACGGCCGACGAGTACGACCCGCATGGCGCCGCCTACGGCTACATGGGCGGAGACCTCAACGACCTGGCCGCATTCGCATCCGCACAACTGCGCCCCGGCTCGATGCTCACGCCCGAGTCCGTCCAGCAAATGCGTAAAGAGACCAAACCCGGAACCGGCTACGGCTTCGGGTGGCGCGTAGGCGGACTCGACGCGCCCCTGCAGAACGCCATCTGGCACACCGGCGCGACCCCCGGCTACTCCGCGATGATCTTCCTGCTGCCCGAACGCGACGTCGCGCTCGTCCTCCAGCAGAACCTGTACGGCCTCCTGCGGGACGACTCCGTCATGAAGATCGGCTTCGGTGCGGCCCGCGTCCTCGCAGGTGCCGAAGCGGACGACGCGCCGTTCGCGACCGTCCACCACGCCACCGTCTGGGGCACGACGGCGCTCGCCCTGGCGCTCGTCCTCACGACGGCCCGCTCGATCGCCGTCGTCCGCCGGCCCCGCTCGTCCCGCCGCGTCCGCGCGATCGCCGCCTGGTCCCTCGCGGGCCTCGTCCCCTGGCTGCTCCTCGCCGGAGTCCTCACCGTGCTCGACGCGCGCCGCCTGTGGGCATGGGTCCCCGACGCGACGATCGCCCTGTTCACGGCCGTGCTCGCGGGCACCGCGACCGCGATCCTGCGCGCCGTGCGCCCGCACCAGCGAGACGAGGGAGAACAGGCGTGAAGCGCGCTCCCGCTCAGATCGGGAACCGGCGCTCGCCGTGCTGGACGCTGACCCAGTGGTCGGTCGTGAACTCCTCGATCGCCCACTCGCCGCCGAACCGGCCGATGCCCGAAGCCTTCTCCCCGCCGAACGCCGTGTTCGCGTCGTCGTTCACGGGCGAGTCGTTCACGTGCGTCATCCCGGCGTCCACGCGCAGGGCGAAGCGGACGCCGCGCTCCACGTCCCGCGTGAACACCGCGCTCGACAGCCCGTACTCGGTGTCGTTCGCGATGCGCAGCGCGTCCTCCTCGCCGTCCGCCCGGATCACCGTGATCACCGGCCCGAAGACCTCCTCGCGGGCCGTGGCCACGTCGTTCCCCGCGAGCAGGACGTGCGGCGGCAGCAGCAGACCGGACGGCCCGCCCGGCTCGCCCCCGAGCACCTGCTCCGCGCCCTCCTCCCGGGCCCGCGCGACCTTGTCGCGGATCCCGTCGAGCTGGCTCCGGTTGACGACGGGCCCGATCCGCGTCGCCGGGTCGGACGGGTCGCCCGCCGCGAGCGTCCGCACCCGCTCGACGAACCGTTCGACGAACGCGTCGTGCACCGCCGCGTCCACGATCACCCGGTTCGCGATCATGCAGATCTGTCCCGAGTGGAAGAACGACCCGAACACCGCCGCGTCCACCGCACGGTCCAGGTCGGCGTCGTCCAGCACCACCAGCGGGCCGTTGCCCCCGAGCTCCAGCGCGAGCTTCTTCACCCCGGCCTTGCGGACGATCCCCTCGCCCACCGGCGTCGACCCGGTGAACGACACCATCCGGGCGAGCGGATGCTCGACGATCGCGTCCCCGATCTCGCCGCCGGACCCGATCGTCACGTTCAGCACCCCGGGCGGCAGCCCCGCCTCGTCGAGGATCTTCGCGAGCAGCAGCGCGCCCGTCACCGGCGTGTCGCTCGCCGGTTTCAGCACCACCGCGTCGCCCACGGCCAGCGCGGGCGCACCGAGCGGGCCGACAGCTGCACCGGGAAGTTCCACGGGCTGATGACGGCCACCACACCGATCGGCCGCCGGTACACGCGGTTCTCCTTGCCCGGGACGTCCGACGGCGTGATCCGCCCCTCGACATGGTGCGCCATCGACGCGGCCTCGTGCAGGACGGACCGTACGAGCCCCCATTCGAGCTCGCCCTTCGCGACCGTCCCCCCGCACTCGTGGACGATCCAGTCGACGATCTCGTCGTGGCGCGCCTCGAAGATCGCGGCTGCCGTACGGAGCACACCGGCCCGTTCCCCGGGCGTCCGTGCGGCCCACCCCGGCTGCGCCTCGTGGGCCGCACGGAACGCCTCGTCCAGGTCGTCGGCGCCGGCCAGCGGGATCTCGGTCAGCGTGGCGCCGCTCCACGGGTCGAGGTCCGCCCTGGACCCGCCCGCGCGCCCGGCCCGCCACACCCCCGCGATCGGCATCGTGTCGAAGCCGTCGTAACGCTCGGGCGCGCCCGCCCGAGCGGACATGGTCTGCGTCATGCCCGCTGGGCTACCCGGACACGGACCGCCAAACTCGACACCCGCGAACCGGCCCGCCCGCGGGCCCTCAGCACGTGCCGAGCAGGCCTTCGAGGGCGCCGCGCTCCGCCGAGTCCACGGTGAGGCCGTACCGCCACTTCACGTCGATCCACGACCGGGCGTACATGCAGTGGAATCCGGCGCTGGGCGGCGTCCACTCGGCCGGGTCCTGGTCGCCCTTCGACTGGTTGACGTTGTCGGTGACCGCCCACAGCTGCGAGCTGTCCAGGTCGTTGGCGAACGCCTCGCGGCGGGACGTCGTCCAGCTCGACGCCCCGGAACGCCACGCCTCCGCCAGGGCCACCATGTGGTCGATGTCGATGTCCGACGGCTGCTTCCAGGTGGCGCCGTCGTACGGGCTGGTCCAGGAGCCGCCCGTCGGATAGCAGTCCGACCCGACCGTGACGTTCTGCCCGTCGCGTTGGAGCACCTTCTCCCGGGTGCTGCAGCCGCCGCCCTGGTCGCTCCAGTGCGGGAACTTCTCGCGGTCGTAGCCGGTCATCGATCCCTCGGCCCGGACGGTCAGGTCCGCGAGATGGCTCCGGGCGGTGGCCTCGCCCGGCGGCGGCGGTGGTTCGGCCGACGCGGGCGGCCCGGCGGCGACGAGGACGGCGGCGGCGGCCGACACGGCGGCCACGGCGTAGAGCTTCTTCACGACTGACCTCCCTATGTGGGGGGGAATCAGGCGCAGAGTCTCGTATGGCCGTTATGGAGAAACATCGAGAAGCAAAACGCGAAATGTCCGCCTACCAACAAGGCGGGAACCTGCCGGCGCACGGCGACCACGGGGCGCGCACGTCGCCCCCGTGGTCCGAGCCGCTCACGGCAACGGACCGCCCGCAGTCTCATGCGACAACCTATTGACGCGACATCGTATTCCTGTGGAACATTGAGCCGTCGAGACCCTGGGAGGACAGCGATGACCACCTTGGCGAGCGAACCGGCGACCACGCCGCGGGAAGCCCGGGTCGAGTTCCGGACCGAGCCGTCCCGCTACCGGCACTGGCGGCTGACGTTCGACGGCCCGGTCGCCACACTGACGATGGACGTCGACGAAAACGGCGGCCTCGTGCCCGGCTACGAGCTGAAGCTGAACTCCTACGACCTGGGCGTGGACATCGAGCTGTACGACGCCGTCCAGCGGCTGCGGTTCGAGCACCCCGAAGTGCGGACGGTCGTGCTGACCGGCGGCAAGGAGAAGGTCTTCTGCGCCGGTGCGAACATCCGGATGCTGGCGGCGTCCGAGCACGCGTGGAAGGTGAACTTCTGCAAGTTCACCAACGAGACCCGCAACGGCATCGAGGACGCGACGGCGAACTCGGGGCAGACCTACATCGCCGCGTGCAACGGGACGGCGTCGGGCGGCGGCTACGAGCTGGCGCTCGCCTGCGAGCACATCATGCTCGTCGACGACCGTTCGTCGACCGTCTCGCTGCCGGAGCTGCCGCTGCTGGGCGTCCTGCCGGGGACGGGCGGCCTGACCCGGGTGTCGGACAAGCGGCACGTGCGCCGCGACCTGGCCGACTACTTCTCGACCAAGGCCGAAGGGATCGGCGGCGCGAAGGCCGTGCGATGGCGGCTCGTGGACGAGGTCGTCCCCCGGACGGCCTGGGCCGCGACCGTCCGGGAGCGCGCCGCGGCCTTCGCCGAACGATCGCCCCGGCCCGCGGACGCGCGCGGCATCGGGCTTCCCCCGCTGGACAAGACCCGCACCGACGACCGCGTCGCCTACCGGTACGTCGACGCGGTGCTGGACCGCGACCGGAGCACCGTGGAGATCACCGTGCTCGGTCCCGAGGAGGACGCGCCCGCCGACGCGTCCGGCGTCCACGCGCGGGGCGCCGACTTCTGGACCCTGGCGATGACCCGCGAGCTGGACGACCTGATCCTCGACCTGCGCACCAACGAGACCTCCCTCGGCACGTGGGTGCTGCGGACCCGGGGCGACGCGAAGCGGGTCCTCGCCCACGACGCGCTCCTGCTCGACAACGCCCGCGACTGGCTGGCGAACGAGATCGTCCTGTATCTCAAACGCACCTTCAAGCGCCTCGACGTCACGAGCCGCAGCCTCATCGCGCTGATCGAACCCGGCAGCTGCTTCGCCGGCTCCCTCCTCGAACCGGCGCTGGCCGCCGACCGCTCCTTCCAGCTCGCCGGGGTCTTCGAGGAGGTCGACCCGGACGCCGACCCCGCCGCGATCACGGTCGGTCCGATGAACCTGGGCCCCCTGCCGATGGGCAACGGCCTCACCCGCCTGGCCACCCGGTTCTTCGGCGACCCCGAAAGCCTGACCGCCGCCGAGTCGGCCCGGGGCGGGCCACTGGCCGCGGCGGACGCCGAGCGGCTCGGCCTGGTCACCTTCGCCCCCGACGACATCGACTGGGACGAGGAGGTCCGGATCGCGATCGAAGAACGCACCGGGTTCTCCCCGGACGCGCTGACCGGCCTGGAGGCCAACTACCGGTTCACCGGCCCCGAGACCCTCGAAACCAAGATCTTCGGACGGCTGACGGCCTGGCAGAACTGGATCTTCGACCGTCCCAACGCCTCCGGCCCCGACGGCGCCCTGCGCAAGTACGGCACCGGGCGGCGCGCCGACTTCGACAGGAAGCGAGTCTGAGCATGGCGATCACCGCGGACTACTCGGAGAAGATCCCCAACAACGTCGACCTGCACGAGGACCGCCGTCTGCAACGCGCGTTGGAGTCGTGGCAGCCGAACTTCCTGACCTGGTGGGACTCGATGGGCCCGACCCTGCCCACCCGGGACGTCTACCTGCGCACGGCCGTGAACGTCGGCCGCGAGGGCTGGGCGCACTTCGGCCACGTGGCGATGCGCGACTACCGCTGGGGCATCTTCCTCGCGGAACGCAAGCACGACCGGCGGATCGCGTTCGGGCAGCACAAGGGCGAGCCCGCCTGGCAGAAGGTCCCCGGCGAGTACCGCGCCGACCTGCGGCGGCTCATCGTGATCCAGGGCGACACCGAACCCGCGTCCGTCGAGCAGCAGCGCAACCTCGGCGCCACCGCGCCCAGCCTCTACGACCTGCGCAACCTGTTCCAGGTGAACGTGGAGGAAGGCCGCCACCTGTGGGCGATGGTCTACCTCCTGCACGCCTACTTCGGCCGCGAAGGCCGCGAAGAGGCCGAGGAACTGCTCCACCGCAACTCCGGCAGCGAGGAGTCGCCCCGTATCCTCGGCGCGTTCAACGAGGAAACCCCCGACTGGCTCTCCTTCTTCATGTTCACCTACTTCACCGACCGGGACGGCAAGTACCAGCTGGGCACGTTGAAGGAATCGGCGTTCGACCCGCTCAGCCGGACGTGCGAGTCATGCTGAAGGAGGAGTCGCACCACATGTTCGTCGGCACCACCGGTATCGACCGCGTGGTCCGGCGGACGGTCGAGTTGATGCGCGAGCACGACACCGACGACGTGACCGGACACGGCGGCATCCCCCTGAACGTGATCCAGAAGTACATCAACTTCCACTACTCGGTCTCCCTCGACCTGTTCGGCGGCGAGACCTCCACCAACGTCGCGAACTACTACACCGCCGGACTGAAGGGCCGCTGGTCCGAGGAACGCCGCAAGGACGACCACCGCCTCGTCGACGACTCGATCCTCGTCGACGCCGTAGTGGACGGCGGCATCGGCCGGACGGAGGTGTCCGCGCTCGTCGGCCTGAACACCGACCTGCGACGCGAGTACACCGGCGACTGCCGGAACGGCGTCAACCGCTGGAACCGCATCCTCGACGAAGCGGGCATCGAGTATCGGCTGCGCCTCCCGCACGTCGCGTTCAACCGCCGGGTCGGCGCGTTCGCCGGCATCGAGGCGACCCCGGACGGCGAGGTCGTGCCGTCCGCGCAATGGCACCGGCGCAAGGGCGACTGGCTGCCGACCGACGTCGACAAGACGCACGTCCGCTCGCTGATGCGGCCCGTCCACGAACCCGGCAAGATCGCCGCCTGGATCGCGCCGCCCCGCCAGGGGATCAACGGCAACCCGTTCGACTACGACTACGTCCACCTGGCCTGAAAGCGGGCAGCGGCAGATGAGCGATTTCAACGCGTCCCTCTACCTGCTCGACCGTCACCTCGACCGGGGCGACGGCGACCGCCTCGCCCTGACCGGACCGGGCGGCGACCTCACCTACGCGCAACTGCACGACCGGGTCGGCCGCACCGCCGCCGGCCTGCGCGGCACCGGCCTGCTGCCGGAGCAGCGACTGCTGATGTTCATGGCCGACTCGCCCGACTTCGTCACGGTCTTCCTCGCCGCCATGCGGATCGGCGCCGTCCCCGTGCCGGTCTCCACCATGCTGCACGCGGACGGCCTGGCCGAACTCCTCCGCGACTCCCGAGCCGCGCTCCTGGCCGTGACCGCGGACTTCGCCGGACCCGCCGCCGCGGCCGCCGCCGAGTCACCGGAACTGACGGCGATCCTCACCGGCGTCGGCGCCCGCATCGACACCGACCTCCCCGTGCACACGCTCACCGACCTGGCTCAGACCGACCCGACCGGGGCGTACCCCACCTCGGACGACTCCCCGGCGTTCTGGCTCTACACCTCCGGGACGACCGGGACACCGAAGGCCGCGATGCACCGCCACGCGTCGATCCGCGTGGTGTGCGAGACCTACGGCGCGCAGGTCCTCGGCATCCGCCCGGACGACCGGTGCCTCTCGGCCGCGAAGGCGTTCTTCGCCTACGGCCTCGGCAACTCGGTGCTGTTCCCCCTCGCGGCCGGGGCGAGCGCGATCCTGGAGCCCGCGCCGTCCCGTCCGGACGCCCTGGCGGCCCACGCCCGAAACCTCGGCGCGACGCTGTTCTTCGCCGGCCCGACCTTCTTCGCCAACATGCTCCGCGCGCAGCTTCCCCCCGAAGCCCTCGGCGCGGTGCGGCTGGCGACCTCCGCCGGCGAACCCCTCCCCGCCGAGCTCTACCGGCGCTGGACCGGACGCTTCGGCATCGACATCCTCGACGGCATCGGCATGACCGAGATGCTGCACATCTTCCTGTCCAACAAAGAAGGCGAAGTACGTCCTGGTACGACCGGCGTTCCGGTCCCCGGGTACGACCTGCGCATCCTGGACGACCAGGGCAACGATGTCGCCGAGGGAACGCCCGGCACCCTGTTCGTCCGCGGCGACTCGACCGCCACGGGCTACTGGTCCCGCTACACGGCCTCCCGCCGGGTCTTCCAAGGCGAATGGCTGCGCACGGGCGACACCTACGTCATGGATTCGGACGGCTACTACACCTGCCTCGGCCGCACCGGCGACATGCTCAAGGCCAGCGGCATCTGGGTCTCGCCCGCCGAGGTCGAGGCCCGCCTGCTGGCGCACCCGGCCGTCGCCCAGGCCGTGGTCGTGGCCGCCATCGACACCGACGGGCTGGAGAAACCGGTCGCCTACGTCGTCCCCGCGCCCGCCGCCACACCGTCCGAACCCGACCTGATCGAGTTCTGCCGGGCCGGACTGCCCTCGTTCAAACGGCCCCGCCGCGTGGTGTTCACCGAGACCCTCCCCACCACCGCCACCGGTAAGGTCCGCCGGGTCGAACTGCGAGCCCACGCCGCCGGCCTCCTCGCCGGCTCGAAGGAGACCCCCGTGACCGAACCCGACGCGCTCTGATGCTGGACGGCATGCCGCTCATCGACGTGCACCTGCACGCCGCGCGGCTCCCCACCCTCAAGCCCGCCTGGAAACAGTGGGCGCACGACTTCGGCGACCCCGCGATCCTGGACCGCGTCTACGACGACTCCGGCACGGTCGTCCCCGACCGCTTCGACGCCTACCTCGCCGACGAAGGCGTCGACGTCGCACTCCTCCTGGCCGAGTACAGCCCCAAGGCCACCGGCGTCCAGCCGATCGAGGACCTGCTCCCGCTCACCCGCCACCACCCGTCCCGCATCAAGGCCATCGCCAACATCAACCCGCACCTGCACTACCCGGTCGACGACGAACTCCAACGCCAGCTCGACCTCGGCGCAGTCGCCTGCAAGCTGCACCCCGTCCACGCCGGTATTCCGGCCAACGACCGCAGCCTGTACCCGGCGTACGAGCTGTGCCAGTCAACGAACACCCCATTGGTCGTGCACTGCGGCACCAGCACGTTCCCCGGCTCGTCCAACAAGTTCGCCGACCCCGTCCTCCTCGACGACGTCCTCCGCGACTTCCCCCGCCTGAACGTCGCCCTCGCCCACGGCGGCCGCGGCTGGTGGTACGACGCGGCCGCGTTCATGGCGCTGACCAGCGAACGCGTGTGGATCGAGCTGTCCGGCCTCCCCCCGTCCCGGCTCCGCGAGTACTACGCCAAGCACAACTGGAACCGCCTCACCCGCCGCATGATCTTCGGCACCGACTGGCCGGGCGTCCCCGGCATCGCCCGCAACGCCCGCGCCGTCGCCGCCCTGTGCCCCGACGACGACACCGCCGCGCTCGTCCTGGCAGGCAACGCCGCCCGCGTCTACAACCTCACCTGACAGCCGATCGTCAGCCTTCAACGGCGAGGGCCGCCCAACGCTCCCGCGCGGCGCCCCGCCATTCCCCATGGAGATCATTGAAAAGATTCGCGGCACGAACCCCGATCCAGTGCGGAGGCAACAACTCCAGCGGCAACTGCGGATCCAGACGGGGAAACCGCCGCCACTCGTGCACGAGCCGGATCTGCGCGAGCAGCACCTGATCGCCCGACGCGGGCCGAAGCCCCGCGAACTCCCGCACGAACCCATCGTAGGCAGCCGCGAGCTCGTCCAGATGCCACGCCTGCTCAACCATCCCGCGCTCCGACCCGATACCGGCGAACGGACCACAGAACGACAACGCCGACCCCAGCCCAAGCCTCTCCACCACCTGCTTGGCCTCGGCCTCCCGAGAGGCGTGCGGACTGATCCACACCCCAGGCACCGGACTGCCCAGCCCCGCCCAGGTGAGTCCCGTGCGCAACTGGTGCCGCAGGTCCCGCTTGGACTCCGGCACACTGGCCAGCAGCACCAGCCAGCGCCCGTCCCAGGTCTCGCGCTCCCGGCCGAACGAGTAGATCCGCTCCGCGCCCTCGCTCAGCAGCGTGTGCCCGGCCCCGGTCAGCGCCCACCGAACCCGACGCCCGCTCCGTTCGGAGACGATCCACCCCTTGGCCGCCGTCCGGCTCAACGCCTGCCGCGCCGACTTCTCCTCGACCCCGAGCCCGGCCAGCACGTGCAGCAGCGCCGACGTCCAAACCGGCTCACCGTGCGGCAACAGATACTCGCCCAACATGGTCATGAGCAGCGACTGCGCGCTCCCCGCCCCGGCCTGCCGCCGAACCTCGCTGGGCATGAAAGGTGACACTCCTTCGAACGAAGAGACCACCCCATGCTACAAGAACACGACGTACCGACAGCCATCCGTAGCCAATATCCCAATCGGGCGCTGACCGGGGCCGCGTCAGGCATGGTGCAGTGTCCGACCGGAGGTCGGCTCACCCGCCGGACTGCCGGGCCGGTGTGGTCCCCGGCTGTCCTGGCCGGGTCGTCGCATGCCGATGGCGACGCCGGCCGTGACGAGCAGGGCGCCGATGACGTCGGCGGTACCTGGCCGGCCGAGGCCGAGTGCGATGGTGGTGAGCAGTGCGCCCACCGGCACGAGGCCGGCGAACAGGCCGGCGCGGTCGGCGCCGAGGCGGCGCAGTGCGTCATACCAGAGGAAGAAGGCGGCCGCGGTGACGATCGCGCCGAGGTAGGCGAAGGCGACCGCATGGCTGGGCGTGGGCACCCGCAGGGAGGCCGCACCGTCCAGGGCGAGGCCCGCGGCCAGCAGCATGGGGACGGAGACAGCGGCGGGATAGGCGGCGACCCTCAGGGGGCCGAGTTTGGCCAACAGAGGGACGGCGAGCAGAGAGAACGCGACTTCGCCGACGAGTGCGCCCAGGGACAGCAGCAGGCCCGTGAGGCTGCCCGAGCCGAGGCCGGCGGCGACGGCCGCGCCGAGTGCGACCACGAGCGCGGCGCCGACGGTGCGGGGGGCCGGGCGTCGGCGTTCCAGCAAGGGCCCGACGAGGGCCAGGACGAGGGGGACGGCACCGACCACGGTGCCGATCATGGCGGGCCCGGCATGCCGGGTGGCTTCGACGAGAAAGACGTTGAACCCGGCCAAACCGGTGGCCGCCAGCGCGATCAGGAGCAGGATGTCACGTGGAGTCAGGCGGACGCGGGGCAGGCGCCGGTGGCGTACGACGGCCAGGAGGATCGCCGCGGCGAGCCCGTAGCGCAGGGCCTGTCCGGTGAAGACCGGGTAGTCGGCGATGGTGGCGGAGACCGCGGTCGAGGTGCCGACGAGCAGCATCGCCGAGGCGGCGCCGACGGGGGATTTCATGTGGTGTGCTCCAGCACCGCCGGGGAGGGGGCCAGGACCTTGCGGGTGATGCGTTCGGCGATGGCGGCGACCAGGGTCCTGGGGCGGCGGGGTGTCAGGTGCGCGGCCAGGGCGTTGCCGAATCCGGGGGCGACATAGCCGCGGTCGCGGTCCAGCGCGCGCAGAGCGGCGCGGACGACGGGCTCCGCGGTGGTCATGGAACCGGTGACGGCCGCACGGCGGGTGCCGAGGGTGTCGAAGAACGCGGTCTCGACCGGGCCGGGGCACAAGGTGAGCACGCGGATGCCGCGCCGGCGGTACTCCTGCCGCAGGGCGAGGCCGAAGTTCAGTACGAAGCTCTTGGCCGCGCCGTAGACGGCGAAGTACGGGGAAGCCTGGAAGACGACGTTGACGACCGAGCCGCGGCCGCGTTCGAGCATCCCCGGCAGCAGTTCATGGGTGAGGTCGACGAGCGCGACCACATTGACCATCAGCTGATCGTGGTCACGGGCACCGGAGATCTCCTCGAAACGGCCGCAGGTCCCGAAGCCGGCGTTGTTGACCAGCAGGTCGACGCTCAGCGCGCGAGCGGCCAGTTGGTCGGCGACGCGGCGGGCCGCGTCCGGTTCGGCGAGGTCCTGGACCAGCACATGAGCCTGGACGCCGTGCTCGGCGATCAGGCGCTCGGCGAGGGCGGCGAGCCGGTCGCCGGACCGCGCCACCAGGATCACATCGTGCCCTTGCGCGGCGAACTCCGCGCCGAGGCCGGACGACGCTCCGGTGATGAGGGCGGTGCTGTGCATGTCTTCTCCGTCGTCAGGGGAGCAACTGCGAAAAGACTGTACCAATAACATCAAAACATGCAACAGCCCTGATGCAAATCACAGCAACCTTGCATCGACAATGTAGTCTTTGCGTTACAAGTGACCCAACGGGAGGCATGATGAGCGAGGCAGCGGCCCGGTCGTTGCGGGCGGACGCAGAGCGCAGCGTGCGCGTGATCCTGGAGGCGGCGGAGCGGGTGCTCGTCGAAGACCCCGGCGCTTCCATGGAGCAGATCGCCGCAGCCGCGGGAGTCGCCCGGACGACGATCCACCGGCGGTTCGCCAATCGACAGGCGCTGATCGAGGCGCTGGCCTCATCCGCGGCCCGCCGGCTGGCCCAGGCGGTGGACGACGGCAGGCCGGACACCGCGCCGCCGCTGGTAGCGATGCACCGGATCACGGCCAACGTGCTCCAGGTCAAGAGCGCCTGGGCATTCGCCTTGGGGCTACCGACAAACCCGGACAGTGAGGCCGCCGTCCTCCAACAGGACATCGCCCGCCGCTGCACCGCCGTGCTGAAACGGGCCCAGGCCGACAAGCTCATCGACGACGCAGCCGATCTCGACTGGGTGCGCCGGGTCTACTACACGCTCATCGGCGAATCCCTGAACGGCAACACGGACGGCGCCGACCCGGACGCCCTCGCCGCCCGCGTCATCGACACCCTGCTGCACGGCGCCGGCCCGCGCCGATGAGGGGACCCGTCCCCCGGATGAGCCGCGGCGGCAAGGCGGTCACGCCTCGTGCTCGGCCGGGATGCGGGTGTAGGTGAGGAAGAGGGCGCCGCTGCCCAAGGCCGTTTGGTCGGTGAGTCGCCAGGTGGATGGGTCGAAGGCGGCGGCGCGGCCGAACAGCGGGATGCCGGCGGCGATGGTCAGCGGCGCCAGCTTGATCACGAGCTGGTCGATCTCCCGGTACAGGGCGCCCGCCAGCGTGCCACCGCCGAGCAGCCAGATGTCCTTGCCGCCCTGCTCCTTCAACTCCTGCACGGCGGTGACCGGGTCGCCGGACACGATTTGGACGGCCGGGTCAGGGCTCTCGGACAGGGTCCGGGAGAACACCAGGTGACGCAGATGCGGGTAGGCGTTGGCGATGCCGGCCTTGATCCCGATCTCATAGGTGTGCCGCCCTTCCAGGACGGTGTCGAAGCGGGTGCCCTCGGCGGTGATGCCCAGGGCCTGCCGAGCGGGGCCGGGCAGCGTTTCGGGGTACTCGGCGATGAGGTGCTGCAGGTAGTCGTCCGGGATCGTCCAGAAGCCGCCGGGGCCGGTGGGGTCGGCACCGTCGGGGCCGGCGATGAAGCCGTCGAGGGTGGCGGCGATGTAGTACACGAGCTTGCGCATGCGGGGCCTTTCGGTCGGTCAGCGGCGGGTGCCCGGCTTGGGAAGCGGGCGAGGGCGGGGCAGGGAGCGCGGCATCGGGGGCTGCTGCGGGAGGTGTCGGCGCGTGGGCTGAACTCGCATCTCGGGTTTCCTCTCGACGAACATCATCTGATGTACTCTGTGTGAAGTGGTTTGAAGATAGTACTGCACTTGCAGTGATGTCAAATCCTGGGCGAATCACGGGAGATGAGATGCGACAGAACACCGCCCGCCGCACCGCGCTGCTCGACGCCGCCATCGAGGTCCTCGCAAAGGAGGGGTCACGCGGGCTCACCCTGCGCGCGGTCGACAAGGAGGCCGGCGTCCCCACCGGCACCACCACCAATTACTTCGCCAACCGCGCCGACCTGCTCCGCCAGGTCATGGCCCGCACCCACGAGCGCCTCACCCCAGACCCGTCCGCGCTGGCAGAGACCATGAAGGCCGAGCCCACCCCCGAGCTGACCGCCACCCTGCTCCGCCAGCTGCTGGACCGGATGCGCGCCGACCGCAGCAGCCACCTCGCCATGCTGGAGTTGCGCCTGGAAGCCACACGCCGCCCGGAACTGCGGGAAGATCTCACCCGTACCTTCACCGCGATGCTGGAGGCCAACATCGCCTGGCACCTGGACACCGGCCTCCCCGGCGACCACGAAACTGTGCTGCTCCAGTACACCGCCATGCTCGGCGTGATCGTGGACGACCTGACGGTCCCGGGATTGCTGGAGCCGCACGGCATCGAAAAGATCATCGACGCGTTGGCGCAGCGCAGCCTGCCCCGACCACAAACAGAAACCTGACCGGACGCCAGGCGTCCCACCGCACCCCTCAACGAGAAGCTCAAGCACTACAGGCTGTACCGCGAACCGCACCTCAAGGACGGTCGGTCGTTCGAGCGGATCGCCCAGCGGCACCGCACGACCGTCGAACTGGCCGTGATCGCTATGGAAGGGCCCGTGCTTCCGCCGATCCGTCGCCATGGCGCATGCGGCCGGTGTCAGCATGAAGGCCGTCTCAGAGATCCTTGGCCACGCCACGGAGTCGTTCACCTCGGCCGTGGTCGCCGCGGAACTCGCGACCGACGCTGCGGCAAGAATCGGGTCTTTCGTGCCGCGTCGCGGCGCCGTCTGAACGGGCGTCCTGTAGGCGGGCCGAACGCGCCGAGGGGTGGTGAGCGTGCTGGACGGCGCCATGCCGTTTGTGCGTGCTCGGGCCTCGATCTGGCTCGGAAAAGACTCTGCGGGGTTGCGTAGCTAGACGCAACCCCGCAGTTCAGACGGCGGAGGATCGGGGATTTGAACCCCGGATGGGCGTGAACCCAAACCGCATTAGCAGTGCGGCGCCATAGACCGGACTAGGCGAATCCTCCAGTGGCCCTCGGGCACAGGACAGGTTACCGGTTCGGCGTGCCGACCGGCAAAGCCTGAGCTCGGGTCACTGAAAGCATAGCCCGGAACCTCCGCCTGCGGGGACGATCCGCTCCCGGGGCCGCGGGAGCGGAGGTCGTCACCGTCAGCCGCCCAGGCGGAAGCCCGAGTAACCGCAGGCTTCGCCGAGCTCCTGGCCGTGCTGCTGCATCTGGCTGATGTTCGGCGTGCCGCCGGAGAGGTTGCCCGAGGACAGCTCCTTGAGGCTGTTGGCGACGGTTTCCAGGTCCGTGGCGAACGCGGAGGCGGCGGACTCGACGTCGCCGCCGGCGTCCTGGCCTTCGCTGCGGATCTTGGAGGCGGCGTCCAGCCACTCGTTGGCGGTCTGGTCGGTGCCGCCGCCGGTGAAGGACGGGCTGCTGGAGGCGATGCCGCGCAGTTCGGTCTCGATGTTCTTGCACGCCTCGTCCTTGGCGCCACCGCCCGCGATCGAGCCGAGAGGGCCGCAGGCGGTGGAGGTGAACAGGGCGCCACCGACGGCGAGGACGCCGACCAGCTTGGTGGCAGACATGCGCATGTTTTCTCCTTCTGGGGGGTTTGGAGCTTTGGACGAGGGTAGACCGCGCAGGTCAGTTCCGTCTTGATTACCGCTTTGGCGCCTGACGGCCACGAACGGTTCCGTGACCCGCGTCACGTCCGTCCGGGGCGGACGGAACCGATTCGCGGACGACCGGTGGAGCCGGTACAGTATTCAGCGGCAAGCACCCGTAGCTCAATGGATAGAGCATCTGACTACGGATCAGAAGGTTTGGGGTTCGAATCCCTACGGGTGCGCAGCGGGTCAGAGGCCCCTTCCGGGATCGGGAGGGGCCTTTGGCGTTTGGGGCCGAGGAGGTCGGGTGCGGGTCGCGTTCGTTGGGGACGTGCACGGGTGCGTGCTTCACGCGCTCGGGGCGGCGGCGCTGTTGGCCGAGGCTCGGGGACGGCTCGACGCGGTCGTCCAGGTCGGGGACTTGGGGGCGTTCCCGTCGGTGGAGAGGTGGGACGAGGCGTCGCGGCGGTTCGGGGGTGATCATCCCGCGCAGCACGACTTCTTTCGGTTGCTCGATCCGTCGCCGCGGTTGGCCGAGGGGGTTCGGCTCGCGTTGACGCGGGTGCCGCCGGTGGTGTTCGTGAGCGGTAATCATGAAGATCACGAGTGGTTGGCGGGGCGCGAGGGGGCGGTGGATCCGCTCGGGGCGTTCGTCCATGTGCCGTGCGGGACGGTCGTGGACGTGGCCGGGTTGAGGTTCGCGTTCCTGGGGTTGATCGAGTCGGAGGGCATGGACTACGACGCGATGCCTACGCGAGGTTGCTGGACGCGGAGGCCGGGAGTGTCGATGTGCTCGTCACCCACGATGGGCCTTACGCGATGTCCAGTTATCGGGGTGTTGTGCAGGGGTCGGTGAAGATGACTGCACTTCTTGAACGTTTGCAGCCGCGGATGCACGTCAGCGGTCACTATCACCACGAGAACGGGCCTCGACGGTACGGGGCGACGGTTTCGTATGCGCTTGGTCAGTTGGTGCAGCCGAAGGTTAAGGGGGGCGAGCCGTTCAATCCTCGGCAGGAGGTCATGCCCGGGAGTATTGGGCTGCTCGACACGGAGACGTTCGAGTATGTGCGCGATTCGTGGCTCGCGGATGTTCGCGGTGACGAATTGGATCTTGTTCGGTTGCTTTCCTGAAGTGTCGGTGGCTCCGGTTAGCGTGGGGCCATGCGGTACATCAAGGGGGACGCGACGTCGCCGCAGGCGAAGGGCGTGAAGATCGTCGCGCACGTGTGCAACGATCTCGGGGGCTGGGGGAAAGGGTTCGTCCTCGCGGTGTCGCGGCGGTGGAAGGAGCCGGAGGCGGAGTACCGGGCCTGGCACCGGGCGCGGGCGAGGAACGGTTTCGGGTTGGGGGCCGTCCAGTTCGTGCAGGTGGAGCGGTACATCTGGGTGGCGAACATGGTCGCGCAGCGGGGGATCAAGCCGAGCCGGAGCGGGCCGCCGATCCGGTACGAGGCTCTCGACCGGGCGCTGGAGAAGGTCGGGGAGAGGGCGCTGGAACTGTCGGCGAGCGTCCATATGCCGCGGATCGGGTGCGGGCTCGGGGGCGGGCGGTGGGAACTCGTGGAGCCGCTGATCGAACGGCGGCTCGTCGAACGCGGGGTGTCCGTCACCGTATATGAGTAGGACGCAAAAGTCGGTTCGGTCGTACGCGCGACACGAGTGTGGCTCGGGGTTTTGCGGCGGGTGGATGGTTGGGCGGTCCTATTTCCGTCTGCCCGTGGAGTGATGATGAAGGAGCGGGAGGTCGTCGCGCGGCGGTTGCTGCGTTCGGCGGCCAAGGCGTCGTTCGATCCCGGTGTCGACGTCGACTGGGACGCCCCGATGGAGCCCGGGAAGTACTTCATGCCGCCCGAACGCGTGTCCCTGTACGGGACGGACGTGTGGGGGCGGCTCGACGAGGAGCGGCGCATCGAGTTGTCGCGGCACGAGTTCGCGAGCATTACGTATGTGGGCGTCTGGCTTGAAGTGTCGCTGATGCAGCTGTTCATGCGGTTCGTCTATGACCTGGATCCGCGCAGCGCGCATGCGCAGTTCGCGTTGACCGAGGTCGGTGACGAGACGCGCCATTCGGTGATGTTCGGCCGGTTGCTCGACCGGCTCGGCGCGCCGCGCACCCGGCTGCCCGGTGTGGTCCACCACGGCGGGCGGCTGTACAAGGCGGTCGGGGCGGGGCCTGCGATGTGGGCGACGTTCCTGGTCGGCGAGGAGGTCTTCGACCGGATACAGCGGGCGATCATGGACGATCCGCGCGTGCAGCCGCTCGTCCGGGACGTCAGCCGGATCCACGTGATCGAGGAGGCGCGGCATGTCCGGTTCGCGCGGGCGGAGATCGTCCGGAGCATGCGGGGGCTGGGCAAGGCGCGGCTGGCGGCGCACCGGCTCACCGCGGCGCTGACGGCGACCGCGCCGGTCGGTTTCATGATCGATCCCGAGGTGTACCGGTGCGTCGGGCTGGAGCCGGAGGAGGGGCGGCGGATCGCGCTCGGGAATCCTCGCTATCGGGAGACGCTCCTGTGGATGGGTGGGAAGATCATGCCTTTCCTGGAGGAACTGGGGTTGATCGAGGGCCCCGGACGGGCGCTGTGGCGGCACACGGGTCTCGTGCGGTGACGGCGGGCCCTCGGACGAGGGCCCGCCGGTTCGTTAGACGTGAGGTGCGCCGATCGCTTCCATCATCGGCTCCCAGTAGCGGTCCATCTCGGGCCGCCACGCCTCCCAGTTGTGCCAGCCGTCCTCGTAGACGTGGGCCGTGACGGGGATGTCGAGGGCGTCGAGGCGGAGCAGGAACGACTCGGTGGTGCGGCCGCACGTGACCTCGTGGACCTGCACCGATTCCTCTTCGCCGGGCGCCGGGGCGTCGTGGGGGCCGGGCAGGCCGGTGGTGCCGCTGGACACGAACAGGCCGACGCCGCGCAGGTTGCGGGCGAGGACCCATGGGTCGTGCGCGAGCCAGTTCTCGGCGTCGATGCCCGGAACGCCCCAGACGTCGGTCGCGTCCTCGGTGTCGGTGTAGAGCGCCTGCGTGAGCACCAGCATGGTCGGAATGCCCGGCATGGTCATGTGCATGACGCCGCTGGACGCCGCGACGTACTCGAAGATGCCGGGGTGCCGTCCCGCGTACGCCATCGCGCCGCTCGCACCGGACGAGATGCCCATCGCGGCACGGGCCGTCCCGGCGTGGAAGTTGCGTTCCATGAGTTGGACGACCTCGGTGGTGTGGAACGTCTCCCACATCGGCGGGCCGCCCTCGCCGTCGTTGTACCAGTCGGTGTACGCGCCGTTGGCGGCTTCGGGCATCACGACCATGACGTCGTAGGACGCGGCGTACTCCTCGATGTCGGTGCTGCGCGTCCACGACACGTAGTTGTCGCGGCCCCCGTGGTAGGCGTACACGACGGGCCAGGTGCGTTCGGCGTCCGGCGACCAGCCCGCGGGGACGATGACACGGGTCTTGACCTGCTCGGGCAGGCCCGGCGTGTCGATGGTGACGTCGAAGGTGCGCTCGTCCAGCCAGGTTTGGTCGGTGATGCGCGCGCCGGTGTCGGCGGGGACGGACTGGGCGGGCGGTGCGGCGGCGGCCGGGACGGGCGTCAGGACGGCCAGTAGTGCGGCGATCGCCAGCAGGGCGCGTGTTCGGGGGATCATGTGGAGGAAGCTAGGTTCGCCCGCGCCCCGTGATACCTCACGCGGGTAACGAATGTTCGCGTTCGGTTGTGCGTTCCGCGTGTGGATTTCTAGTCGGCGGCGAGGGTTTCGAGGACCTGCTCGCCGTACTTCGCCAGCTTGTTCTCGCCGACGCCGCTCACGCCGCCCAGCTCGGCGAGGGTCTTGGGGCGCGCGGTCGCGATCTCGCGGAGCGTGGCGTCGTGGAAGATCACGTAGGCGGGGACGCCCTGCTCCTTCGCCGTCGCGGCGCGCCAGGCGCGCAGCCGCTCGAACAGCGGGGCGGCCTCGGCGGGCAGCTCGACGGGCGCCTTGCGGTCCTTCGCGGCCTTGGCGGATTTCGTGGTCGCCCGCTCGGGTTCGCGGCGCATCATCACCTGCGTCCGCCGCGCAGCACCTCGGAACTCGCGTCGGTGAGGACGAGCGTGCCGTGGTTGCTCTCGACGGCGATCAGGCCCTGCGCGAGGAGTTGCCGGACGACGCCGCGCCATTCGACGTCGCGGAGTTCGGCGCCGATGCCGAACGTCTTCAGCGAGTCGTGGTCGAACTGGATGATCTTCGCGTTCTTCTTGCCGAGCAGGATGTCGACGATGTGCCCGGCGCCGAACTTCTGCCGGCGCTCGCGGTCGAGCCGCACGACCGTCGAGAGTACTTTCTGCGCGGGGACGGTCGCGTCCCAGGTCTCGGGCGGGGCGATGCAGGTGTCGCAGTTGCCGCAGGGCTCGCCGGGCTGCCCGAAGTAGTTCAGCAGCTGGACGCGACGGCAGCCGGGCGTCTCGCAGAGTGCGAGCATCGCGTCGAGGTGCGAGCTCTGGCGGCGGCGGAACGCGGCGTCGCCCTCGCCGGAGTCGATCATCTTGCGCAGGTTGACGACGTCTTGCAGGCCGTAGGCGAGCCAGGCCGTGGACGGGAGGCCGTCACGTCCGGCTCGTCCGGTCTCCTGGTAGTAACCCTCGACCGATTTGGGCAGGTCGAGGTGGGCGACGAAGCGGACGTCCGGTTTGTCGATGCCCATGCCGAACGCGATCGTCGCGACGACGACGAGCCCGTCCTCCCGCAGGAACCGCGACTGGTTCGCCGCGCGCGTCTCGGCGTCCAGGCCCGCGTGGTACGGGACGGCCTCGATGCCGTTGTCGGTCAGGAACTGGGCGTGCTTCTCCACCGAGTTGCGGGACAGGCAGTACACGATGCCCGCGTCGCCCTGGTGTTCCGTTTGGAGCAGCTTGAGGAGTTGGCGTTTCGCGTCGGTTTTCGGCTCGATGCGGTACTGGATGTTCGGACGGTCGAAGCTCGCGACGAAGTGCCGCGCGCGTTCGAGGTCGAGCCGGGACGCGATCTCCGCGCGGGTCGCCTCCGTCGCCGTCGCGGTGAGGGCGATGCGCGGCACGTCCGGCCAGCGTTCGTGCAGGCCGGACAGCATCAGGTAGTCGGGCCGGAAGTCGTGGCCCCACTGCGACACGCAGTGCGCCTCGTCGATCGCGAACAGCGAGACGTCGCCGCGGTCGAGCAGTTCGACGGTCGCGGGGAGCCGCAGCCGTTCGGGCGCGAGGTAGAGCAGGTCGAGTTCGCCCTGCACGAACTGCGCTTCGACGATGCGGCGTTCGTCCAGGTCTTGGGTCGAGTTGAGGAAACCCGCGCGGACGCCGAGCGCGCGCAGGCGTCCACCTGGTCCTGCATGAGGGCGATGAGGGGGGAGATCACGATGCCGGTGCCCTTCCGGACCAGCGCCGGGATCTGGTAGCACAGCGACTTCCCGCCGCCGGTCGGCATCAGGACCAGCGCGTCCCCGCCGGAGACCACCTGCTCGACGATCTCGCGCTGGCCGTCGCGGAACGTGTCGTAGCCGAACACGCGCCGCAGCGTCTCGTCGATCTCGGTGGCCTCAGGCGTCTCGGGGGAGGACATTCGCCCATACTAGGAGCCGCCGCCGACACCGTGCGTCACTTCGCCACCTTGTGGATAACCTCCGCGGTCAGGTCGTCGAGGCCGTCGGCGACGTGGGCGGCGAGCGCCAGGGCGTCCGGGGCGGGCGGGTGCGCGGGACGCGGGATCGCGATCACCCGCATGCCCGCGGCGTGCGCGGAGCGGAGCCCGTTGGAGGAATCCTCGATCGCGACGCAGTCGGCGGCGCGGACGTTGAGCTGCGCGGCCACGGTGAGATATCCGTCCGGTGCCGGTTTGCCCTGGTCGACTTCCTCGGTGGAGACGGTCGCGGGGAACAGCGCGTCGACGCCGAGGTGTCCGAGGACGATGTCGATCAGGGCGCGCGGGGACGAGCTGGCGAGGCCCAGCGGGCGGAGTTCGGCCATCCGGTGGACGGCCTCGCGCGCACCCGGCAGGACGGGCAGGTGCGCGGCGTACCGCTGCGACATGCGGTCGATCACCGCGTAGGCGACGTCGTCGGCGGACTGGCCGTCGACCAGGTCGGACGCGATGTAGCCGGCCCACTCGTCGGTGCTCATGCCCATCATCCGCTCCTGCGTGTCCGGCAGCCAGCGCCCGCCGTGCTCGGCGACGTAGGCGCGCCGGACCTCCTCCCAGACGGGCTCGGAGTCGATCAGGACGCCGTCCAGATCGAACACGATGGACTGCAGGGGCATGATCGTCCTCCCAGGTCGGTGTCCCCGGTGCGTACCCGGCTGAGCGAAGTAGAACCCAATTCGGGACGAATGTGGATTTTTGGATCTAGGGCACGGGTGTCTGGCATGGTGGGTTCCCTCCGTACCCCCTCCGGAGTCACAGCAGAGGAGCTCTGCACATGGTTTTCGTTGGATTCGTCCTGGTCGCGGCGGCGATCACCGCCGGCGCGGGCGTCCTGCTCGCCAACACCGGCCCGGCCCACCTGGTCGTCTTCGGCCAGGACGTGCCGCTCGTGAGCAACGAATGGCAGGTGTTCGTCGCCGGAGCCGCGGTCGCGGCCGTCTTCGTCATCGGCATGATGATCACCTTCCTGGGCGCCGGACGCATGCTGCGCGCCCGCCGTGACCTGCGCGACCTGCGCGATGAGCACGAGGAATCGCTCACCACCCTCGAGATGGAGAAGCGGCGGCTGGAGCGCGAACTCGCGCGCGTCCGCCAGGGCAAGGGCGGGACGCCCCCGCCCGAGCGGCAGCCGGCCCGGCCCGGTGGCCCGCAGGTGTGGCCGCCGCACCCCGAGCCCGCCCCGGCGGGCCGCGGCCCGTCCGTCAAGTCCCCCTTCTTCGACCGGAGCGAATGAGGGCGTCTCCTACCTGACGGTGAGCGTCTCGCCCCGGCAAATCGCCGCACGGGCTGATGGCGGCCCCCGGGCCGGCCGCGCATGCTGGTGATGTGCGCATTCTTCTCAAGGTGGGCATCACCGCGGTCGCCCTGTGGGCCGCCACCGCGCTGATCCACGGCATCACCGTCCAGGGCGTCACGAGCGTCGGCGACACCGCCGGCGGACGTGCGCTGACCCTCCTCGGCGTCGCCGTCGTCTTCGGCATCGTCAACGCGATCATCAAGCCGATCGTCAAGACGCTGGGCTGCGCCTTCTACGTACTGACCCTCGGCCTCATCGGCCTCGTCGTCAACGCGCTGCTGCTCTGGCTGACCAGCGAGGTCGCCGCGCGCCTCGAACTGCCCTTCCACGTCGACGGCTTCTGGGCCGCGTTCTGGGGCGCGATCGTCGTCGGCGTCGTCGGCTGGGTGCTGAACCTGTTCGTGGGCGACGGCGACGACGACGACTGACCGACCCGCCCGTACCCCTCCGACGCCGCCCGAGGACGCCCGCGCGCTCCTCGGGCGGTTCCGTCGTTAACGGGTGGGTTCGTCGGGGGCGGGCGGTTCGTCCGAGGGGCTCGGGGTTTCGGATGCCGCGTCGTCGGGTGCGGCGTCCGTGATCGTCGGGTCCGCGGTCGTCGGTTCGTCGGGTGCGGCGTCCGTGATCGTCGGGTCCGCGGTCGTCGGTTCGTCCGGCGGGACGTCCGTGATCGTCGGATCCGCGAAGGTCGTGTCCCGAGGGTCCGCGGCCGTCGAGTCGTCCGGTTCCGGGGCGTCGCCGGACGGGACGTCCGTGGCGGCACCGGCGTCGACGGCCCGGCCGAGCGGCCCGCGGGCCAGATGATCGGCGGGCTCCTCGTTCGCGTACTCGCGGTGGGCGGGCGGCCTCGCGCCGGGCGCGCCGACCAGCACCCAGCGCCGGGTCCGGACGGCGCCGACGAGGAAGTCCGCGTCCCGGACGTCGCCCACGGCGATCAACGCGTCGAACTCCGCGTCGTCCAGTGCGAAACCCGCGACCGGCGTCCCGACGACCACGTCGGCGGTGCGCAGGAGGACGCCGCCGTCGGGCGCGCGGCCGTCCAGATAGCCGGACAGTTCCTCGATGCGGGCCATCGCGCGGGACTGGTGCGCGGCGATCGCGTCCGGCTCGGCGGACGGGTCGGAACCGCAGATCTCCTCGACGTGTTCCCGCGCGCGCGCTTCCGCGTCCTCGGCCGTCTGCAGCTCGGCGTCGCGCGCCGCCAGTTCGTCCCCCGCCTCCGTGGAGCGCCGCTCCAGCTCGGCCGACGCCGCCGCGCACGCCCCGCCGCGTCCTCGGCGGCCGCGCCGTCCCGTTCGGCCGCGGCGAGCGCCTCCTCCCGCGCCGTCCGCGCCGCCTCGGCACGCTCCTCGATCTTGCGCGCCGCCTGCTTCGCGACCCGGGCCGCAAGGCCCGCCTCCGTCGCGCGATGCACCGCCTCCGCGGCGAGCCGCGCCTGCTCACGATGCTCGGCGTCCGCCCGCTCCCGCTCCGTCGCCAGCCAGGCCAGCTCCTCGCCGAGCCGCTGCTGCGCCTCCCGTGCCGCGCCGAGCCGCGCGCCGCCGTCGGTGACGAACTGGTCGAGCCCGCGCCGCAGCCGGTCGGCCTCCTCCGCCGTGTGCCGGGTCTCCGCCGCCCGCTTCGCCGCCTCGTCGGCTCCCGCCGCCGCGCCTTCACCTCCGCGCGCATGCTCCGCAGCCCGGACGGCGGCGACGCCACGTGCAGCCGCTGCCCGAGCGACATCTTCTTCTGCATCGCCGACAGCGCCGACTCGGCCGACACCAGCCGGTAGTAGCTCGCGTGCCCCTCCGCCGCCGCGTCCGCGTCCGCCGCCATCGCCCGCTCGGCCTCGTGGACCGCCGCCGGCAACGCCTCCCGCGCCCGCTGCAGCTCGTCCGCCAGCGACTCCTCGGTCTGCCGCGCCGCCTGCATCTCGCCCTGGGCGTGCTGCGCGCGCTGTTCGAGCTCCGTGCACCGCGCGTACGCCGCGTCCGCGACGCGCGTCAGCTCCCCGGACTCCGCCGACACCGTGTCCGCCGCCGCCTGCAGCCGCGCCGCCTCCGCGAGCGGGCCCGCCAGCTCCGCCTCGGCCGCCCGCTGCTCGACGCCCAGCCGCTCGGCCTCCGCGGTCGCCTCGGCGGCCGCGC
>NZ_MKJY01000564.1 GCF_001942465.1 Actinomadura sp. CNU-125
GGACGGCGTCGCGCCGGTCGTGGCGCCGAGCGGGCCGGGACGCTCGAAGGTGCGGGCGTACGCCGCGGCGGGCGCGCTCGCGGGCGCCGCCGGTGAGGTCGGCGCCGCCCAGCCGGACGGTGCCCTCGGTGGGGCGGCGCTGCCCGCTGATGACGTCGCACAGGGTGGTCTTGCCCGCGCCGTCCGGGCCGATCAGCCCGGTCACCGCGCCCGCCGGGGCGGCCAGCGCGGCCCGGTCCACGGCGGTCAGCGCGCCGAACCGCACGGTCACGCCGGACACGAGCAGACCCTGAGCGACCGGGGACGCGGCGGTGGGGGACACGGCGTTCGGGGACGAGGCGGTGGGGGGCATCCGCACCTCCCGGCAAGGAGCGAGTCTGTGATCCAGGTCATGTGATCTAGATCACCGGGGCCCTCACCCTACTGAGGAGGCGGCGCGGCGGCAACGCCGCCGGGACCGCCGATGTCGGCGATCTCGGCGAGCCGTTCGCGCCGCCACTCCTTCACCCCGGCGACGAACGCCTCCACGTCGGCGGCCTTGCCCGAGGCCATCTGGTCGAACCAGTCCGGGACGTACCGCTCGAACCGCCCGTCGCCGATCATCTCCAGGACGGCCGCCGCCACGTCCTGCGGCGAGAGGGCGCCGGACAGGTCGCTCAGCGGCTCCTCGTCGCCGGGCCGCGCGTCGAACAACTCGGTTCCGGTGATCAGCGACGGCTGCACCACGTGGACCCGCACGCCCGTGCCGTCCAGGTCGACGGCCATGCTCTCCCAGAACGCGGTCAGCGCGGCCTTCGACGCCGCGTACGCGGCCTCGTGCGGCGGGCCGAGCCGCGCCGCGACCGACCCGACCGCCACCAGGTGCCCGCGCCCCCGCGCGATCATCCCGGGCAGCACCGCGAGGGCGAGCCGGACGGCCGACACGTAGTTCAGCCGCAGCACGTCCTCGACGTCGGCGGGCGTCAGGTCCCGGACGTGCCGCCGCTTCGGCATCCCCGCGTTGCCCACCAGCACGTCGATGCCGCCGAACTCCGCCTCGGCCGCCGCGGCGAGCGCCGCAGGGCGCGTCCGGATCGGCCAGGTCCGCCGTCCACATCGCCGAACCGGGCGCGTGCTCGCGGCACCGGGCCAGCACGTCCGCCAGCCGGTCCGCGCGCCGCGCCGCCAGCCCCACCCGGGCCCCGGCGGCGGCGAGCGCCTCCTCGATCGCCGCGCCGATCCCCGACGAGGCGCCCGTGACCAGCGCGGACCGTCCAGCCAAAGTCACCATGCGGGGAACGTCGCACACGCCCCGGCGGGCGGCAAGGCGCATCGCCGCGCGGCCCGCGCCTCTTACCGGGTTTCGCGCGTTCCGCGCCCCTCCCTTGGTTGACGTCCGCTCGCCCGTGTTCCTAGGGTGGTGCTGCCATACCGACTGGTTGGTATGTTCGCCGGTGGCCATCGCGCCACCCCCACCGCGCGGAGGTCCGCCCCGTGAGCACAGCACCGCCCGACGCCGCCGAGCTGGGCAGGAGGGTCGACGCCTTCCTCGCCGAGCACGACCCCGCGGCCACCGAGCCGCCGGAGTTCCTCCGGGCCCGCTACGACGCCGGCCTGGCGTGGGTCCACTACCCGGAAGGCCACGGCGGGCTCGACGCGCCGCGGGCCCTGCAGCCCGGCGTGGACCGGCGGTTCCGGGAGGCGGGCGCCCCCGGCAACCAGCCCGAGCGCAACGGCATCGGGCTCGGCATGGCCGCCCCCACCATCCTCGCCTTCGGCACCGAGGAGCAGAAGCGCCGCTTCCTGCGCCCCCTCTGGACGGGCGAGGAGATCTGGTGCCAGCTGTTCAGCGAGCCCGGCGCCGGTTCCGACCTCGCCGCGCTCGGCACCCGCGCCGTCCGCGACGGCGACCACTGGATCGTCAACGGCCAGAAGGTCTGGACGTCCATGGCGCACGAGGCCCGCTACGCGATCCTGGTGACCCGCACCGACCCGGACGTCCCCAAGCACCGCGGCATGACCTACTTCGTCTGCGACATGACCGCGCCCGGCGTCGAGGTGCGGCCGCTGCGGCAGATCACCGGCGAGGCCGAGTTCAACGAGGTCTTCCTCACCGACGTCCGCATCCCCGACGAGCACCGCCTCGGCGAGATCGGGGACGGCTGGCGCGTCTCCACGACCACGCTGATGAACGAGCGGGTCGCCATCGGCGGCGCCGCCGCGCCCCGCGAGGGCGGCATGATGGGCGTCGTCGCCAAGCTGTGGCGGGACCGCCCCGAGCTGCGCACCGCCGGGCTGCACGACGCCCTGCTGCGGCTGTGGGCGGAGACCGAGGCCGCCCGCCTCACCGGCGAGCGGCTCCGCCAGCAGCTCGCCGCCGGCAAGCCCGGCCCCGAGGGCTCGGCCGCCAAGCTCGCCTTCGCCGAACTGAACCAGCGCACGTCCGGCCTGGAGTTGGAGCTGCTCGGCGACGACGGGCTGCGCTACGACGACTGGACGATGCGCCGCCCGTCCGAGGTCGACTTCACCCGCCGCTCGCCCGGGTACCGCTACCTGCGCGCCAAGGGCAACTCCATCGAGGGCGGCACCTCGGAGATCCTGCGCAACATCATCGCCGAACGCGTCCTGGGCCTGCCCGGCGAGATCCGGGTCGACAAGGACGTGCCGTGGAAGGACCTGCCGAAGTGACCGACCTCCTCTACACCGAGATCGAGAGCGACCTGCGCGCGAGCGTCCGCGAGGTCCTCGACGACAAGGCGCCCTGGACGGACGTGCTCGCCGGCACCGAGAAGGACGAGCCGTACGACGCGGCCCTGTGGACGGCCGTCGCCGCGCGGCTCGGCTGCGCCGGGCTGCCCGTCCCCGAGGACCTCGGCGGCGCCGGCGCGGGCTGGCGGGAGACCGCCGTGGTGATGGAGGAACTGGGCCGCGCCGTCGCGCCCGTCCCGTTCCTCACCAGCTCCGTCCTGGCCACCGCCGCGCTCCTGGCGGCGGGCGAGCGGGAACTGCTCGGGCCGCTGGCCGCCGGGGACCGGATCGCCGTCCTCGCCGTCCCGTTCGGCACCGCGCCCGGCGCCGACCCGGGCTCCGACCCCGACGCCCCGACCGTCTCCGGCGCGCGCTCACCGGCGCGGTCACGAGCGTCGCGACGCCTCGCCGCCGACGTGTTCCTCGTCCCCGCCGCGGGCGGACTGTACGCGGTCGACGCCGACCCCGACGGGCGGCACGTCCGCCGCACCGCCGTGACGTCCCTGGACATGACCCGCCGCCTCGCCGACGTCGCCTTCACCGGCGCCCCGGCCCGGCTGGTCGCGCAGGGCCCGGACGCCGTCCGCGCCGCGCTGCTGACCGGCGCCGCGCTGCTCGCCTCCGAGCAGCTCGGCATCGCCGAACGCTGCCTGGACGACACCGTCGCCTACGTCAAGACCCGCTACCAGTTCGGCCGCCAGATCGGCTCCTACCAGGCCCTCAAGCACCGCCTGGCGGACCTGTGGACGTCGATCACGCAGGCCCGCGCCGCCGCCCGCTACGCCGCGTCCTGCGCGGCCGCCGGGGACGCCGACCTGCCCGTCGCCGCGGCCGTCGCGCAGGCGCACTGCTCGGCCGTCGCGGTCAAGGCCGCAGAGGAATGCGTGCAGATGCACGGCGGCATCGGGTTCACCTGGGAGCACCCGGCGCACCTGTACCTGAAGCGAGCCAAGGCCGACTCGATCGCCCTCGGCTCGCCCGACCGGCACCGCGCCGCCCTCGCCGTCCTGGCCGACCTCCCGCCGGCCTGACCGGCGGTCCCCGGCGGGACCGGTCCGCCGGTCCCGCCGGGGCTACCGGTCGAGCCAGAGGCGGCGGCCCAGCCGCCGGAACCGGGACTCGTCGGCGACGTGCTCGGGGCTCGTGTCGTGGGCCGCGAGACGTTCCAGCAGCGACTCGAACGCGGGCGGGCCGACGCACACCAGCGTCGCCGCGACCGGCGGGCGCAGTGCAGCCGGACCGACGGGCGCACCAGCCGCGACAGCGGCCCCCGGCTGCCGTGCCCGACGACGAGGATGTCGTCCTCGCCCGCGAGCCGCACCAGGGTCGCGCCCGGCTCGCCGACCAGCGCCAGCGCCGTCATGTCCACGCCCTCCGGCGGGCCGTCGCACACGTCCGACAGCAGCCGGGCGACCAGGTCCGCGCCCGAGCCGCGCAGCGCGTCGGTGACGCCGCAGCCGAGCAGCCCGGCCGCCGACACGTGCGGGGGGAGCGGGGCGGCATGGGCCACCAGCAAGGGGAGCCGCCGGAGCCGCGCCTCGCCGATCGCCCAGGAGAGCGCACAGCGCGCGCCGGCGGAGTCGTCGACCCCCACGACGACGCGGGGGCCGCCCTCCGGCCTCACGATCACGGTCCCTCCCGAAGCCTGCGGGGTGAGGTGGTTCACCATACAGTGAAGGAATACCCACCCCAGGGGAAGTGTTTCACGCGGTTTCGCCTCCGGTTCCGGCGATTCCACCCCCGAGTCCACCCCGCGAGCGCCCCGTCCGGAGGGGGCGGCGCGCGTCCGCTGGACCGCCGGACCGCGGCCCGGCAGACTTCCGCCATGGGCACACCCACGCCGGCCTCCACCGGCGCTCCCAGCGAACCGGGGCCGGACGAGCGGGCCTGCGCCGTCGCGCACGGCGACGTCCGTCCCGAGACCGGCGACCGCGTGCTCGTCGCCGTGTTCGACACTCCGGTGGCCGCGCACCTGCTGCGGTACGGCGCCGACCTCGGATACCGCACCCACCTCGTCGACCCCGACGAGGACCGCGACGGCTCCGCCGCGCCGCCGCCACTGGACGCCGCCGCGGACGTCGTCGTCACCGACCACCACCGGCCCGAACTCGGCCGCGTGCTGGCCGCCGTGCTCACCCAGCCCGTCCGCTGGGTCGGGGTGATGGGCAACCCCCGCCACCCCGCCCCGCACATCCCGGCGCTCACCGAACTCGGCGTCCCGGCGGGCGACATCGCCCGGGTGCGCCGCCCCATCGGCCTCAACATCGGCTCCCGGACGCGCGACATCGCCGTCGCGACGCTCGCCGGGCTGATCGCCGACCGCAACGGCCGCCCCGGCGGATTCGAGTTCTGACCGCCCCGCAGACCGCCCGCACCCGCCGTTCGCCTGACGACGCCGCAGGTCAGCGCGTAGGATGGTGCGGCGCAACGGTTCTGTCGGTGGGGCGGTCTACGGTCGGGACGAACGGGCGGCCGCCGGCCCGCGCCGCCGCGAGGTAGACATCGCCGAGCGAAGGTGACGACGACCATGCCAGCCGACCCAACGCCAGCCGATCCGACGCCGGCCGACCCGACGCGGGAGACGGGCTCCGCCACGGCCATCGCGGACGACCGCGAGTTCCTCGACCGGGCCGACCCGTACCGGCGCGAGCTGCTCGCCCACTGCTACCGGATGCTCGGGTCCATCCACGACGCCGAAGACCTCGTGCAGGAGACGTACCTGCGCGCCTGGAAGTCCTACGAGCGGTTCGAAGGCCGGTCCTCGCTGCGGACGTGGCTGTACCGCATCGCCACGAACGCGTGCCTCACCGCGATCGACCAGCGCGGCAACCGGCCCATGCCGTCCGGGCTCGGCGCGCCGAGCGACGAACCCGAACGGCCCGTCGTCGCGTCCCCCGAGGTGCCGTGGCTGGAACCCGCCCCCGACACCGTCGTCGCCGCGGACGCCGCCGACCCGGCCGCGATCGTCGCCGCCCGGGAGAGCACCCGGCTCGCGTTCGTCGCCGCGCTGCAGCACCTGCCCGCCAAGCAGCGGGTCGTGCTGATCCTGCGGGACGTGCTGAAGTGGCGGGCCGCCGAGGTCGCCGAGTTCCTCGGCACCAGCACCGCCGCCGTCAACAGCGCGCTGCAGCGCGCCCGGGAACGGCTGGAGCAGGACGGTCCCGCCCGCGACGAGCTCGTCGAGCCCGCCGACCCGTCCGCCCGCGAGCTCCTCGACCGCTACGCCAAGGCCTTCGAGGACGCCGACATCACCGCGCTCCTCGAACTGTTCAAGCGGGACGCCGTCTGGGAGATGCCGCCGTTCCCCGAATGGTTCACCGGCGCCGAGACCATCGTGCGGCTCATCATCGCGCAGTGCGCCGCCGAGCCGGGCGAGCTGCGCATGCTCCCGGCCGCCGCGAACGGCCAGCCCGCGTTCGGCCTCTACCGCCGGGACGGGGAAGGCGTGCACCGGCCGTACCAGCTGCAGGTCATCGCGATCACGGCGGACGGGGTCGCGCACGTCTCCGCGTTCTTCGACACGACCCTTTTCCCGCTGTTCGGCCTTCCGGAAAATGCCTGACCCGAGGGTTGATTTTCCGCCCAGCGGAAAGTGATGTCCAGGGTCTCCGCCGCCTGCTGCCAGTGTGGTGACGGCGGCCCCGGCGGCATGGCCGGGTGCCGCCGGAGCGGATTGGGAGGCACATGGACAAGGTCGTGCCCTCGGCGGCGGACGCGGTCGCCGGCATCGACGACGGGTCCTCGCTGGCCGTCGGCGGCTTCGGGCTGTGCGGGGTCCCCGCCGTTCTGATCTCCGCCCTGCACGAGCGGGGCGCGGGGAACCTGACGGTCGTCTCGAACAACTGCGGGCTGGACGGCCGGGGACTCGGGCAGCTTCTCACCGCGGGCCGGATCGTCCGGGCGATGGGCTCCTACGTCGGGGACAACAAGGAGTTCGCCCGCCAGTACCTCGCCGGTGAGATCGAGGTCGAGCTGATGCCGCAGGGCACGCTCGCCGAACGGCTGCGTGCGGGCGGCTCCGGCATCCCCGCGTTCTACACCCCCGCCGGGGTCGGCACGATGGTCGCCGAGGGCGGGATGCCCTGGCGGTACGCCCCGGACGGCACGGTCGCCGTCGCGTCCCCCGCCAAGGAGGTCCGCGAGTTCGGCGGCCGCGAGTACGTGCTGGAGGAGAGCATCACCACCGACTTCGCGCTGGTGCGCGCCGCCGTCGGCGACCGGCACGGCAACCTGGTGTTCGACAAGGCCGCCCGGAACTTCAACCCGCTCGCCGCGATGGCCGGGCGGATCACGGTCGCCGAGGTCGAGCGGCTCGTCGAACCCGGCGAGCTCGACCCCGACGCCGTCCACCTGCCCGGCGTGTTCGTCCAGCGGGTGCTGGAGCTGACCCCGGAGCAGGCGGCCGACAAGCCGATCGAGAAGCGGACGGTGCGCGAGAGCGGACCGGAGAGCGGGGAGGGCGCCCGATGACCTGGTCCAGGAACGAGATCGCCGCCCGCGCGGCGGCCGAGCTGCCCGACGGCGCGTACGTCAACCTCGGCATCGGGCTGCCCACGCTGATCCCCGGGTACGTGCCCGCCGGACGGCACGTGACGCTGCACGCCGAGAACGGCGTGCTCGGCGTCGGCCCGTACCCGGCCGAGGACGAGGTCGACCCGGATCTGATCAACGCCGGGAAGGAGACCGTGACCGCGCTGCCCGGCGCGGCCTGCTTCGACTCCTCGCTGTCGTTCGGCATGATCCGCGGCGGCCACATCGACATCGCCGTGCTGGGCGCCATGCAGGTCTCCGCCCGCGGCGACCTCGCCAACTGGTCCGTCCCCGGCAAGATGATCAAGGGGATGGGCGGTGCGATGGACCTCGTGCACGGCGCCCGCAAGGTGATCGTCGTGATGAGCCACACCGCCCGCGACGGCGCACCGAAGCTCGTCGAGGAGTGCTCGCTGCCGCTGACCGGCGCCGGCTGCGTCGACCGGATCATCACCGACCTCGGCGTCGTCGACGTCACCCCGGACGGCCTGACGCTGGTCGAGACGCGCCCGGCGTCACCGTCGACGACATCCGCGCCGCGACCGGGCCGCGGCTCCTGGAGCCCGCCCCCGCAGAAGGGACCCCGGCATGACCCACCCGCCCTACCTCTACCCCGGGTACAAGAGCACCACCTTGCGCGCCCCCGGGCGCGAACCGGTGATGCCGGAGCTCGGTCCCGACAGCATCGAGCTGACCTCGCCCGTCTTCGGGCACCAGGAACTCGGCCGCCTCGACTGGGACCTCACCAAGCAGCACTCGGGCGAGCCGCTCGGCGAGCGCATCATCGTCACCGGGCGGCTGCTGGACACCGCCGGACGCCCGGTCCGCGGCGCCCTCGTCGAGGTCTGGCAGGCCAACGCGGCCGGACGGTACCTGCACGCGGGCGACCAGCATCCCGCGCCGCTCGACCCCAACTTCACCGGTGCGGGCCGCTGCGTCACCGACGACGACGGCCGCTACCGGTTCGTCACGATCAAGCCGGGCGCCTACCCGTGGCGCAACCACCACAACGCGTGGCGTCCCGCGCACATCCACTTCTCGGTGTTCGGCACGGCGTTCACCCAGCGCCTGGTCACCCAGATGTACTTCCCGGGCGACCCGCTTTTCGACTTCGACCCGATCTTCCAGTCGATCCCCGACCGGCGGGACCGGGAGAACCTGATCTCCCGGTTCGACATGGACACCACCGAGCCGGAGTGGGCGCTGGGATACCAGTGGGACATCGTGCTCGGCGACACCCCGATGGAGGACTGATGACCGAGTCGCAGTCCCCGGCCGCGAGCACGCCGCTCCACCCGTCCCCGGTCACCCCGTCGCAGACGGTCGGCCCGTTCTTCGGCTACGCGCTGCCCTACGAGGAGGGCCCGCGGGTCGTCCCCGCCTGGCGGCCGGACGCCGTCCGCGTCCGCGGCACCGTGTACGACGGCGCGGGCGAGCCGATCCCGGACGCGCTCGTGGAGATCTGGCAGGCCGACGAGAACGGCGAGATCCCCCGGCGGCCCGGCGGCCGGGTCCGCGACGGCCACGACTTCTCCGGCTTCGGGCGCTGCGCCACCGACCCCGCGGGCGGCTACTGGTTCAGCACCGTCAAGCCCGGTGCCGTCGGCCGCCACGCCCCCTACATCTCGGTCCTGGTGTTCGCGCGGGGCCTGCTCAAACCGGTGTTCACCCGCCTGTACTTCCCCGAGGACGAGTCCGCGCACGCGTCCGACCCGCTGCTCGGCGAACTCCCGGACGAGCGCCGCGGCACGCTCGTCGCCGAGCGGACGGCCGAGCGGGAGTACCGCTTCGACATCCGCATGCAGGGCGACCGGGAGACGGTCTTCCTTGTCTTCTGACGCCCGCCCGGAACCGGCGACGCCCCTCGACGCGGGGCTGCTGTCCCCGGTGCGCGCGGGCACGCGGACGGAGGCCGCCACCGGCGACCACGCCTACCTCGCGGCCATGCTGGACGCCGAGGCCGCCCTCGCCCGTGCGCAGGCGCGCCTCGGCATCGTCCCCGGCGACGCCGCCGCGGCCATCGCCGCGGCGGCCGACCCGGCCCGGTTCGACCTGACCGGCATCGCCCGCCGCGCGCGCGGCGCGGGCAACCCGGTCGTCCCGCCTGTCGCCGACCTGCGCGACCTCGCCGCCGCCGCCGAGCACGTCCACCGGGGCGCCACCAGCCAGGACATCGTCGACACCGGGGCGATGCTCGTCGCGGCCCGCGCCCGCCGGGTGCATCCTCGCGGCGCTCGACGCGGCGCTCGACGCCCTGGCCGGCCTCGCCGCCCGGCACCGCGACACCCCGATGGCCGCCCGCACCCTCGGCCGGCACGCGCTGCCGACCACGTTCGGCGCGAAGGCCGCGAACTGGCTGCTGGGCTGCCTGGAGGCCCGCGCCCGGCTGGCCGCGGTCGCGCTGCCGGCGCAGGGGCGCCGGCCGCCGCCGGACGCTCGACGCGTCCGGCGACCGCGCGGCGGAACTGGTGGACGCGTTCGCCGCCGAGACCGGCCTGGACCGGCCGGTGCTGCCCTGGCACACCCGCCGCACCCCGGTCGCCGACCTCGGCGCCGCGCTCGCCGTCACCGCCGGGGCCCTCGGCAAGATCGCCACCGACGTGCAGCTCCTCGCGCAGAGCGAGATCGACGAGGTCGGCGAGCCGCCGGACCCGGCCGCGGCGGCTCGTCGGCGATGCCGCACAAGCGCAACCCCGCGCTGTCCGCGCTGATCCGGTCGGCGGCGCTGCAGGTCCCCGCGCACGTCCAGGTCCTGCACGCGGCGCAGGCCGCGCCGCACGAGCGTCCGGACGGGGGAGTGGCACGCCGAGTGGCAGCCGCTGCGCGAGGCGCTGCGCTCGGGGCGGCGCGCCGAGACCGCCGCCGACCCTGCTCGGCGGCCTCGAGGTCGCGCCGGAGCGGATGCGCGCCGACCTCGACGCCCTCCTGGCCGTCCTCGGCCGGGACCCCGGGCCCGGCGCCGCCCCGGCGCTCGTCGACCGGGCCCTCGACGCCTACCGCGGGAGCCGCACATGACGTCCACCGGCAGTTCCCCCGCCGACCGCGCGGGCGGCCGTGACGGGCGGCCGCGCGTACGTCCCGCACCACCGGGTGGAGGGGCCGCCCGGCGCGCCCGTCCTCGTCCTCGGCCCGTCCCTCGGTACCACCATGGACCTGTGGCAGCCGCAGCTGCCCGAGCTGACGCGGTCGTGGCGGGTGCTGCGCTACGACCTGCCGGGCCACGGCTCGTCGCCGGTGCCGGACGGCCCGTTCACCGTCGCCGACTCGCCGACCTCGTCGCCGCGCTGCTCGACCGGCTCGGCGTCGCCGACGCCGCCTACGCCGGGGTGTCGCTCGGCGGCGCCGTCGGCCCGACGCTCGCGCTGCGCGCCCCCCGCCGGGTCGCCAGCCTCATCCTGGTCTGCACCTCCCCGCGGTTCGGCGAACCGGACGCGTGGCGCGGGCGTGCCGCGCTCGTCACGGCGCGACGGCGTCGCCCCCGTCGCGCGGACCGCGGCGGACCGCTGGTTCACCCCGTCGTTCACCGGCGCGGAACCGTACGTCGAGATGCTGCGCGGCACCGACCCGGAGGGCTACGCGGGCTGCTGCGACGCCCTCGCCGGATTCGACGTCACGGCGCGGCTGCCGGAGGTGTCCGCGCCCACCCTGGTGATCGCCGGGGCGCAGGACGGGCCGACGCCGCCCGCCGGGCACGCCGACCGGCTCGCCGAGGGGATCCCGGACGCCGGGCTGGTCGTCGTCGAAGGCGCCGCGCACCTCGCCGGGGCCGAACGTCCGGGTCCGGTCACCGAGGCGATCACCGCGCATCTGGACCGCACATGGAAGGGACTGGGAAGATGAGCGAACCCGCCGACGACGCGGCGCGGCACGCGGCCGGTATGGAGGTCCGCCGGGAGGTGCTCGGCGACGCCCATGTGGACCGCGCCGAGGACCGCAAGGACGCCTTCACCGAAGAGTTCCAGCACATGATCACCCGGTACGCGTGGGGCGAGATCTGGACCCGTCCCGGGCTGGACCGCAAGACGCGCAGCTGCATCACGCTGACCGCGCTGGTCGCCCACGGGCACCTGGACGAGCTGGCGATGCACGTCCGGGCCGCGCTGCGCAACGGGCTCACCCCGGACGAGATCAAGGAGGTGCTCCTGCAGACGGCGATCTACTGCGGGGTGCCCGCCGCGAACTCGGCGTTCGCGGTCGCCCAGCGGGTACTGGCCGAGCAGCGGTGAGCAGGCCGGCAGTGAGCAGGCGGCAGTGAGCAGGCAGGAGTGACCGGATGATCCGGGCGGTGCCCGCGGGCGGGAAGGACGAGGGCGGGGGAATGGCCGAGGGGGCGCGCCCGGTCAGCGTGGCCGGCAAGGTGATGGCCATCCTCAACGCCTTCGCCCAGGGCGAGGTCCGCCTCAATCTGACCGAGATCTGCCGCCGCGCCGGGCTGCCCCCCGCGACCGGCCACCGGCTGGTCGGCGAGCTGGCGGCGGGCGGGTTCCTGGAGCGGGTCCCGGACGGGACGTACCGCATCGGCACCCGGCTGTGGCGGATCGGCAGCCAGGCGCCCGCCGTGACCGGCCTGCGGGAGCTGGCGCTGCCGCACATGGAGGACCTGTACGAGGCCACCCACGACAACGTGCAGCTCGCCGTGCTGCGCGACGATCACGTGCTGGTGGTCGAACGGCTGCGCGGCACCCGGTCGGTGCCCGTCCTCACGCAGGTCGGCGCGTCCCTGCCGCTGCACACCACCGGCGTCGGGAAGGTGCTGCTGGCGTTCGCGCCGGCGGAGCAGCGGGAGGCGGTGCTCGCCGCGCCGCTGTCGCGCCGCACCGCCCGCTCCATCACCGACCCGGACGAGCTGCGGCGCTGCATCGAGCAGGTCCGGCGGTCCGGCTACGCGCTGACCCGCGACGAGATGACGCTCGGGGCGTCCTCGGTCGGCGCACCCGTGCGGGACGCGTCCGGGCAGGTCGTCGCGGCGCTGTCGCTGGTGTCGCGGACCCGCAGCGCGGACCTGCGCCGGCTGCTACCGCCGCTCACCACGGCGGCGCGCGCCCTGTCGCGGGACGTCGCCGTCCACTGGCGGGGGCACCCCGAGTCGTTCTCCGCGGAGCGGAAGACCGGCGCCTGACCCCGCCCCCGGGGGATTCTCCGGTGGCCCGCGGAGTCCCGCGGAGGCATCGCACCGAACGAACGAACAGGAGACCACGATGCGCACCCAGGTCGCGATCATCGGCGGAGGGCCCGCCGGACTGCTGCTGTCCCATCTGCTCCATCTGCAGGGGATCGACTCGGTGGTCCTGGAGCGGCGCGATCGCGGCTACGTGGAGCGGCGGCAGCGCGCCGGGATGCTGGAGCAGGGCACGACGGACGTGCTGCGCGAGAGCGGCGCCGGGGCGCGCCTCGACCGCGAGGGCCTCGTCCACCACGGGCTGGAACTGCGGTTCGACGGCGCCGGGCACCGCGTGCCGCTCACCGACCTGACCGGCCGCACGGTCACCGTCTACGCGCAGACCGAGATCGTCAAGGACCTCGTCGCCAAGCGGTTCGAGGACGGCGGCGACGTCCGGTTCGAGACCGAGGTGCTGGACCTGGACGCCTCGGCGCCGAGCGTCACGTTCCGCGGCGAGGACGGCGTGCCGCGGACGCTGGAGTGCGACTACATCGCGGGCTGCGACGGGTTCCACGGCGTGAGCCGCCCGGCCGTCCCGGAGCTGCGGACGTTCTCGCGCGAGTACCCGTTCGCGTGGCTCGGCGTGCTCGCCGACGTCCCGCCGTCCACCGACGAGCTGATCTACGCCAACCACGAGCGCGGGTTCGCGCTGCACAGCCTCCGCTCGCCCGAGGTCAGCCGCCTGTACCTGCAGGTCGCTCCGGACGAGGACCTCGGCGCCTGGTCCGATGCCCGGATCTGGGACGAACTCGCGGCGCGGTTCGCCACCGACGACGGCTGGGAACTGCACGAGGGACCGATCACCGACAGGTCGATCACGCCGATGCGCAGCTTCGTGGCCGAACCGATGCGCCACGACCGGCTGTTCCTCGCGGGCGACGCGGCGCACATCGTCCCGCCGACCGGCGCCAAGGGCCTCAACCTGGCGGTCTCGGACGTCATCGTCCTGGCGCGCGCGCTGACCGAGCGGTACGCGAACGGGTCCGAGACGCTGCTGGACGGCTACTCCGACGCGTGCCTGCGCCGGGTGTGGCGCGCCGAGCACTTCTCGTACTGGATGACCACCCTGCTGCACGTCGACCCGGAGGCCGACGCGTTCGCGCGCGCCTGCAGCGGTCGCACCTGGCGTACGTCGCGTCGTCGGAGGCGGCGAAGGCGTCGCTGGCCGAGAACTACGTCGGCCTGCCGCTCGCCTGAGCACCGCCGGGAGACCCGCCCGTCGTGCTCGGGCGGGCCGGTCACCCCTCCGGTTCGGCGCCCAGGGTCTCCAGCAGCTCCAGCACCGGCTGCAGCTTCTCGTACAGCAGCAGGACGGGCTCGCCCGGCTCGGCCATGTCCAGCGCCGACGTCAGCGCCCCCTTCAGGTCGCCCGCCGGATGGTGCAGGACGTCCGGGCGGCCCTCCCGCAGCCCCTGGACGATCAGCCGGGTCATCTCGCCGGAGCGGCGGCCCCGCAGGTCCTCGTCCTCGTAGACGACGACCCGTCCGAACGAGCCCGCGAGGATCCGCGCCGTCTCGACGACCAGCTCCGTCCGCACCGGTCGCCCGCAGCGTCACCGCCGCGACACCGAGCCCCCGCCCGAGCGCCCGCCCGAGCGCCCGCCCGAGCCGCCGCCAGCGCGCCGTCGTGAACGCGCCCATCGCGGCGACGGCCGCCGGGTTGTGCGCGTAGTCCACCAGCACCGGGTTGTCGCCGACCCGGTACACGCAGCCGCGCCCGGGGTTGCGGGTGTGCGGCTCGAACGTGCGCAGCGCGCGCGCCACCACGTCCAGCGACACGCCCAGCCCGCGGGCCGCCGCGACCGCGCCGAGCGCGTTCGCCACCACGTGCCCCGCGTGCCCGCCGAACGCCCCCGCGATCTCCTCGACCGGCAGCGGGGGTGCGGCGGTCGCCGGTCGCCTCCGTCAGCCAGCCGTGCTCGACGCAGTACCCGACGCCGCCGCCGCGCAGATGCGCGGTGAGCACCGGCGCGTCCGGCGACAGCGCGAAGAAGCGCACCGACACGTCCCGGGCGCCGACCGCCGGGCGCTCCGCCAGCGCCGCCGTCGGCGGGTCCTCGGCGTTCAGCACCACCCGCCCGCCGCGCCGCACCTGCTCGGCGACCAGCGCCTTGATGTGCACCAGGTCGTCCAGCGACTCGGTGTCGTCCACCCCGAGATGGTCGCGGGTGACGTTCGTGACGACCGCGACGTCGGCCCGGTCGTAGCCGAGGCCGCGCCGCACGATCCCGCCGCGCGCCGTCTCCAGCACCGCGGCCTCCACCGTCCGGTCGCCCAGCACCATCTCCGCCGACCGCGGGCCCGACGCGTCCGACAGGTGGACCAGGCGCCGTCCGACGTACACGCCCTCGGTGCTCGTCATCCCGGTGCGGCGGCCGTCGAGTTCGAGCATGTGCGCGACCATCCGCACCGTCGTGGTCTTGCCGTTCGTGCCGGTCACCGACACGATCGGCACCCGCGACGGCGTCCCGTCCGGATACAGCAGGTCGACGATGTCGCCCGCGACGTCGCGTCCGCCGCCCTCGTGGGGGACCAGGTGCATGCGCAGGCCGGGGGCCGCGTTGACCTCCAGGATCCCGGCGGCGCCCGGCTCGGCCGGGAGCGGCGCCGCGATGTCGGGGAGCCGCAGGTCGATGCCGCACACGTCCATGCCGACCGTCCCGGCCGCCCGCACGCACATCGCGGCCGCCTCCGGATGCACCTCACCGGCGACGTCGCGGCTGGTGCCGCCGGTCGACAGGTTCGCGTTTCGGCGCAGCCACACCGTCTCCCCGGCGGCCGGGACCGTCGCGGGCCCGTGCCCCTGCCGCGCCAGCAGCCCCAGCTCCGCCGGGCCGAGCGCCAGCCGGGTCAGCGGACGGTCGTGCCCCTCGCCGCAGCGCCGGGTCGGCGTTGACCCGCTCCACCAGCTCCGCCACGGTCGCGCGCCGTCGCCGGTGACCCGCGCCGCGGTCAGCTCCGCGGCCGCCGCCACCCGCCCGCCGACCACCAGGACCCGGTAGTCGCGGCCCGGGATGTAGGACTCGACGATCACCTCGGCCCCGTCGCCGTCCGCGCCGCGCCCCGCGCCCGCGGCCGTGCCGCCGGTGGCCGCCCCGCCGGTGGCGGCCGTCGAACGCCGCCACCACCTCCTGCGGCTCCGTCAGCTCGATGTGGACGCCCTCGCCCTGATGCCCCGCGACGGGCTTGACCACCACGGGCCCGCCGATGTCGCGCAGCGCTTCGAGGGCCTGCCGCCGGGGACGCGGCGACCCGCCCGTCCGGCACCGGCAGCCCCGCGTCCGCCAGCAGCCGGTGCGCGAGCCGCTTGTCGCCCGCGACCTCCATCCCGATCGCCGACGTCGCGTCCGTCATCGCCGCCCAGACCGTCCGGCGGTGCCGCCCGTACCCGAGGCGCAGCAGGTTGAGGTCGTCGACCCGGCGGACCGGGACGCCCCGGCGGCGCGCCGCCGCGGCCAGCGCGGCGGTGCTCACCCCGAGCCGTTCCGCCTCGTGCTCGGCGGCGATCTCCGCCAGCTCCGCGGCCGTGTCCGGCACCCGCCCGGCCAGTGCGCCGCCCACCACCAGCAGCGCGAGGCCCACGAGCCGCTCCACGACCGGGCTGCCCGGCGGCTCGTCCCGCGGGCACTCCAGCACCACGTCGTAGCTGCCGGGGCCGCCCGCCCGGACCGTCCGGCCGAAGAACGCCTCGCGGCCGATCAGCCCGGACAGCTCCAGCGTGACGTGCTCGGCGACGTGCCCGAAGTAGGTGCCCCGCTCCATCGCGTCCAGCAGCCCGCCGGGGCGGCCCGCCGCGCAGTGGTGCGACGCCAGGCCCGGCAGCGCCGTCACCAGCCGCTCGGCGAACCCGGGATGGTCGGTGGTCTCGTGACCGGTCAGCCCCTGCAGGTCCAGGTGCGCGATCGCGACCGGACGGGACAGGTAGACGTTCGGGCCGCTCAGGCGGCGCACGTGATCGAGCCGCACGGCTAATCCCCCCTCGGGCCGCGCATCGTTCCGATGGCCGGCAGCCTGTCGTTCATCTGGAAGGTGCACCCGGCCGGGAGGAGATGCAGCTGCACGTCCAGCATCGCCATCGGCTCGTCGTCGGACGCCGCGTAGGCGACCGTGCACTGGCTCGCGTCCACGACCGTCACCACACCCGTCCCCACCACCGTGAACTGGCCGTCGCCCACGCAGATCGCCGTGTCCTCGTCTATGCCGACGCCGAGCAGGCGCGTCTCCAGCGCGATGCCGCTCAGCAGCCGCGGCAGCCGGCCCCGCTCGTTGAAGTGCATGTCGATCAGGACGTTGTCGAGCAGCGACAGGCCCGGCCCCACCTTCACGCTCGACGCCGCGACCTCGTGGCCGCCGCCCCCGAGGATCATCCAGTGGCCCATCGCGGTCGCGCCCGCGCTCGTGCCGGCGATGACCAGGCCCTCCTGGTCGAGCCGCCGCTTGAGCAGCTCGTTCGTCCGCGACCCCACCAGCGTCCGCAGCCGCGACTGGTCCCCGCCGCTGAACAGCACGCCGGTCGCCGCGTCCAGCGCCCGCAGCGTCGCCGGATCGTCCGCCGCGGCCCGCCCCAGCAGCCGCAGCTCCCGCACCGACGGCACCCCGAGCCGCCCGAACACCGCCGTGTACTCCTCGGCGACCTCGTCCGGCACCTCCGTCGCGGTCGTGATCACCACGATCCGCGCGTCCTCGCCGCCCGCCAGCTCCGCGAACGTCTCGAGCGGCCCGGCCCCGCACGTCCGGTTCTCCGCCCCACCGATGATCAGCAACCGGCCCTTGTGTCCGGCATCCGTCTGGTTCACGAACTGCCCACTACCCTCGATCACCCCGGGTAGTCCAATGGGCGCGCCATGTGATGGCCATCCGGGGCGCGGGGCCGTCCGGCCGTCGCACGGGAATCTTCCGGCCCTTCCGAACGCTGAACCTTTACGGGCGGACGACCGTTCCGTGACGTCCGACGCCCGTGAGAAGCTGTCATTGGACGCATCGTCGAACGAGGGACGACCGCCGTGAGCGACATTCCCCGCCGCGCGGTGACGCGCACCGCCAAGCTCGCCACCCTGCCGCTCGGCTTCGCCGGGCGGACCGCACTGGGGTTCGGCAAGCGCACCATCGGGCGGCCCGCCGAGGCCGTCGCGCTGGAGGTGCAGCGCCGCACCGCCGAGCAGCTGTTCGCGGTGCTCGGCGAGCTCAAGGGCGGCGCGATGAAGGTCGGCCAGCTGCTGTCGATCTTCGAGGCGGGGCTGCCGGAGGAGGTCGCCGGGCCGTTCCGCGCCAGCCTCACCCGGCTGCAGGAGGCGGCGCCGCCGATGCCCGCCGAGACCACCCACCGCGTCCTCGCCGAAGGGCTCGGGGCGGGCTGGCGCGAGAAGTTCGCCGAGTTCGACGACCGCCCGGCCGCCGCCGCGTCCATCGGCCAGGTCCACAAGGCCGTCTGGCACGACGGCCGCACCGTCGCCGTCAAGGTGCAGTACCCGGGCGCCGCGCAGGCCGTGATGAGCGACTTCGGGCAGATCTCCCGGCTCAGCCGCCTGTTCACGCCGCTGTTCCCCGGCGTCGAGGTCAAGCCCCTGATCGCCGACCTGAAGAAGCGGCTGGAGAAGGAACTCGACTACGTCGACGAGGCCCGCGCGCAGACCGCCTTCCACGACGCCTACGCAGGCGACCCCGACTTCCTGGTCCCGGCCGTCGTCGCCCAGTCGGGCAACGTGCTCGTCACCGAATGGCTGGACGGCACCCCCCTCGCCCGGGTCATCTCCGACGGCGACCAGGCCGACCGCGACCGCGCCGGGCTGCTGCTGTTCCGCTTCCTGCTGTCGGGCCCCGCCCGCTGCGAGATGATCCACATCGACCCGCACCCCGGCAACTTCCGGCTGCTGGACGACGGCCGCCTCGGCGTCATGGACTTCGGCGGCGCCGCCCGCGTCCCCGCCGAGCTGCAGTGGTCCATCGGGCGGCTGCTGCGGATCGGCACCCTCGGCGACCCCGACGCGATCGTCGACGCCCTCTGGGAAGAGGGCTGGCTCTCCGAGGACGCCGAGGTCGACCCCGACGAGGTCGCCGACCTCGTCGCCGCGCTCGCCGCCCCGTTCGCCGTGGAACGCTTCCGCTACGACCGGGAGTGGATGCGCGAGCAGACCGCGCGCGGGCTCGGCCTGGCCTCCGACATGCGGCCCGGCTCGCTCGCCCGCCAGTTCCGGCTGCCGCCCCAGTACCTCGCGGTCAGCCGCGCCCTCGCCGGAGGCGGCGGCGTCCTGTGCCAGCTGGAGGCCGAGGGCGCCTACCGCGCCGAGGCCGAACGGTGGCTCCCCGGTTTCGCCGACGAGGGACCGGACGCCCCCGAGGAGATCACCGCCTGACGCGGGCCGTCACGCGAGGGCCCGGGCCTCTTCCTCCTCGACCTGCTGGTTCCACTCGCGCTTGGACGACTGCCAGCCGTCCTCGTCGCGTCCGAGCCGCCAGTAACCGGAGATCGACAGCCGCTCCATCGGCACGCCCCGGTCGACCCGCAGGTACCGCCGGAGCGACTTGACGAAGTTCGCCTCGCCGTGGACGAACGCGTGCACCTCGCCGTCCGGCCACTCCAGCTTCTGCACGGCCTCCACCAGCAGGTCGCCGACCCGCTCGCCGCCCCGGTAGAGCCACGTGACCTCGACGTCCCCCGGGAGGTCCTGCCGCTCCTCCGGCCCGGCCACCTCCAGGAACACCCGGGCGGGGGCGCCCGCGGGCAGCCGTCCCAGCGACGCCGCGATGGCCGGCAGGGCGCTCTCGTCCCCGGCCAGCAGGTGCCAGCCCGCGTCGGCGCCCGGCGCGTAGGCCCCGCCCGGCCCGAGGAACAGCAGCTCGTCGCCCGGCTTCGCGTTCGCGGCCCACGGACCCGCGAAGCCCTTGTCGCCGTGATGGACGAAGTCGATCGTCAGCTCGCGCGCCTCGCCGTCCCACGCGCGCACCGTGTACGTGCGGGTGACCGGCCACTGCTCGCGCGGGAACTCGGCGCGGACCCGCTCCATGTCGAACGGCTCGGGATACTCGACGCCCGGACGCGGGAACTGCAGCTTCACGTAGTGGTCGGTGAACTCGCCCGCGTCGAACTCCGCGAGCCCGTCGCCGCCGAGCACCACCCGGATCATGTGCGGGGTGAGCCGCTCGGTGCGCAGCACCGTTCCCCGGTTGAGCTTCGGCTTCCTGCGCGCCGGTTCCGTCGCCATGCGGCCTCCCGCTGTAGTGGATCAAGCCTGTTAGGTAAGCCTAACTAGCGAAAGGCCCCGATTGTTCCCCCGTGCCCGCCCAACATCACCCCTGTCCGCCCGGCGCCATTTCCTTTCGAGGGGGTCAGCGGGTCGGGGTGCGGGCGCCTCGGGTGCGGGCCACCTCGGCCGCGACGGCCTCGAACGCGGCCTCGGTCTCGTCGCCGCCCGCGAGGGTGTAGAGGGTGGACTTCACGATCACGACGTCGTGCTCGGGCGACACCCAGATGCGCTGGCCGCCGAGGCCGTTGGCGGAGAAGTCGCCGTCGTCCTCCAGCCACCACTGGAACCCGTAGCCGTCGTTGAAGGAGGCGGACGGCCGCGTCGACCGCTCCACCCAGGACGCGGGCACCACCTGACGGCCGTTGGCGCGGCCGTCGTTCAGGTAGAGGAGACCGAAGCGGGCGAAGTCGCGGTCGGTCGCGTAGAAGCAGCAGTAGCCCATGCTGTTGCCGCTGGAGTCGTTGCCGAGGAACGCCTTTGGCCCCCATCCCGGCCGTCCCCAGATCCTCTCCTGCACGTAGGTGTGGAACGGGACGCCCGTCGCCTCGGCGACCGTCCAGGCCAGCACGAACGAGTTCATGCTCGTGTACTCGAACCGGGTGCCGGGCTCCCAGCCGCGCTTCTGCTGCTTCGCCAGCTCCGGCAGCGGGTAGCCGAGACTGGCGGCGACGTGCACGAACGGGACGTTCAGGGTCTCGTCCCATTCGATGCCCGACGACATCCGCAGCAGGTCGCGCAGCGAGACGCCGTCGAAGCCCGATCCCCGCAGTTCCGGCAGGTACTTGGTGACCGGGTCGTCGATCGAGTCGATGTCGCCGTCGCCGAGCGCGATGCCGACCGCCGCGGAGGTGAACGACTTGGCGACCGACCACGACTGGAAGAGGCTCTCGCCGGTGGCCGCGGTGTACCGCTCGAAGACGATGTCCCGCCCGTCCAGGACGACGAAGCCCTGCGTGCCCGTCCGGGCCAGGTAGTCGTCGAGAGTGCGCTTCTCGCCGTCGTGGGTGTAGGCGACCGACAGGGGCCGGTACGCCTCCCGCAGGTCGACGGGGTCGGCCGACGGGAGCAGCGGGTCGAATCCCCGCGCGGGTTCGGCGTCCGCCGCGAGCGGCGCGAAGACCGACGGCGCGAGTGCGGGCGGCCCCGGATCGGCGGCGGCGGGCGCGGCGGTCAGGGCGAGTGCGGCCGTCACGGCGGCGGGGGCGAGCGCGAACGTCCAAGGCCGGCGGCGCATGGGACCTCCCTGGGGGGCGGGGATCGGCGGGCTGCTCTGATCATGATCGATATTGGACGCCGCGTCGATAGGTCCGGGGGACGAATTTTCGGTACCGGACGTGCGCGCGCCCGCACGTTCCGGGGCCGTGAGGGATCGTGCATCGGCGCTGTGTAGCGGCGGTGCGCCGGGGAATGTCGTCTCGGCGGACGATCATTCTTCGCGGTGCGATGCGGCGAGAACGCATTCCTGCGGCGGTTGACCATGTTCGCGAGGATTATTTACGTTCGCGGCAGCTGTGTACTACGTCACACCCTGAGGAGGAGCGGATGACGACAACACGGCCGAAGGTCCCCGAACTGGCCCGGGAACTGGCCGCGGAGTTCGCCGGCACCATGATCCTCATCCTGTTCGGTCTCGCGGTCGTCGCGCAGGTCGTGGCGGCCGAGATCGGCGACCACGACAGCATCGCCTGGGCCTGGGGGCTCGCGGTCACCCTGGGCGTCTACGTCTCGGCCCGGATCAGCGGCGGCCACATCAACCCCGCCGTGACGGTCGCGCTCGCGGTGTTCAAGGGCTTCCCCTGGCGCAAGGTCCTGCCGTTCATCGCCGCGCAGACGCTGGGCGCGTTCGTCGCGGCGCTGATCGTCCGCTGGAACTACACGGAGGTGCTGCACGCGTTCGACCCCGGCCTGACGCAGAAGTCGCAGTTCGTCTTCTCCACCATGCCGGGCAACGGCGAGCTGCCGGTCGGAATGTGGGGCGGGTTCCGCGACCAGGTCATCGGCACGGCGATCCTGCTCTTCCTCGTGCTCGCCCTCACCGACCTGCGCAACTCGCCGCCGCTGGCGAACCTGACGCCGTTCGTCATCGGCCTGGTGGTCGTGGCGATCGGGATGGCGTTCGGCACCAACGCCGGCTACGCGATCAACCCGGCCCGCGACTTCGGCCCGCGCCTCGCGCAGTTCCTCACCGGATACGGGGAGGCGTGGCGAGATCAGTACGGTGATCTCTACTTCTGGGTACCGATCGTCGGCCCGCTCATCGGGGGCATCATCGGCGCCGGGCTCTACATCCTGCTCATCGGACGCAACATCCCGCCCGAGGGGCCGGGCGGCGAGGAGCCCCGGCCCGAGTACGACGTCACCTGAGCCGCCGTCCAGCAGAAAGGGCAGATACCGATGGCCGACTTCGTCGGAGCGCTCGACCAGGGCACGACCAGCACCCGCTTCATGATCTTCGACCACGGCGGCAACGAGATCGCCCGCCACCAGCTCGAGCACGAGCAGATCCTGCCCCGGGCGGGCTGGGTCGAGCACAACCCCACCGAGATCTGGGAGCGCACCCGCGCGGTCGTCCAGACCACCCTGAACAAGGCTCATCTCGACCACGCCGACCTGGCCGCGTTCGGGATCACCAACCAGCGCGAGACCACGCTGGTCTGGAACCGCCGCACCGGACGCCCGTACCACAACGCGATCGTGTGGCAGGACACCCGCACCGACCGCATCGCCTCCGCCCTGGAACGGGACGGACGGGGCGACGTCATCCGGCACCGCGCGGGCCTGCCCCCGGCGACGTACTTCTCCGGCGGCAAGATCCAGTGGATCCTGGAGAACGTCGACGCGTCCGCGAGGCCGCCGAGAAGGGCGACGCCGTCTTCGGGAACATGGACACCTGGGTGCTGTGGAACCTGACCGGGGGCATCGACGGCGGCGTGCACGTCACCGACGTCACCAACGCGAGCCGCACCATGCTCATGGACCTGGAGACCCTCGACTGGGACGACGAGCTCCTGTCCTTTTTCGGAGTCCCCCGCGCGATGCTCCCCGAGATCCGCCCGTCGTCGTCGCCCGAGCCGTACGGCGTCACGCGGACGAGCGCGCTGGGCGGCGAGGTGCCCGTGACGGGGATCCTCGGCGACCAGCAGGCGGCGACCGTCGGGCAGGTGTGCTTCGCGCCCGGCGAGGCCAAGAACACCTACGGCACCGGAAACTTCCTGCTGCTCAACACCGGTGAGGAACTGGTCAGGTCGCAGGCGGGGATGCTCACGACGGTCTGTTACAAGTTCGGCGATGCCAAGCCCGTGTTCGCCCTGGAGGGGTCGATCGCGGTGACGGGGTCGGCGGTGCAGTGGCTGCGCGACCAGCTCGGCATCATCTCCGGCGCCGCGCAGTCCGAGGCCCTCGCCCGCCAGGTCGACGACAACGGCGGCGTCTACTTCGTACCCGCCTTCTCCGGCCTGTTCGCCCCCTACTGGCGCTCCGACGCGCGCGGCGCCATCGTCGGCCTCTCCCGCTTCAACACCAACGCCCACCTCGCCCGCGCCACCCTCGAATCCATCTGCTACCAGACCCGCGACGTCGTCGAGGCCATGCACGCCGACTCCGGCGTCGACCTCGACGTGCTCAAGGTCGACGGCGGAGTCACCGCCAACGAACTGGCCATGCAGATGCAGGCCGACATCCTCGGCGTCCCCGTCTCCCGCCCCGTCGTCGCCGAGACCACCGCCCTCGGCGCCGCCTACGCCGCCGGTCTCGCCATCGGCTTCTGGAGCACCACCGACGAGCTCCGCCGCAACTGGAACGAGGACAGGCGGTGGGAGCCGTCCTGGAACGAGGAGCGGCGCGCCGAGGGGTACGCCGGCTGGAAGAAGGCCGTGGAGCGCACCTACGGCTGGGTGGACGTCGACTGAGCCGTCCGGAGGCGCCCTACGGGCGGCCGGGGAACCGCTCGTCGAACCGCGCGGCGATCTCGTCGAGGGTCCGCAGGATCGCGACGGTCTCGTCCAGCGGCATCAGCGGCGACTCGGTGAGGCCCGCGCGCAGGCAGCGCGCGACCTCCTCGGCCTGGTAGGTGAAGCCGTGCCCGGGGATGTCCGCGGTGATCTCCTCGGGCGCGGCGCCGGTCCGCCGCACGGTCATCGCGGACGGGCGGTAGAAGGGCGCCGCGACGTCGACGCGGCCGCGCGTCCCGACCACGGTGGCGGTGTGCGGGGAGTTCCCGACGAGCCCGCAGTGCAGCAGCGCGATCGCGCCGGACTCGTAGCCGAACATGATGCCGGTGTTGGCGTCCACGCCGGTCGGCGCGGGGCTCGCGGCGACCTGCACGGTCGCGGGCGGGCCGAGCAGCGGCCAGGTGAACGACACCGGGTAGCAGCCGAGGTCGAGCAGCGCGCCGCCGCCGAGGTCCGGCGACCACTGCCGGTGGGACGCGTCGAACTCGGCCGCGACGGAGAAGTCCGCGTGCACGGACGTCACCTCGCCGATCGCGCCGTCCGCGACGAGTTCGCGCAGGCGCCGGACGAGCGGGTTGAACCGCGTCCACATGCCCTCCATGGCGAACACGCCGTGCTCGCGGGCGACGGCGGCGAGCTTCTCGGCGTCGTCGGCGGACGTGGTGAGCGGCTTCTCCACGAGCACGGCCCGGCCCGCCTCCATGCACAGCCGGGCGGGCTCGAAGTGCATGGGATGCGGGGTGGCGACGTAGACGACGTCGACGCCGTCGTCGGCGGCGAGATCGGCGTAGGAGCCGTGCGCGCGGGGGATCGCGTACCGCTCGGCGAACGCCGTCGCCGAGCCTTCCGAACGCGACCCCACGGCGGCCACCTCGTGGCCGGGCAGGAGGAGCAGGTCCTCCGTGAATGTCGCGGCTATGCCGCCCGTCCCGAGAATGCCCCAGCGCACCGTTGATCCCGCCATGGGTTGATCGTAACGGCGAAAAACCCCCTGTTCGAGCAGAGGTCCTGTCGGAGACGTCGATGCCGACTTAACATCAAGTGACAGAGAGTAGTGCTTCAACTCCGGAGGGAAATCGCATGCTCGGACGTCTCGGCACGATCGGCCTCGTCTCCACCGCACTGCTCGCCGCCCCGTCCGCAGCCGCGGCCGGACCGGTGCACCCCGGAACGGCGCACCCCGGAACGGCGCACCCCGAACCAGTACGACCCGGGAGCGTCCTGGCGAAAACCGTGGAGGGCGTGCTCGGCGGGCACGCCGCGGTCGACTTCACGGGCATCGTGGCGCTGGACAACTGCTCGGGCTCGCTGGTGCGCGGCCCGCGGTCCCGTGACGGCGACCCGGCCCTGGTGCTGACGAACGGGCACTGCCTGGACTCCGGGACGCCCGCGGCGGGCGAGGTGATCGTCGACCGGCCGGTCGCGCGGACGTTCACGCTGCTCGACCGGTCCGGCCGCGGCGACCTCGGCACGCTGCGCGCGACCGGCCTCGAATACGCGACGATGACCGGCACCGACGTCGCCGTCTACCGGCTGGGGGCGTCCTACGCCGAGGTCGAACGGCGCTACGGCGTCCCGGCCCTGCGCCTGTCGGCGGAGCGGCCGCGGGACGGCGCCCGGATCCACGTCGTGTCCGGGTACTGGCGCAGGACGTACTCGTGCGCGATCGACACGACGGTGTACCGCCTCCGTGAGGCGGAGTGGACCTGGCGGGACTCGATCCGCTACACGTCCGGCTGCCGGACGATCGGCGGGACGTCGGGCTCCCCGGTGATCGACGCCCGCACCGGACGGGTCGTCGCCGTCAACAACACCGCGAACGAGGACGGCGGGCGCTGCCTCCTCGACAACCCGTGCGAGGTCGGCCGGGACGGGCGGATCACCGTCCGGCGCGGGGCGTCGTACGCGCAGCAGACGTACGAGCTCGCCCGCTGCCTGGGCGCGCGCAGCGACGTCGTCGTCGGCGGGGACTGCGCGCTGCCCGAGCCCGCCGGGACGTGACGGGCGGCCGCGCCGGTCCGCTCACCCTTCGGCGAGCAGCCCGGCGCGGAGCTTGTCCAGGGTGCCGCGCAGCAGCCGCGAGACGTGCATCTGCGACAGGCCGATCTGCTCGGCGATCTGCGTCTGCGTCTTGTTGCCGAAGAAGCGCAGCAGCACGATCGTGCGCTCCCGCTCGGGCAGTTCGTCGAGGAGCGGGCCGAGCGCGTGGCCGTCGATGAAGGCGTCCAGCGCCGGATCCTCCGAGCCGAGGTACTCGCCGACGGAGCCGCCGGTGTCGCCGCTCTGGCCGCCGTCCGCCGGGGCCTCCAGGGACAGCGGGCGGTAGGCGTCGCAGGCGACCAGCACCTCGACGGTCTCCTCCTCGGTGATCTCCATCAGCCCGGCGATCTCCCGGGTCGTGGGGGAGCGGCCGTGGTCGCGGGTGAAGTCCTGGACGGTGCGCTGCAGCACCGGCCGCAGCTCCTGGATGCGGCGCGACACCCGCAGTCCCCAGGTCTTGTCCCGGAAGTGCCGTTTCACCTCCCCGGTGACCACGGGGTAGGCGTAGGTGACGAACCGGTCGCCCACGTCGGGGTCGAACCGGTTGATGGCCTTGACGAGGCCCAGGTAGGCCACCTGCAGCAGGTCGTCCATCGGCTCGCCGCGGCCGGCGTACCGGCGCGCCACCCCGCGGACGAGCGCCGCGTGCAGGTCGACGATCCGGGCGCGGAGCCGCTCGCGGCGGGGATCGCCTTCGGGGAGCCCGTTCATCTCCGCGAGCAGGAGCTCGGCCTGCCCGTCGTCGGAGCGCCCGGGGGCGCGCCGCGCGCGGGCGGCCAGGGGGACGGGCGTGGGCGCGGGCCGGCCGGGGAGCGGGGAGTCCGTCGTGTTCTCCTCTGTTCGCTCCGCATGGTGGAGGAGGGTCGGAGCCGACGTCATCAGGGAGGTCTCCTTCGAGCACGGGGCAGAGGGGGCGTTTGCTCCGCTCCCATTACCCGGCAGCGACGGTCTAACACCGGATGTGGCCTTCGTCCGGATGGCGGGGGAATTGTCCGGGACGGGCGGGGAACAGGGGAGCCATGGTGCTCGACGCGGCGGTCAGGGAACCGGAGCGGTCGGCGGCGCGGCCGCCGGACCGTGCCGGAGGGCGGTGAACCGTGGGCACGATCACCGAGTCGGTCAACGTCACCGTCCCCGTGGCCGTCGCGTACGGGCAGTGGACGCGGTCCGAGACGTTCCCCCGCTTCATGGAGGGGGTGCGGGAGGTCCGGCGGGTCGACGACGTCACGACGCGCTGGGCGGCGCGGCGCGGCGGCGCCGTCCGGGAGTTCGACGTGACGGTCGTGGAGCGGCTCCCCGAGGAGCGCATCGCGTGGACGTCCCCGGACGGCCCGCTGCACTCCGGCGTCGTGACGTTCCGCCGCCTGGACGGGACGACGACGCGGATCACGGTGCGCCTGGAGTTCGACGCCGAGCGGATGGCGGCGCGCGCCGGTGACCGGGCGGGGGCGCTCACCCGGCGGCTGAAGGGCGACCTGCAGCGTTACAAGCGGCTCGTCGAGGGACGGGACCAAGACGCGGGCGGGGTCCGGGCCTGAACCGGGGTCCGGGCCTGAACCGGCGTCGTTCGTCCGGGCCCGGACGCATGGACCGGCGCCGCCGGGGAAGCGAGGGGGAAGGAACTGGTGCGGCCCAGGCTCACGGCTCCGAGCACATGGCTCCGAGGTCGCGACTGGGCCGCGACGTGACTCTGCCCGCGCGGCGGGTTCGGTAAACCGGCAGGTGTCTCAACCGTCACCGCGGCGTCGGGTCCACTGGAGCGATCATGACCGGAGGGGGACCGGGCGCGCCGCGCGTCCTGGTGACGGGCTGGCCGAGTTTCCTGCACGGCGAGGCCACCGCGGGCGACGTCCTGGCGATGGAGGCGGTCCGGCGGGCGCTGACCTGCGCGGGGGTGGAGTGCGACCTCGCCTGGAGCCCGGTGTTCCGCCCGGGCGGGCTCGACCTCGACGGGGCCGACCCCCGCGACTACAGCGACGTCGTGTTCGTGTGCGGGCCCGCGCACGGCGAGCAGGTCCGCGGGCTGCACCGCCGCTACGCGCGGTGCCGCCGCGTCGCCGTCGGGGTGTCGGTGATCGACCCGGGCGACCCGGCGGTCACCGGGTTCGACGCCGTCCTCGCCCGGGACGCCCCGGCGGCGGGCCCGCGGCAGGACCTGTCCGCGCTGCCGCCGACCGGGTCCGTCCCCGTGGTGGGCGTGCTGCTGGCGCCCGGGCAGCGCGAGTACGGCGAGCGGCGGCGGCACGGGGCGGTCGAGGACGAGCTGACCCGGTGGCTCGCGTCGCGGTCGTGCGCCCGGCTGCCCCTGGACACCCGGCTCGACCCGCGCGACTGGCGGCTGTGCACCACGGCGGCGGAGCTGGAATCGGTGCTGCGGAGGCTCGACCTGGTGGTGACGACGCGGCTGCACGGGCTCGTCCTCGCGCTGAAGAACGGCGTGCCCGCGCTGGCCGTGGACCCCGTGGGCGGCGGTGCCAAGGTCGCCGCGCAGGCGCGGGCGTGGGGGTGGCCGGCGATCGTGACCGTCCCGCTGGACGCCGGCCCGCCGCTGCTGGACCGGGCGGAGCTCGATCGGTGGTGGGACTGGGCGCTGTCCGCCGACGCGGCCGGACGCGCGTCCGCGGAACCGCCGTCCGGGGCCCTGATCGGCGAGCTGCTGGACGTCCTGGGCGCACGTTAACGACCCGACATAACGGGAAGTTTTAGCATTTCAGGCATATCGCTACAGGCAGTACAGGAAGGAGCGCACGCCATGCGGCACGAGGAGTTCATCGGCCAGGTGCAGGACCGCGCCCGCCTCTCCGGCTGGAGCCAAGCGGAGCGGGCGACGCGCGCCGTCCTGGAGACGCTCGGGGAGCGGGTCCCGGAGGGGCTCGCCGACAACCTCGCCGCGCAGCTGCCACACGAGATCGGCGAGCATCTCCGCCGGACGGAGGTCTACGGCGGCGGAGGCAGCGGGGAGCGGTTCGACCGGCACGACTTCGTCGAGCGGATCGCCGCCCGCGCCGGCACCGACGACCCGCGCGCCGCCTACTACGCGCGGGTGGTGCTGGAAGTCACCGACGAGGCCACCCAGGGCGGCACCATGCGGAAGATCGGGGACGCGCTCCCGCCCGACATCAGGGATCTGATGACGGCCGGTCACTCCGGCTGAAACCGGACGCGACGCACGGGGAGCGGCGGCCGATCGATCGGCCGACGGCCGCGGCGGGGATCCGTCCCCGCCGCGGCCGCCGTCGTTCTCGCGGTGCGGTCCGGTCAGGCCGGTCGCGCCACCAGCAGCTCCCGGGCGAACCACTCGATCGTGGTGCGCAGCCCCTCCTCGACGCCGATGCGGGGGCGCCAGCCCAGGACGTCCTCGGCGAGCGTCGTGTCGGGACGCCGCACGCGCGGATCGTCCTGCGGCCGGTCCACGAACCGCAGCGGCGACCGCGACCCGGTCAGCGCGATGATCAGCCGGGCCAGCTCCGCCATCGACACCTCGTACGGGCTGCCGATGTTGACCGGCCCCGGATGGTCGGACAGGCCCAGCGCGACGATGCCGCGGACGGTGTCGTCGACGTGGCAGATCGAGCGGGTCTGCGCGCCGTCCCCGGTGACGGTGAGCGGCTCGCCGGTCAGCGCCTGCCGCAGGAACGTCGGGACGGCGCGGCCGTCGTCGGGCCGCATCCGCGGGCCGTAGGTGTTGAAGATCCGGACGATCGCGGTGTCCAGGCCCCGGGCCTGGTGGAACGCCGACGTCAGCGCCTCGCCGAACCGCTTCGCCTCGTCGTACACGCTGCGCGGACCCACCGGGTTGACGTTCCCCCAGTACGACTCGGGCTGCGGGTGGACGAGCGGATCGCCGTACACCTCGGACGTCGACGCGAGCACGAACCGGGCGCCCTTGCTCTCGGCGAGGTCCAGCGCGTGGCGGGTGCCCAGGCTCCCGACCTCCATGGTCTGCACCGGCAGCCGCAGGTAGTCGGCGGGCGAGGCCGCCGAGGCGAGATGGAACACGTACCCGAGGTCGCCCGGCACGTGCACCGGCTCGGTGAGGTCGCGCCTGACGAACCGGAAGTCGCCCCGCTCGGTCAGATGGGCGATGTTGCGCGAGTCCCGGTCAGCAGGTTGTCCATGCACACCACGGAGATCCCGCGGCCCAGCAGCGCCTCGCACAGGTGCGAGCCGAGGAACCCCGAGCCCCCCGTCACGACGGCGCGTGGATGTCTCATCATGTCCCCCTCAGCAGTGTTGAAGGTCTCGGCGGGGCCGCCGGGCCAGGGCCCGGGCCGCGGCCCGGACCGCCTCGGCGGCGGTGATCTCCAGCAGGCCCGGGTCCGGCGCCGCGCGTGCGGTCGCCGTGCCGTCCGGCCCACAGCACCGTGTGCTCGGGACGGTCCGGCGGCGGCCCCCACCGGTCCGGCGGCGTCGGGCCGAACAGGACGACCGACGGCGTGCGGTACGCCGTCGCCAGATGCGCCACCCCGGTGTCCCCGCACACCACCAGCCGCGCGCCCGCGACCAGCGCGGCGAGCTCCGGCAGGCCCGTCCGTCCGGACAGGTCCGCGGCCGCGCCGAGCCCCGCCGCCGCGACGACGCGGCCGGCCGCGGCCGTCTCGGCGGGCCCGCCGGTGACGACGACCCGCTCCCCGGCGTCCCGCAGCGCCGCCGCGACGGCCGCGAACGTCCGCGGGCCAGCGGCGGGCCGGTACGCCGCACCCGGATGGACGACCACGGCGCCGGGCGCCGGGGAGGCTGCCTCCGGGCGCGGCAGGGCGAGATCGGCGGGGTCGGCGTCGAACCCGTACGCCGCGACGAGCCGGCACCAGCGCGCCGCCTCGTGCTCGCGCGCGTCCCACTCCGGCCCGCCCGCCTCCGGGAACCCGGGGTGCGCGAACGCCAGCAACCGGCCCGGTCCGGTGGCCGCGAGCAGCCGATGGCTCCGCGGGCCCCGGCCGTGCAGGTTGACGGCCTCGTCCACCCGTCCGTCCGGCGGCAGCGGGACGTCCAGGCCCGAGGCGTCCAGGACGGCGTCGACCGCGCCCGTCGCGCGGGCGAGCGGCGCCAGCGCGTCCGGCGCCGCCAGCGTGATCCGGGCGTCCAGCGCGCCGCGCCGCAGCGCCCGCAGCGCCGGGACGGCCGTCAGCAGGTCGCCCAGGCCGAGGGCCCGCAGCACCAGCATCCGCCGCACCGCCCCGGAACCGGCGGTCACGGCCACGAAGGCTCCTCGGACGCCGCGACGACCAGTTCGCGCACCTCGCAGCCCTCCGGCTGCGCCAGCGCGAACGCCACGGTCGCCGCGACGTCCTCGGGCCGGTTCAGCTCGGCGTCCGGACCCGGCTTGTACTGCGGGTCGCGGCCGTCGAAGAACGCGGTGTCCATGCCGCCGGGGACGAGCATCGTCACGGCGACCCGCCCGGCCAGCTCCGCCGCCAGCGCCCGCGTGAACCCGACGATCCCGAACTTGGACGCGCAGTACGCCGTGGCGTCCGGGAACGCGCGGAACCCGAGCGTGGACGCGACCGTCACGACCCGTCCCTTCGGCTCGTTCTCCAGGTAGGGGATCGCCGCCCGGATCACCGCGGCGGTGCCCAGCAGGTTCACCTGCACGACCCGCTCCCAGTCCTCGGCGGGCACGTCGTTCAGCGGGCCGCAGGCGTCGATCCCGGCGGCCGTCACGACCGCGTGCAGGCCGCCGTTCGCGCGGGCCAGCCCGTGCACGGCCCGTTCGGCGCAGTGCCGGTCGGCCAGATCCGCCTGCATGCAGGGGAAATCGTCCTTCGGCGGATGCAGGTCCAGGATCAGCGGCTTCCCGCCGTCGGCCGCGACCCGCCGCGCGACGGCCGCGCCGAGCCCGGAGGCGCCACCGGTGATGAGCACGTTCATGAGGCATGTCCCTTCGTGGTCGACAGCAGGCGCGTCGTGGAGCGCCCTTCCAGCAGCGGCAGCAGGACGACCTCGCCGCCGTGCGCCCGGACCGTCCCGGCCTCCGGCAGCGGTGCCCCGGCGTAGTCGGAGCCCTTCACCCACACGTCGGGCCGGAGCCGCTCCAGCAGCGGCGCCGGGGTGTCGTCGTCGAACACGACGGCGGCGTCCACGTCGCTGAGCGCCTCCAGCACCCGGACGCGGTCGGCGGCCGGGGTCACCGGCCGCGACGGGCCCTTGCGGCGCCGCACCGACGCGTCCGAGTTCACGCACACGATCAGGCAGTCGCCGAGCCGCCGCGCCTGCTGCAGCATGCTGACGTGCCCCGCGTGCAGAAGGTCGAAGCAGCCGCCGGTCGCCACCACCGCCCCGCCCGCGCGCCGCGTCCGCCGGGCGACGTCCCAGGCGTCCTCGCCGCGCTCGGGCACCAGCCGCGCGGTGCCTGCTCGGCGAGCTGCGCCGCGACGCCCGCCGCCGCGCCGCCCGGACGAACTCCGAGGCCCGCCGGACCCCCTCGGTGACGGCCGCGGGGAGCGGCCCGCCGTCCGCCAGCACCTGGACGGCCCCGGCGGCGAAACAGTCGCCCGCCCCGCAGGAGTCGCCGCGGGCCGGTTCGGCGGGCGCCAGGAACGGCGGCGCCTCCGACCCGTCGCACAGCAGCGCCCCCTCCGCGCACGAGCGTCACCGCGACGCCGTCGATGCCCCAGGACCGGCCGAGACGGCGGCCGCGGCGGCCCGCCGCCGACAGCCCGAACCCGGAGATGTCGGCGCCGTCCGCCGCGGCGAGCCGCGCCGCCTCCTCCTCGTTCGGGGTCAGCAGCCGCACCACGTCCGGCACCGGCGGCTCCCCCCGCGGATGCGGGTCCCACACCACCGGGACGCCCGGCGGCAGGTCCGCGAGCAGCGAGCGGACGGCCCGGTGCCGGGTGACGCCCCGGCCGTAGTCCGACACCAGCACCGCGCCCGCGCCGGAGACGGCCGCGGCGACGCGCGGGCCCACCGGCCCGTCCATCGCCTCGCCCTCCCCGGCGTCCAGCCGCGCCACCGACTGCCCCCCGGACCGGATCCGCAGCTTGCACGGGGTGCCGCCGTGCAGGTGGAACGCGGCGACGTCCACGTGCCGCTCCAGCATCGCGCGGAGCCTGCGACCCGGATCGTCGTCGGCGAGCGCCGTCACCAGCACCACGTCCCGTCCCTCGGCCGCCGCGAGCAGCGCCGCCATCCCGGCGCCGCCGGGCCGCGGCCGCTCCTCGGCCCGCTCGACGACGGGCACGGGCGCGTCCGGGCACAGCCGGCCGGTGCTGCCGACGATGTCGACGTCCAGCAGCACGTCCCCGATCACCACCAGCGGCCCCGTCATGAGGGCACCCCCAGCGTCTCGTCCACCACCCCGCACAGCAGGTGGATCGCCGCGAGGTGGATCTCCTGGACGGTCGCGGTGGCCCGCGCCTCGACCGTGATCGCGGCGTGGCACGCACCGGCGAGCGGGCTGCGGCCCGGCCCGGTGATCGCCCACGCCGCCATCCCGGTCCGCCGCGCCTGCCGCGCCGCCGCGATCACGTTCGGGCTGTGCCCGCTGGTGGACAGGCAGATCAGCACGTCGCCGCGGCGGCCGTGCGCCCGCACCTGCCGGGCGAACACGTCCAGCGGCCCGTAGTCGTTGCCGATGGCCGTCAGCGCGGACGCGTCGCCGTGCAGCGGGATCGCCGACAGCGGCCGCCGCTCGCCTTCGAACCGTCCGGTCAGCTCGGCCGTCAGATGCTGCGCCTCCGCCGCACTGCCGCCGTTGCCGCAGCTCAGCAGCCGTCCACCGGCGTCGAGCACGTCGGCCAGGCGGCGGCCCCACGCGACGATCGTCGGGACGTGCTCGCGGAACGCGAGCGCCGCCTCCGCCAGCGCCTCCAGCCGCGCGTCCTGCACGGCGGCGCTCGTGTCGAGCGGAGTCGTCGTCATGCCCGTTCCGTGCGGGGGACGGCCCCCCGCGCCCCCCGGCACGAGCCGCCGCATGCCGTCGCTCCGCGGGATCCGGTCCGTCATGCGGCCACCTCGCACAGCTCAGCCGCCCGGCGGTACACCCCGGCGGTGTCGGCGGCGATCCGCGCCCACGAGTAGCGGGCGCGGGCCCGGTCGGCGCTCGCGGCGCCCATCGCGCGCGGCGCGCCGGATCGTCCAGCAGCTCCCGGACCGCCGCCGCGGCGGCCCGCGGGTCGCGCGGCGGGACCAGCAGCCCGGTGCCGCCGTCCACGACGGTGTCCAGATGCCCGCCGACCGCGGCCGCGACGATCGGGACGCCGCACGCCATCGCCTCCAGCGGCACCATCCCGAACGGCTCGTACCAGGCAGCGTCAGCACCAGGCTCGACGACCGCAGCAGCGGCGCGACGTCCGCGCGGGCGACCCGGCCGACGAAGTCGACCCGGCCGGCCACGCCCGCCTCCTCGGCCACCCGCCGCAGCCGGCGGATCTCCGGGTCTGCGTCCAGGTCGCCGTGCGGCGGGCCGCCGGCGACGGCCAGTTCGGCGTCCGGCAGGTGCGCCAGCGCCCGGATCGCGGTGTCGACGCCCTTGCGCTCGACGAGCCGGGACAGCACCACGAGGCGGTGCCGCCCGTCCGGATCCGCGCGGGGCGGGCCGCCCGCCGGGCGGCCCGGATCGAACAGCCGCAGGTCCACCCCGCAGGGCACCACCGAGACGCGCTCGACCGGGACGCCCATCGCGGCGAGCTCGCCGACCTCGTCCGAGCACGTCGCGATGATCGCGTCGGCGCCGCGGCCGATCGCCCGTTCCAGCCGCAGCCGCTCCACCGGGCTCGTGTCCTTGCCGCCCTGGTGGCGGCGCTTCACGGTGCCGAGCGCGTGGAAGGTCTCCACGACCGGGACGTGCCGTTCCCGTGCGGCGTCCGCCGCCCGGAGCGCGGCGAGCCCGCTCATCCAGAAGTGCGCGTGCGCGACGTCCGGCGGCTCGGCCGACCAGCGGTCCCGCAGATACCGGCCGAAGTCGTCCATCCACGGCAGAAGATCGTCCTTGGGGACGTGCTCGGGCGGCCCCGCCGGGACGTGCTCGACCGTCACGCCCGGCGCCAGCCGCACCCGGCGCGGGAGCGCGGGCGCGTCCCGCCGGGTGTAGACGGTGACGTAGTGTCCCTGCCTGCCCAGTTCGGCGGCCAGTTCCGCGACGAACACGTTCTGCCCGCCGCCGTCGGGCCCGCCGAGACCGCCCTTGGCGGCGAGCGGGCTGGCGTGCTCGGAGATCATGGCTATTCTCATCGCGTCACCTCCGTGAGTGTTCGCTGCCAGTCGCGCAGGAAACGCGGGAGCCCGTACCGTTCCACGGCGAAGGCCCGCGCCTCCGCGCCCAGCCGGCGGGCGCGCCCGGGGTCGGCGGCCAGGGCCGCGGCCGCGCCGGCCAGCTCGCCGACGCGGGTCGACAGCACTCCCGCCTCCGGCGGTACCGCCTCGACCGCCTCCGTCGTGGCGAGCGCCACCACGGGGAGGCCGAGCATCATCGCCTCGATCAGCGCGAGGCCGAGCGAGGTCCACCGGTAGGGGTGGACGTAGACGCGGCGGCGCGCGAGTTCCGCGTGCATCCGCGCCTGCGGCAGGTCCTCGAAGGTCCGCAGCGACCCGGGACGGACGCCGAGCCGCGCGGGCGCGTCCGACACGTTCATCCCGAACAGGTCCAGCGGGACCGCGGCGGCCAGCTCCGGCAGGAGATCGGCGCCGGTGACGCGGCCCCGGCGCAGCGGATCGTTGATCACCGCGGCCGCGCGGGGCAGCTCCCCGGTGTACCGGTACCCGGGGTCCACGACGCCGTGCTCGATGACGGTGGTGGGGGCGTGCCCGCAGTTCCAGAACAGGTCGTTGAAGTTCGTGACGTGCACGACCGGGATGTCGGAACGGTCGTGCAGGAAGTGCCGGCTGTCCGGGACGACCTCGGCGGGGCGGCTCGCGTCGGCCGGGGTGCGGCGCGGGGTGTCGTGCTCGACGTAGACGGCCGGGACGTCGATGCCCGGCTTGCGCCCGAGCCACTCCTCGGTGAGCTCGAACTCGCGGGGGCGCTGCAGGACGACGGCGTCCACGTCCTCGCCGCGGAGCCGGTCGTGGGGCACCTCCACCGCCCGGTCCGGCCAGGCGAAGGTGTCCGGGCGGCCGCGCCCGTCCGGGCCCCGGTCCGGGACGGCGGGGACGAGCGTGGTGTGCGGGCCGTGCACGAACGACGTCGCCCACGAACCGTGCACGTGCCACAGCAGCACTCTCATCGCGAGGGCACCTCCTCCCGTACCGCCGCCACGATCTCCACGGCCGCCGCGACCTCGTCGGCGGTGACCGACGCCAGGCACGGATGCCCGTCGACCGGGCATTCGCGGGCGCGGGTGTCCTTGCAGGGGGCCTGCTGGTCGCCCAGCAGCGCCATCGGCACCCCGAACGGGGCCCACCGCGCCGCCGGGACCGTCGGCGCGAACAGCGACACCACCGGCGTGCCGACGGCCGCCGCGAGATGCGCGGGCCCGGTGTTGCCCGCCACCACCGCCCGCGCGCCCGCCAGCACCGCCGCGAGCTCCGGCAGCGCTGTCCGTCCGCCCAGGTCCAGGCCGGACTCCCCAGCGACCCGCGCGGTCAGCTCCTTCTCGTCGCCGTGCCCGGTGACGACGACCCGGTGCCCCGCCGCGTGCAGCAGCCGGACCGCCTCGGCGCAGCGCTCCGGCGGCCACGCCCGCGCCGGCACCGACGTCCCGGGATGGACGATCACGTAGCCGGGGCCGCCCGTCAGATGGGCGGTGTCGGGCAGCGGCCCGCGGACCCGCAGCCGGGTGTCGGCCGGGGCCGGGAACCCGGCGTCCTCGGCCAGCGCCAGCATCCGCAGCGGTTCGGGAATGTCGGCTTCGGGCCGGTGCCGCAGGTCCAGCAGCGACCCGGGATAGTCCTCGCCGATCGCCCCGATCCACGGGACGCCCGCCAGCCGTAGCAGCAGCGCCAGCGGCAGCGGCGACTGGTGGAACGACGTGAGGATCAGTGCGCGGTCGAACCCCCGCGCCGCCTCGACGAGCCGGTCGACGTCGTCCCGCCGGACCGGCCCCGGCTCCGGATCGATCCACGGCGCGCACCACTCGATCACCCGGTCGACGCCGGGCAGCAGGTCGGCCGCGGCCCGGCCCCGCGGCCCGCACAGGAACGCGACCTCGTCGGCGCGCTCCGCCACGGCCCGCACGGCGGGCCCGGCGAGCAGCACGTCGCCGATGTTGTCCTGGCGTGCGACGAGGACCCTCATCGGCGCCGCCTCCCGCCCAGCACGAGGTCGACGGCGGCGCGCAGCGTCGGCGCCGTCTCCACCGCCACCGCGATCTCCGCGGGCAGTGTCCGCGCGGTCGGCACCAGGATGCCCCGCGCCCCCGCCGCCGCGGCCGCCTCGACGTCCCGCCCGATGTCGCCGATCACGGCGATGTCGGACGGCAGCGCCCCGAGCCGCCGCGCCGCCCGCTCGATCATCCCGGGCGCCGGTTTGCGGCAGCCGCACCCGTCGCCGCCGTCGTGCGGGCAGAACTCCCACACGTCGATGCGTCCGAGCAGCTCCTCGACGCGCGCGTTCACCCGGCGCACGTCGCCCGCGGTGATGCGGCCCTTGGCCACGCCCGACTGGTTCGACACGACCCCGATCCGCACGCCGTGGCGCCGGAGCCGGTCCAGCGCCCGCCGCGCCCCCGGCATCGGCTCGACCAGCGCCGGATCGCCGTTGTAGGGGACGTCCCGGATCAGCGTGTCGTCGCGGTCGAACAGCACCACCCGGGGCCCGGCCCAGGGCCGCGCCCGCCCGTGCAGGACGACCCCCCGGATCCGATGCCGCACCGCCGCGGGCGGGATCACGGCACTGGTCACGGCCATCTTCGCGATCTCCCCGGCCGTCCGCCCCGGACGGATCCGCTGCACCGCGAACCGCACGGTGAGCAAGCCCCAAACCGCCCCGCCGGCCAGCGCGACGCCGCCCGGCGTGCCCCGCAAACCCCCCGGCAGCGCCCACCCGCGCCCAGCGACCGAACGGAGCCGACTACCCGAACCGAGCCGGGCCGTCGAGCCGCGCCCGATGGTCCATGCGGGTCGGGCCGTCGAGCCGCGCCCGATGGTCCATGCGGGTCGGGTGGCCGAGCCGCGTCGGGTGGCCCCTCTGCGTTGGGGGGCCGAGTTGCGCCTGGTGGCCTCTCCGAGCCGGGTGGCCGAGCCGCGTCGGGCGGGGGAGTGTGCGGGCGGCCGGGCGCGGTGGAGGACCGCCGCGGCGACGGAGGTCAGGGCGGCGGTCGTGGTCAGGGCGTGTTCGCGGAGGCGGCCGGGGCCTTCGTCGGCGCGGGCGCGCCAGGACGGGCCGTGCAGGCGCCGCATCAGGACGTCGTCGGCGTTGCCCGCCTGGGCGCGGACGGACGCCCAGAAGGCGGCGGGACGGACCGGGTGCGCGACCTCGCGGGTTCCCCGGACGAGGACGCGACCGGTGTCCAGGACGCGCAGGGCCAGGTCGGCGTCCTCGCGGTAGGCGCGGCGGAAACGTTCGTCGAAGCCGCCGACGTCGGCGAGCGCCGCGCCGGTAGGCCATGTCGGCGGTGATCCACGCGGCGGTCTCCAGGCCGGTCGTGTTGCGCTCCCAGTCGGTGGGGCGGCGGCCTTCCGGGCGCGGGACGACGACGCGGCCCTGGGAGCCGCCGACCTCGGGCGGCAGGTCCGCGAGGTCGGCGGCGAGGCGTTGCGGCCAGCGCGGGCCGGGGACGACGTCGTCGTCCAGGAACGCGATCCACTCGGTGGCGGCGGCGCGCCAGCCGGTGTTGCGGGCGGCGGCCGGGCCGCGCCCGCCCGAGCGCAGCACGCGCAGGGCGTGCCGGCCCGCGTCCGGGAGCGGCAGCGGCGTGCCGGGCACCGGACGGTCGTCCACCACGATGATCTCGTGCGGTTCGTGCGCGGACTCGTCGAGGGCGGCGAGCAGCGCGCGCAGCGTGGTGCGCAGGCTCTCGCGGCCGATGGTGGGCACGACGACGGTGCAGTCCATCAGGCGTGCACCTCCCGGCGGCGGACGACGAACGGGCCGATGGCCAGCAGGTCCACGGGCGCGGACCCGAAGCACTCCAGGGCGTCGCGCGGGTCGTCGACCATCGGGCGTCCGGCGGTGTTCAGGCTCGTGTTGATCACGACGGGGATGCCGGTGCGGCGGTCGAACTCCCGCAGCATCCGGGCGACGAGCGGTTCGTCGGCGTCCGCGACCGTCTGGACGCGGGCGGTGCCGTCCACGTGGACGACGGCGGGGATCCGCGCGCGCCACTCCGGGCGCACGTCGTGCACGAACAGCATGTACGGGCTGGGGATCGGGCCGTCGAAGATCTCCGCCGCCCGGTCGAGGGACACCATGGGCGCGATCGGCCGGAACTGCTCGCGGCCCTTCACGTCGTTGAGCCGCTCGACGTTCGCGACGTGTCCCGGGTGGGCGAGGAGGGACCGGTGCCCGAGCGCGCGCGGGCCGAACTCCGAGCGGCCCTGGAACCACGCGACGACACGGTCGTGGGCGAGGGCTTCGGCCACGGTCGCGGCGAGATCGGCGGGACGCTCGTAGGGGATCTTCGCGAGGTCGAGCCGGGCGGCGATCTCGTCGTCGTCCCAGCCGCGGCCGAGGCCGGGGCCCGGCATCGCCTCGATCTCGTCGCCGGACGAGCGCGCCACGTGCAGGGCGGCGCCGAGCGCGGTGCCCGCGTCGCCCGCGGCGGGCTGCACCCAGATGTCGTCGTAGGGTCCGGCGGCGGCGAGGCGGGAGTTGGCGACGCAGTTGAGCGCGACGCCGCCGGCCAGCATGAGCCGGCGGGAGCCGGTGCGGCCGTGCAGCCAGCCCGCGAGGTCGAGCAGCACCTCTTCGAGGCGCGTCTGGACGCTCGCGGCGAGGTCGGCGTGGTCGCGGGTCCATTCGGCGTCCGGGCCGCGGGCCTTCGCGAGGGAGCCCCAGTCGACGGGGGCGACCGCGAAACCGCCGTCGCCGGTGGCGGCGACGTGCTCGCGCAGTTCGTCCAGGAACCGCGGCTCCCCGTAGGAGGCCAGGGCCATCACTTTGTACTCGTCGCTGGAGCGCAGGAATCCGAGGTGCTCGGTGAGGTCCTCGTACATCAGGCCGAGCGAGTGCGGCAGCCGTTGGGCCTGCAGAGTGGTGAGGGAGCCGTTCCGGTACGTCCCGGCGAGGTGCGAGTGCGATTCGCCGCGGCCGTCCAGGACGAGCACGTCGCCCTCGCCCGGCCCGGGCGCGGCGAGCGCCGCCGATGCCGCGTGCGCCACATGGTGCGGGACGAACCGGACGATCCCCGGGTCGAGCCCGGGCAGCGCGGTGGCCAGGAAGTTCGGGGCGCGCCGCGCGTACAGCGTGCGCAGCCGTTCCCAGTTGACGTCGTGCCCGTCGAGGCCCGGCTCGACCAGGCGCGGATCGTAGGAGTAGGCGACGGCGTCGAGATCGCCGGGCTCCAGCCCGGCCTCGTCCAGGCACCATCGGGCCGCCTTCTCCGGCAGTTCCCAGCCGGAGAACGGCACCGGCCGCTTCCCGTGCTTGCGGCGGCTGAGCCGCTCTTCCTCGGACGCCGCCACGACCCGGCCGTCCACCAGCAGTGCGGCGGCCGGATCGTGAAAGATCGCATTGATTCCGAGCACACGCATGACAAGGCCCCGTTCGGTGGCACGGTCGGTGTGGGAAAGGCGATGCCTGCGTCATAGACATCGATCGAGGGGACCTAATCCCCTATAGGTGATTCCGGACATTGCCGAGAACTGGGACGCTAAACGCGGCAGAGGTGAAAAGCCCCTGGTGGGAGAAGTGGCGCGTCAGTCGCCCTTCCGGACGGGACGGGCACATGGTGCGGCGCTCCGGGGGTACGGGCGGCCCATGCGTTACACCGTCGTCGTCATCACGCGGGACCGGCGGGACTCGCTGCTGGCCGTCCTCGCCCGCCTGCGGGACCTGCCGGACGGCCCGCCCGTCATCGTCGTCGACAACGCCTCCCGGGACGGCACCCCGGACGCGTCGAGGCGGAGTTCCCCGGAATGCGGCTGATCCGGTCGGCGGAGAACCTCGGCGCCGTCGCGCGCAACCTGGCGGTCGACCACGTCCGCACCCCGTACGCGGCGTTCTGCGACGACGACACGTGGTGGGAGCCGGACGCCCCGGCGCGCGCGGCGGCGCTGCTGGACGCGCACCCGCGGCTCGCCGTCGTCACCGGCCGGATCCTGGTGGAGCCCGGCGGGCGCGAGGACCCGATCGTCCCCGAACTGCGGGACTCGCCCGTCCCCGGCCCGGCGTGGCTGCCCGGACCCGCGCTCGGCTCGTTCCTGGCGGGCGCGTCGATGGTGCGCGCCGAGGCGTTCCGCGCGGCCGGCGGGTTCTCGCCGCGGCTGTGGCTCGGCGGCGAGGAGGAGCTGCTCAGCGCCGACCTGATGACCCTCGGCTGGCACCTGTGCTACGCCGCGGACGTCGTCGTGCACCACGCGCCGTCGCCGCTGCGGGAGGCGCACCTGCGGCGCCGCCACGGCATCCGCAACACGCTGTGGTTCACCTGGCTGCGCCGCCCGCTGCCCGCCGCCGCCCGCCGCACCGCCGGGCTGCTGCGCACGCTGCCGCGCGAACCGCGTCACCGCGGCCGCCCTGGCGGAGGCGGCGGCCGGGCTCGGCTGGGTCGCGCGGGAGCGCCGCCCGCTGCCCCGCGAAGTCGAGGACCGGCTGCGCACCCTGGAGGCGTCCCAGCGGACGTCCCGGGCCCGCCGGCACGTCGGCTGACCGGAACGAGACGGGGAGGAACCGCCCATGACCAGTGCCGAGACCGCCCGCCCGGACGCCCGCGCGCCCGAGACGTCCGCCGTCACGATCGTCGTCGCGACCCACGCGCGCCCCGGAGCTGCGCCGCAGCCTCGCCCGGCACGCGGCCCCGGTGATCGTCGCCGGGAACGCGTCCGCCGACGGCACGCCGACGTAGCCGCGGCCGCGGGCGCCCGCGTGCTGCGGCTGCCGGGCAACCTCGGCGCCGCCGCCCGCAACGCCGGCGCGGCCGAGGCGGGCACCCGCTACCGTCGCGTTCGCCGACGACGACTCGTGGTGGGCGCCCGGCGCCCTCGCGCGGGCCGCGGCGATCCTCGACGCGCACCCCCGGACGGCGCTGCTCGCCACGCGCGTCCTGGTGGGGGAGGAGGAGCGGCTCGACCCGGTGTCGGAGGAGATGGCCGCCGCGCCCCTCGGCCGCCCGGACGGGTTCCCGGGCCCGGCGATCCTCGGCTTCCTGGCCTGCTCGGTCATCGTGCGGCGGGACGCGTTCCTCGACGCCGGGGGCTTCTCCGGCGTCCTGCACTTCGCCGGGGAGGAGGAGCTGCTGGCCCTCGACCTGGCCGCGGCCGGGTGGGGCCTGGCGTACGTGCCGGAGCTCGTCGTGCACCACCACCCGTCGCGGACGGGCCGCTCCCCGGCCGCGCGCCGCCGCCGGGAGATCCGCAACCGGTCTGCTGACGCTGTGGCTGCGGCGCCCGGCGCCGGTGCTCGCCCGCGCCGCCGCGTCCGAGCTCCGCACCCCGGACGGTCCGCGCCCGGCTCGCCGCCGCCGGTCCGCCCGC
>NZ_MKJY01000565.1 GCF_001942465.1 Actinomadura sp. CNU-125
GGCGAGAAGTCGGCGTGCCGGGCGTGCACGGCATGGGGATCGCGGCGCGGGGCCGCATCGTGCGCGGGTCGCGGACGCGACGCGGCGGGGGCGGCGGGACAGGACGAGCGCCAGCTCGCCGTCCGGGGTGAAGTACAGGTTCGCGGGATCGGGCACCGGCACCGCCCGTCCGCGCCCGGCGGGGCCCACGGGGGACGAGCGCGCCGCGCCGGGTGTCGGCGGCCCACAGGCGGCGCATGTCCCACGACGGGACGACGCGTGCGGCGCCGCCCGCCGGGAGGCGGTCGACCACCCGGAGCCGGAGCGGGTCGATGACGTCGAGGTACCGGCCGGTGGCCACGTACAGGCGCCGCGGCAGGTCGCGCGCGGCCGGTGCGAGCATTCCGGGCCCGGTGGCGGCGTACACCCGGGCACCGGCGGGCGCGGGGTCCCGGACGGGACGGGGCGTGCGCAGCTCCACGTAGGGTGCGGCGCCGCCGAGCCCACGACCGGCGCGTCCGGCCCGCCCTCGCCGGGGCGGTGGAACGGCACCGGCGACCGGCACGCGGCGACGATGCCGGACGCACCGCGATCGCGGCGGCCAGCGGCAGCGCGCCGCGGCGGCGCCAGCGCCGTGCGAGCATGCCCTCACCCCCGGCGGGGACTGTACCGGGCGGCGACACGCCGTGTCCGCGCAATCGCGAAACGTGGTGTCGGTGTGGGTCAGTCCGACTTGCCCACGCCGAAGCCGAACTCGCGGTACACCCGCTCCCAGAAGCCGTCCCGCAGCCAGGTGCGGGCCTCCTGGTAGGGCCGCAGCGAGCCGCCGAGTTCCTTCTCGGCCTCGATCAGCAGCTCCTTGTCGATGACGGGCGGCAGGATCGGGCCGGGGAGCAGGTCGCGGATGTTGTCCCGGCCCCGCTCGAAGATCCACTTCTGGGCGACGTGCTCGCCGATCTCCAGCATGTGGTCGCGTTCCGGGCCGAGCCGCCCGTCCGACTGCGTCCCGGCCGTGGAGTTCATGGACGACGCGACGGTCGCGGGCGTCGCGTTCGTGCCGGGCACCGGGACCGCCCCGGCGCGGACGCCCGCCGCGGCGGCGGGCTTGACCGCCGGGGGACGCCCGGCGAACACCTGCGACGGGGACGGGACGGGGCTGGCCGAGCGGGACGGCGCTCGGCGGCCTCGCGGACCGCGGCGGCCGTGCCCGGCGCGGGCACCGGCAGCACCTTCGCCTTCGTGAAGTACGGGCGGAGGAAGTCGGCGGGCAGCACCTCGACGGTGTCGGACTCCCACACGAGCCATTCGGCCTGGTTCGACCCGTGCGTCGGCTCCACGCCCCACAGGTGCACGCGGACGCCGTACCGCTGGGCGGCCTCGACGGCCGGGAGCATGTCCTCGTCCCCGGCGAGCAGGACGGCGTCGGTGATCGCCCGGTGCCGGGCGAGGGCTTCGAGGTCGGCGCGCAACTGGGCGTCCACGCCCTTCTGCTGGCCCTGCGCGTTCAGGTTGCCGAGCCGCAGCTTCACCAGCGGCAGGTTCGCGATGACCCGCTGGTCGACCGTCGGCTGCTTCTTCGGCGCCGCGTCGAACCAGTACACCCGCAGCAGCTCGCCGAGCAGTTTGTCGTCGGCATGGCTGGTCAGAGCCTTGATCAGTTTCTCGGCGGCGACCCGGTACTCGCGCCGGGAACCGCAGCCGAGCAGCAGGGCCCCGGAGGCCGCGAAGAGGTACCCCGCGTCGACGAAGATGGCGTAGCGCGCGGGCTGTGGGACGAACTCCGAGGTGGCCATGGCCTTCCACCTTATTCGTGTGGGGGGCCTCACTGGGCGCGAACCACGGTTACATGTCGTTTCGGCCGGTCGGCGGGAGCGTCGCCGCCGGCGGCCGATCGACTGCGTCGGCGCGGTAGACCGCGCGGCAGGTCAGCGCGGTAGTGCGCTCGCCCGCCACGCGCCCGGCCCGGTCGGCCGGACGGCCGTGCCCGCGGCGCCGCGCACCAGCCGGGACCGGTCGGCCCAGCGGGACGGACGGGCGTCCCCGCGGCCGTCGCGGCGGCGGCCGCGGCGGCGGCCCGCGCGGTCAGCACCGCGACGAGCGCGGCGACTTCCTCGGGCGTCGGGTCGCCCCGCACGACCTGCAAGAACGGCTTGGCTTCGGCGGTCACGCGTCCTCCTCGAATTCCGGGCGCCCGGAAAACGGGCGGCGGGCGACCGCCGGGCGTGTCGCACGCCGCGCCCGTCCGGTCACAGCGGAATGTTCCCGTGCTTCTTCGGCGGCAGCGTCTTGCGCTTCTCGCGCAGCGCCCGCAGCGCCCGGACGACCTGCCCGCGCGTCTCCGACGGCTTGATCACGTTGTCGAAGTAGCCGCGCTCCGCCGCGATGTAGGGGTTGGCGAGCGTGTCCTCGTACTGCGTGATCAGCTCGGCGCGGCGCCCGTCCGGGTCGTCGGCCGCGGCGAGCTCCTTGCGGTACAGGATGTTCACGGCGCCCTGCGCGCCCATCACCGCGACCTGCGCGGTCGGCCACGCGAAGTTGATGTCGGCGCCCAGGTGCTTGGAGGCCATGACGTCGTACGCGCCGCCGTACGCCTTGCGGGTGACGACCGTGACGAGCGGGACGGTCGCCTCCGCGTACGCGTACAGCAGCTTCGCGCCGCGCCGGATGATCCCGCCGAACTCCTGGTCGGTGCCGGGGAGGAAGCCGGGGACGTCCACGAAGGTGAGCACCGGGACGTTGAACGCGTCGCACGTCCGGACGAACCGGGCGGCCTTCTCGGACGCGTCGATGTCGAGCGTCCCCGCGAACTGCATCGGCTGGTTCGCGACGACGCCGACCGAGCGGCCCTCGACGCGGCCGAACCCGACGATCATGTTCGGCGCGAACAGCGGCTGCACTTCGAGGAACTCGCCGTCGTCCAGCACGTGCTCGATGACGGTGTGCATGTCGTACGGCTGGTTCGGCGAGTCCGGGATGAGGGTGTCGAGCTCGTCGACCGTCTCCGTCACGTCCACCGGCGCGTCGAACGCGGGGGCGTCCGCCAGGTTGTTGGACGGCAGGTACGACAGCAGCGCCTTGACGTACTCGATCGCGTCCTCCTCGTCGGAGCCGCGGTAGTGCGCCACGCCCGACTTGGAGTTGTGCGACGTCGCGCCGCCCAGCTCCTCCATCGTCACCTCTTCGCCGGTGACCGTCTTGATGACGTCCGGACCGGTGATGAACATGTGGGACGTCTGGTCCACCATGACGATGAAGTCGGTGATCGCCGGGGAGTACACCGCGCCGCCCGCGCACGGGCCCATGACCAGCGAGATCTGCGGGATCACGCCGGACGCGTGCACGTTGCGCTTGAAGATCTCGGCGTACAGGCCGAGCGCGACCACGCCCTCCTGGATCCGCGCGCCGCCGGAGTCGTTGATGCCGATCACCGGGCAGCCGGTCTTGACCGCGTGGTCCATGACCTTGCAGATCTTCTCGCCGAACACCTCGCCGAGCGAGCCGCCGGACACCGTGAAGTCCTGGCTGAACACCGCGACCGGGCGGCCGTCGACCGTCCCGTACCCGGTGACGACGCCGTCGCCGTACGGGCGGTTCTTCTCCATCCCGAAGTTGGTGGAGCGGTGCCGCGCCATCTCGTCGAACTCCACGAAGGAGCCCGGGTCGAGCAGCGCGTCGATCCGCTCCCGGGCGGTCATCTTGCCCTTGGCGTGCTGCTTCTCAACGGCCCGCGCCGATCCCGCGTGGACCGCCTCGTAGCGGCGTCGTTCCAGGTCCGCGATCTTGCCCGCCGTCGTGTGGATGTCGTAGTCCAGGGCGGGTTCAGGGGCTTCCGTCGCCATGGGGGCCAGAGTAACCGCACGCTGATGATCGCGATTCGGCCGGGGCCCGCTGACCGGGATGAACGTGCCGTGACGTGCGCTCGTTAGGGTTGGGCGAGTGGCTACGAACACGCGTGAGATCCTCCGGCAGGACATGCCCGAACCGCTCCGCCGCGACGTCCGGCTGCTGGGCGGCATGCTCGGCGACGGGCTCGTCGAGTACGGCGGACGGGAACTGCTGGACGACGTTGAACGGCTCCGGCACGCGGTGATCGCCGCCCGCCGCGGCGAGCTGCCGGGCGAGGAGGTCACGGCGCTGGTCGACGGCTGGTCGCTGGAACGCGCCGAGGAGGTCGCCCGCGCGTTCACCGTGTACTTCCACCTGACGAACCTCGCGGAGGAGCACCACCGCATCCGCACCCTCCGCGAGCGCGACACCGGCGACACCGCCCCCGGCTCGGTCGCCGCGGCCGTCGCCGACATCACCGACCGGAAGTTCCTCGCCGAACTGGTCGACGGCCTGGAGTTCCGGCCGGTGTTCACCGCGCACCCCACCGAGGCCCGGCGGCGCGCCGTCGTCACGTCCATCCAGCGGATCAGCGACCTGCTGACCCGGCTGAACGCCGAGCCGGGCGCGGGCGAGCGGGACGAGATCGAGCGGACCCTCCGGGAGGAGATCGACGTCCTGTGGCGCACGGCGCTGCGCCGCGGCACCCAGATGGACCCCCTCGACGAGGTCCGCACCGCCATGGCGGCGTTCGACGAGACGATCTTCCGGGTCGTCCCGCACGTGTACCGGGCCCTCGACCACGCCCTCGAAGGCGACGAGACCGGCACCCGTCCCCCGGCCGCGCGCCCCTACCTGCGCTTCGGGAGCTGGATCGGCGGCGACCGCGACGGCAACCCCTACGTCACCGCGCAGGTCACCCGCGACGCGATCATGATCCAGGCGGAGCACGTCCTGTCGGCCCTGGAGACCACGTGCGCGCGCGTCGGGCGCGAGCTGACCGTCCACGAGAGCACCACGCCGCCGTCGGCGTCGCTGCGCAACGCCCTCGCCGCGGCCCGCACCGCGCAGCCGTCCCGCAGCCGCCGGATGGCCAAGCGCTCGCCCGGCGAACCGCACCGCCAGTTCCTGCTGTACGCCGCGGCCCGCATCGCCGCGACCCGCGACCGCGACGCCGACCTCGCCTACGCCTCCCCGGACGACCTGCTCGCCGACCTGCGCATCGTGCAGGAGTCCCTGGCCGGGGCGGGCGCGAAGCGGCAGGCGTACGGACGTGTCCAGCAGCTCATCTGGCAGGTCGAGACGTTCGGGTTCCACCTCGCCGAGCTGGAGATCCGGCAGCACTCCGAGCTGCACGAGCGGGCCCTCGCCGAGATCCGCGCGGGCGGCGAGCGGTCGGAGATGACCGAGGAGATCCTGGAGACACTCCGCGTCGTCGCGTGGATCCAGCAGCGGTTCGGCGTCCGCGCCTGCCACCGCTACATCGTGTCGTTCACCCGCACCGCCGCCGACGTCGCGAACGTGCACGAACTCGCCGCGTCCCTCGGCGAGCAGGCGCCCGTCCTGGACGTCATCCCGCTGTTCGAGACCGGCGAGGACCTCGACAACGCGCCGGGCGTCCTCGACGGGATGCTCGACATCCCCGCCGTCCGGCGGCGCCTCGACGACACCGGCCGCCGGCTGGAGGTCATGCTCGGCTACTCCGACTCCGCCAAGCAGCTCGGCCCGGCCAGCGCCACCCTCCGCCTGTACGACGCGCAGGAGGCCCTCACCGCGTGGGCGTCCCGGCACGGCGTCGCGCTCACCCTGTTCCACGGCCGCGGCGGCTCCCTCGGACGCGGCGGCGGGCCCGCCAACCGCGCCATCCTCGCGCAGGCGCCCGGCTCGGTCGGCGGCCGGTTCAAGGTCACCGAGCAGGGCGAGGTGATCTTCGCCCGGTACGGCCACCCCGAGATCGCCAAGCGGCACGTCGAGCAGGTCACCAGCGCCGTCCTGCTCGCCTCCACCGACGCGGTCCAGGACCGCGCCCGCGCGGCCGCCGCCCGGTACCGTCCGCTCGCCGACCGGATCGGCGCCGCCGCCGAGACCGCGTTCCGCACCCTCATCGAGACCGACGGGTTCGCGACCTGGTTCGCGCGCGTCAGCCCCCTCGAAGAGATCGCCGACCTGCGCATCGGCTCGCGTCCCGCGCGCCGCAAGGCCGCCCGCGGCCTGGAGGACCTGCGCGCCATCCCGTGGGTGTTCGCGTGGACGCAGACCCGCGTCAACCTCCCCGGCTGGTACGGCCTCGGCAGCGGCCTCGCCGCCGTCTCCGCCGACGGCGCCGACCTCACCGCGCTCCGCGAGGCGTACGAGGCGTGGCCGCTGTTCAACACGCTGCTCGACAACGCCGAGATGAGCCTCGCCAAGTCCGACCGCGCGATCGCCGAACGGTACCTGGACCTCGGCGGACGGCCCGAACTGTCCGCGACCGTCCTCGCCGAGTACGACCGCACCCGCTCCCTCGTCCTCGCGGTCACCGGCCACGAGCGCCTGCTGGAGAACCGCCGCGTCCTGTCCCGCGCCGTCGAGCTGCGCAACCCCTACGTGGACGCGCTCTCGCACCTCCAGCTCCGCGCCCTCAAGGCCCTGCGCGCGGGCGTGACGGACGAGGAGGAGCGCGCCCACCTGGAGGAACTCCTCCTCCTGTCCGTCAACGGCGTCGCCGCGGGCCTGCAGAACACCGGCTGATCACGCCGCGGCGGGGGCCGGGACGTTGCGGACGAAGTCGGTCACGAGCCGGTTGAACTCCTCGGCGTGCTCGATCATCGCCCAGTGCCCGCACCGGTTGAGGAGCACCACGCGGCTGTCGGGGATGGCGGCGAGCAGGTACAGCGAGTTCTCGAACGGCACCACCCGGTCGTCCCGTCCGTGGATGAGGAGCGTGGGCACCTCGATCTTCGGGAGCAGTTCCGGCTTGACCCAGATCGGGAGCGGCGCGCCCTTCGGCAGCCCGTCGACGTAGTTGCGCAGGTGCTCGGGACGGGCGAGCGCCGCCTCCGAGCGCGCCTCGCACAGCTCGGGGGAGGCGAACCGGGCCTTGTCGAAGCACATGATCTCGACGAGGCCGCGCATGGTCTCCGGGCTCGGCGCGCGGTACGCCTCGATGAGGGCCTTCAGGCCCTCCGACGGGCCGTCGCCGGGAGCGAACAGGGACGGGATCCGCCCCACCGGCGGGCCCATGGTGACCAGGTGCGTGATCCGGTCGGGGTGCTCGGTGGCGAGCCGCAGCGCGGTCTGCCCGCCCATCGAGTTCCCGACGAACGCGGCGCGGTCGATGCCGAGCGCGTCCAGGAACTGGATCGCGGCCCGGACGTGGTCGAGCCGGTCGACGGTCGCCGGGTCGGAGTCGCCCCAGCCGGGCATGTCCACCGCGTACACGTGAAAGTGCCGGGCCAGCGCCTCGATGTTGCCCGCGAAGTTGCTCCACCCCGTGGAACCCGGGCCGCTCCCGTGCAGCAGGACGACCGGGTGCCCGCGCCCGCCTCGTAGTAGCGGAGCTTCCAGTCTTCCGTCTGGACGGTACGTGCGGCTTCGGCCTGCGTCAGCGGCATCAGAGAGCGTCCTTTCCAGGAGTGCGGGAGAGCAGTTCGGCGACGGCCTCCGGCGGCCGGTGGCCCCAGCTGTGCAGCCGGTCCAGGGTCTGGACCTGCCAGGTGTCGTCGTCGACGAGCAGGCCGCCCCAGCCGTACTCCACGCTGAAACCGGACGGCGTCCGCACGTAGAAGCTGAACATGTGGTCGTTCGGGTGCATCCCGAGCGTCATCTCGAACGGCTGCCCGGCGTCCATGCAGCGGTCGTAGGCGCTGCCGACGTCGCGGATGTCGGTCACCTCGACCATGAAGTGGTGGGTCCGCTTCGGATGCGGCATGTCCCCGAACGCCACCGAATGGTGGCGCGGGTTGCAGCGCAGGAAGATCAGGTCGGCGACGGCGCCCGGCGCGAGCTCCTCGACGATGACGTCGGAGATCCGGAAGCCGAGCAGGCCCTCGTAGAACTCCAGGTACGTCTCCCGCGCGACCCCCTTGGACAGCAGCACCTGGTGGCCCGCGCCCCCCGCCCCGGTGACGAACCCGCCGAGCAGCACGTCCGAGCGGAACGGCTCGGCGCGTCGGCGAAGCCGGTGACGAGTTCGACGCGGTTGCCCAGCGGGTCCGTCGTCACCGCGATGCGGTCGACCCTGCGGTCGGCGGCGAGCGCGGCGTCGCCCTCGGCGACGTCCGCCCCGGCGGCCGCCAGCCGCTCGACGATCTCGTCGAGCGCGGCGCCGTCCGTCACCTCGTAGCCGCTGGCCGCCAGGTCGTCCGCGGGGCCCCGCCGGACGAGCCAGCGGTGCGCCTTCGCGTCGGTGCGCAGCGCGATCGCGTCGGCGCTCTTCTCGGCGAGCTGCATCCCGAGCAGGTCCACGCCGAAGCGCTCCCAGTCGTCGAGGCTGCTCGCCTCGTACACGACGTACGCCAGTTCCTTGATCCCGGTCATCGGGGTCGGCTCCTTTCGATCGAGGGGCGGGCGAGGCCGGAGACGTCCGCGGCCGCGACGAACCGGTCGGGACGCACCGCGACCGCGCGGACGCCGTACCGTGCGAGCCACGGCAGGAGGGTGCCGTCGAGGTCGACGAGCTCGTCGGGGCCCCGCGTGTACGCCGTCTTCGGGCGGATCGCGATATAGCGGGCGCCGAGCGCGTCCCAGCCCGCCCGTTCCTCCGCCGACAGCAGCCCGGCCGGGTCGGTGTCCGCGCCGAGCAGGACGAACCCGTCGCCGAGGAGATCGTCCAGCCGCGCCATCCGCCCGGTCGTGTCCCCCGCGACGGGCTGCGGGACCATGCGGCCGACGACGGCGGCGTCCCCGACCGGGCCGCGGATCCAGCCCGCCTCCAGCACCGGCGGCGCGGTCAGCGGCGGCTCGAACGGGGTGACCGTGCCCTCCGGGACCCGGTTCAGCTCCGCGATCTCCTCCGGCGTGGCCTCCTGCTTGATGACGCGGCCGAGCCGGACGGCCAAATCCGTGTAGAACGCGGCGTTCGGGCGCCGCTCGGTCTCGTAGGTGTCCAGCCAGCTCTCGTCCAGCTCGCCCTTGAGGACGCGCGCCAGCTTCCAGCCCAGGTTGTGGGCGTCGCGCATGCCGGTCTGCATCCCGGCCCCGGCCCACGGCGGCATCAGGTGGGCGGCGTCCCCGGCGAGGAAGACGCGGCCCGCGCGCCAGGCGTCGGCCGTCCGGGTGTGGTGCCGGTAGAAGGCCCACTGGTGGATCGAGACGTCGTCGGTCGTGACGCCCATCGCCTTGAGCAGCGGCCAGACGTCGTCCTCCGACGCGAAGTCGGCCTCGGTCTCGTGCGGCTTGAGCGGGATCTCCCAGCGGTGGTTCCCGGCGGACAAAGCGATGTCGACGACCGGGCGTTCCCGGTCGGACCAGAAGGTGAGGAGATCGCGGTCCGGCCACCAGCGCTTGACGCGGCAGTCGACGACGATCCACTGCACGTCCAGCGTGTCGCCGAGCAGCCGACCGCCGATCAGCTCCCGGGTGGCGCTGCCGCCGCCGTCCGCGCCGATCGCGTGCCGGACCCGCAGGGTGCGGGTCTCCCCGGTCTCGACGTCCGTCGTCGTGACCGTGACCCCGTCCGCGTCCTGCTCCAGGCCGGTCATCTCGGCGCCGTAGCGGACGGTGATCAAGTCGTACTCCTGCGCGCACGCGCGCAGCTCCGCCTCCATCGCCGGTTGGTAGATGTTGTAGAAGCGGGGCCCGACGCCCAGCGTCGACGGCGGATGCTCGACCCGCATGATCTCCGTGCCGTCATAGGCGACCCAGCGCAGCGCCCGCTGCGGCTCGATCACCCGGGCGATCCGCTCGTCGATGCCGAGGCTCTGGAAGATCCGCATCGTCCAGTCGTTGACGGTGACGGCGCGGGCGCGCGGGTAGATGCTGCGGTCCCGCTCGACCGCGACGACCGAGATCCCGTGCTTCGCGAGAGTGAGCGCGGCGGTCACGCCGGTGGGGCCGTAGCCGACGATCGCGACGTCGGCGTCGAAGTTCTGGGGCATGCGGACTCCGGTTCCGGGCAAACTTTTGGACCGATCGTTCGGTACGATAGTGGCTACCGTCACATGCTCGCGCCACGCTCGTCCAGGAAATTCCGCACTGCAGAAACCGCAGGTCAGAAGGGTGGCGCCGGGCCACGGCCGGAGGGATCTATGCTGCAACGCGTGGACGGCGAGAAGAACGGCAACCGGCGCGGGCGGCGATCCCGGGAAGAGATCCTGGACGTCGCCTCCCGGATCATGGCCGAGCGCGGCTACGCCGCCACCTCGCTGTCGGTCCTGAGCCGCGAGACCGGCCTCCCGAAAAGCGCGGTGTACCACCACTTCGAGTCGAAAGCCGGGCTGCTGTCCGCGGTCATGGCGCGCGGCGCCTACGAGTTCTACGCGGCGATGCGGGAGGCGCAGGCCGGCGGGCCGTCCGGGGAAACGCCCCGCGAGCGGCTGACGTGGTACCTCCTGCGCACCGGCGAGGTCTTCCTCGCGCGCCCGGAGTTCCTGCGCCTGCACCTGCTCCTGCTCATGAGCGCCGAGGTCGCCGAGGCCGAGATGGACGCCATGATCGAGCAGGTCCGGCGGGACGGCCGGGCGCACATGAACACGATGATCGCCGCGTCCTTCGCCCCGGAGGGCCCCGCGATCGCCCAGGCCGTCGCGGACGAGCTGGACTACTTCGGCATCGCCGGGTTCGACGGCGCGTTCATCGGGATGCAGGCCGACCCCGGCCGGGGCATCGCGCACCAGATGACACTGCTGGCCGAGGCCATGGCCGCGCTGGGGGAGGCCCGCGCGGCCGAACTGCGCGCCGCCGCGCAGGCCTGAGGGACGGCCCGAGCGCCCGCGCGGCACGTCATACTGCGGAGGTGAAAGGTCATCCCTCCGGCCCGCTGGGCCCTCCGACGCCCCCGCCGCACTACACGACCGAGGTGTCGAGGGACGTCCACCGGGGGACGCCCGGCCCGGCGGCGGCCGGACCGGGAATCGCCGACGGCCCCGCGAAGGGCAAGGCCCGGCTCGCCCTGGCCGCGATGCTGCTCTTCCCGCTCGGCGTCCCGTCGGTCGTCTGCGGCCACCTGGCCCTGCACCGCACGGCCAAGGGCGAAGCGTCCATCGACATGGTCGACGCCCGCGTCATCGCCTGGTTCGGCCTGGCGATGGGCTACATGATGACGGCCCTGTTCCTGTTCATGGCCCTCATCTACTTCGACGTGATCCTCTAACCCACCGGCAGGACGCACGGCCTACGGTCGCTGCGCGACCTCCGCCCGCGCGGGGTTCGCCCGCCCGTCCGCAGGAGCGGGCGGGGCGACGTGACGTCCGTCCGCGCGGGTTTCCGGCCCGTCCCCGGGAGCGGCCGGGGCGACGTGACGTTCGTCCGCGCGGGTTTCCGGCCCGTCCCCGGGAGCGGCGCGCGCCCTCCGGCCGCGCGCCCTTCCCGGGTGGGGCGTGCTACCCGTGCGGCCGGAGCGAGCTCTGCGAGCGCAGGCCGTGCGGGGTTACGTCGGCCAGTTGGGCTTGCGCTTCTCGTTGAAGGCGGCGATGCCCTCGGCGCGGTCGGGGGACATGGCGGCGGTGCGCCAGGCGTTGTCCTCGATTTCGAGGCCGGCTTCGAGGGGGACGCCGGCGCCCTGGCGGAGGGCGCGCTTGGCGGCGCGGACGGCGACGGGGGAGTTGCCCGCGATGGCGGCCGCGAGGGTGCGGGCCTCGTCGCGGGCGGAGCCGGCGGGGACCTTGCGGTCGGCGAGGCCGAGTTCGAGGGCCTCCTCGATGCCGACGCGGCGGCCGGTGAGGACCAGGTCGGCGGCCTTGCCGGGGCCGAGGCGGCGCAGCGCGAGCTGCGTGCCGCCGCCCGCCGGGATGAGGCCGACGCCGACCTCCGGGAGGCCGAACACCGCGGACTCGTCCGCGACGATCAGGTCCGCGGAGAGGGCGAACTCGCAGCCGCCGCCGAGGGCGTAGCCGTGCACGGCGGCGATCACCGGCTGCGGGAGGTGCAGGACGCCGCCGAAGGCGGCGCGGAAGACCGGGCGCTGCGCGAGGATCTGCGCGTCGGTCATCGAGTTGCGTTCCTTGAGGTCCGCGCCGACGCAGAACGCCTTCTCGCCCGCGGCGGCGAGGACGACCGCGCGCACGGAGGCGTCGGCGGCGACGTCCGCGCAGACGGCCGCGAGCCGCCGGGCCATCGCGGTCGAGAGGGCGTTGAGGGCGTCCGGTCTGTCGAGCACGATCTCGGCGACGTGCTCGTGGTCCCGCACCAGGGTTATCCCGTCCATGCCCGCACCCTAGACGGCGGCGATCCGGGCGGTGATGTTGGATGGGTACGTGAGCGACTCACCGTACGGGGACCTGGATCGGCCGCCGCTGCACGAGGCGGCGCTGCGGCGTGCGCTCGTCCGGGAGGACGGCCTGTGGCGCGACGTCCGGGTGGTGCAGGAGACCGGGTCGACGAACGCGGACCTGGCGGCGCTGGCCCGGGAGGGCGCGCCGGAGGGGACCGTGCTGGTCACCGAGTTGCAGACGGCGGGGCGGGGGCGGCTGGGACGGCCGTGGTCGGCGCCGTCGCGGTCGGGGCTGATGTTCTCGATGCTGGTGCGGCCGGGCGTCCCGGTGGAGCGGCTGGGGTGGTTGCCGCTGCTGACGGGCGTGGCGGTGGCGACGGCCGTCCGGCGGATGACCGCGTGGTCGCACGAGATCGATCCGGCGGAGGACGCGGCGGTCGACGTGCGGCTGAAGTGGCCGAACGATCTGCTGGTGGGGGACCGCAAGCTGGCCGGGATCCTCGCGGAGAAGATCGAGGACGGGCTGGTCGTGGGCGTCGGGCTGAACGTGGGGCTGCGGCAGGAGGAACTTCCGGTGCCGACGGCGACGTCGCTGGCGATCGAGGGGGCGCCGCTGAGCGACCGGGCGCCGCTGCTGCGCGCGGTCCTGCGGGAGTTCGGGACGTGGTACCGCGAGTGGGCCGCGCTCGGCGGGGATCCGGAGCGCAGCGGCCTGCGGCCCGCGTACCTGGAGCTCTGCGCGACGCTCGGCCGGGAGGTGCGGGTGGAGATGCCCGCGGACGAGCGGTGGACGGGCGTCGCGCGGGACGTGGACGAGGCGGGACGGCTGGTGGTGTCCGGGCCCTCGGGTGACCGAGTGGTCAGTGCGGGGGATGTGGTCCACGTGCGGGGGACGGACGGGTGAACCGTCGGATGATCTGCCACGATATGTCCTGGTACCGGACCACGACGCCGCCGGCGGAGCCCACCGCGCCGGTGCACTGAGGGGCGGAGGATGGCACCCGGATTGCCGGATCCGAAGGAGATCGAGGAGCTCCTGCTCGGCGGCGAGCTGCGCTACACGCGCGTGGACGCGTCCGGCTCTCGGGGGTGTCCCGCGAGTTCTCCGGCCGGATCTGGCGTGCCTTCGGCTACCCGACGATGCCGGACGACGCCGTCGCCTACACCGAGGGGGACGTCGACGCGCTGGCGCGGATGCGGCGGCTGGTCGAGGACGGCGTGCTGGACGAGGAGGGCGTGATCCGGCTCGTCCGGGCGTTCGGGCAGACGATGACGCGCCTGGCGGAGTGGCAGGTCAGCCTGCTGCGCAGCATGATCAGCGAGGATCCGAACGAGACGCCGTCCCCGGCGGCGGTCAACGCGATCGCCGGGATGGCCGAGTCGCACATCGGGGAGTTCGAGCCGCTCGTCCTGCACGCGTGGCGGCGGCAGCTCGCCTCGGCCGGGACGCGCGCGCTGGCGGCGGCGGCCACCCGGGAGAACGGCGATTCCACCGGACGCCCGATGACCACCGTCGGGTTCGCCGACATGGTGTCGTTCACGCAGGTCAGCCGGGAACTGAACGAGATCGAGCTGGCGCGGGTCGTGGAGTGGTTCGAGGAGTCGACGTCGGACATCATCGCGGCCTGCGGCGGCCGGGTGGTCAAGACGCTCGGCGACGAGGTGCTGTTCAGCGCCGAGTCGCCGCGGGTCGCGCGGAGATCGCGCTGACCGTCGCGTCCGCCATCCAGGACGAGACCGAGGTGCCGGACGTCCGGGTCGGGGTGGCCCACGGACCCGTTCTGCCGCTGATGGGCGACGTCTTCGGCACCACGGTCAACCTGGCGGCGCGGCTCACCTCGCTGGCCCGCCCCGGGTCGGTGGTGATCGACGCGGAGCTGGCGGCCGAGCTGGAGAAGGACCCGGACTACGACGTGACCCGGATCGTCCGGCGCCCGGTCCAGGGCCTCGGCATCGTCCAGCCGTACGTGCTGCGCCGGAACCGCAAGCCGCCGGACGCCTGACGGTCAGACGGAGCTGGGGCCGTCCTCGCCCGGGGATCCGGTGAGCCGCTGCAGGTAGTTCTGCTCGCCGAGGGCGTCGACGAGGCTCAGCTCGGTCTCCAGGTAGTCGATGTGCTGCTCCTCGTCTTCGAGGATGTGCTCGAAGAGCCGCGCGGAGGTGATGTCGCCGCGCGAGCGCATCAGCTCGATGCCGGGCACGAGCCGGGCGACGGCCTCCTTCTCGATCTCCAGGTCGGCCTTGAGCTGCTCGATGACGGTCTGCCCGATGCGCAGCGTGCCGAGCTTCTGGTAGTTCGGCAGCCCTTCGAGGAACAGGATGCGGTTGGTGAGGTGCTCGGCGTGCCGCATCTCGTCGATGGACTCGTCGCGGGTGTGCTTGGCGATCCGCGTGAAACCCCAGTTCTCCTGCATCTTGGAGTGCAGGAAGTACTGGTTGATCGCGGTGAGTTCCGCGGTGAGCTGCTCGTTGAGCAGATTGATGATGTCCTTGTCGCCTTCCATACGGACATACTTGCATGACCGGGCGGATGGGCCCAGCACCGGCATGGGTGCATGGCCGTTCCGCACGGTCCGCGCGCGCCCGGTCCCGGGGGCTTGCCCGCGGGCGCGTCCGCTGTTCGGTTGGGGAAGGCTCAGGCCGCCGTGGGCGGTGCGGTCCCCCTCTCGACCTGGTCGGACATCATCGGTTCGGACGGCGCCTGCCGCTCGGCGAGCGGGTCGGCGGCGAACGGTTCGGGGGCGAACGGGCTCGCGGCGGGGCCGGGCCGGAGTGTGACGGGATCCACCGCGGGCGCGGGCTCCGGGACGGCGGCGGGCGGCAGCGCGCCGCCGGTGAGGGCGTCCGCGAGTTCGCTCGCGGTGCGGTACTCGCTGACCATCGTGGAGATCCGGCGGGTGCAGGAGCCGCAGCCGGCCTTCATGCCGCAGGCGGACTTGACGTCCTTGACGGTGGCGCACGTACCGTTCGCCATGCAGCCGTGCACGTCGTCTTCGGTGACGGCGTTGCAGATGCAGACGTACATCCGGTTCGGCCTTTCCGTCCGACTTCACTTCCGGCGCCCGACCCGGGGCCCTTAGGGGGTCCTCATTAAGGTAAGGCTCCCCTAAGGTAGCCCACGGATGTCCGTTCTGACCAGAGGACTCCCGATCGGTGTGATCCAGCCCTCACTGGGAAGGGCTTCCAGCGCAGCGACGGGAGGGCGGGACATGCCGCAGGTGTGGCCGGGCGAGGCGTATCCGCTGGGCGCCAGGTTCGACGGCGCCGGGACGAACTTCGCGGTGTTCTCCGAGGCCGCCGAGCGCGTCGAGCTGTGCCTGTTCGACGGGCCCGCCCGGGACGGCGCGGAGACGCGCGTCCCGCTGGAGGAGGCCGACGCGTTCGTCTGGCACGCGTACCTGCCGGGCGTGATGCCGGGCCGCCGCTACGGCTACCGGGTGCACGGCCCGTACGAGCCGCGCCGCGGCCGCCGCTGCAATCCCGCGAAGCTGCTGCTGGACCCGTACGCGCAGGCCGTCGAGGGGACGGTCGACTGGCACCGGTCGTGTTTCGGCTACCGGCTCGGCGACCCGTGCTCGCGCGACGACGCCGACTCGGCGCGGCACACGATGCGGTCGGTGGTCGTCAGCCCGTACTTCGACTGGGGCGACGACCGTCCGCCGCGGATCCCGTACCACGAGACGGTGATCTACGAGGCGCACGTCAAGGGGCTGACCGCGCGCCATCCGGGGGTGCCGAAGGACCTGCGCGGGACGTACGCGGGCCTCGCCCATCCGGTGATCGTCGACCATCTGAAGTCGCTCGGGGTGACGGCCGTCGAGCTGATGCCGGTGCACCAGTTCGTCCACGACGACGCCCTCGTGCAGCGGGGGCTGCGCAACTACTGGGGCTACAACACGATCGGGTTCTTCGCGCCGCACAACGAGTACTCGTCGTCCGGGCACCGCGGCGAGCAGGTGCTGGAGTTCAAGTCGATGGTGAAGCGCTGCACGAGGCCGGGGTGGAGGTGATCTTGGACGTTGTCTACAACCACACCGCGGAGGGCAACCACTTCGGGCCGACGCTGTCGTTCCGCGGGCTCGACAACGCCTCGTACTACCGGCTCGCCGCGGACGACCCGCGCTACTACATGGACACGACGGGCACCGGCAACAGCCTGCTGATGCACAGCCCGCACGTCCTGCAGCTCATCATGGACTCGCTGCGCTACTGGGTCACCGAGATGCACGTGGACGGCTTCCGCTTCGACCTCGCCGCCACGCTCGCCCGCGAACTGCACGCCGTGGACCGGCTGTCCGCGTTCTTCGACCTCGTCCAGCAGGACCCGATCGTCTCCCAAGTGAAACTGATCGCCGAACCCTGGGACGTGGGGGAGGGCGGATACCAGGTTGGGAACTTCCCCCCGTTGTGGACGGAGTGGAACGGCCAGTACCGCGACGCCATGCGGGACTTCTGGCGCGGACGCCAGGGCAGCATGCCCGACTTCGCGTCCCGGCTGACCGGCTCGTCCGACCTCTACGCCGACGACGGGCGCCGCCCCATCGCGTCCATCAACTTCATCACCTGCCACGACGGGTTCACCTTGCACGACCTCGTCTCGTACGACCACAAGCACAACGAGGCCAACGGCGAGGCGAACCGGGACGGGACGGACGACAACCGGTCGTGGAACTGCGGTGTCGAGGGACGACCTTGACGTCATCGCACTGCGCGAACGACAGAAACGTAACTTCCTCACCACGCTGTTCCTGTCGCAGGGTGTGCCGATGCTGTCGCACGGAGACGAACTGGGCCGCACCCAGAAGGGCAACAACAACGCCTACTGCCAGGACACGAAACTCTCCTGGGTCGACTGGACGGGCCTGCACGACGACAAGTTCTACGACGAGCGCGACCCGATGCTGGACTTCGTCCGGCGCCTGTCCAAGCTCCGCACAGAGCACCCCGTGTTCCGGCGCAGGAGGTTCTTCCGCGGCGACCAGCGGAAACGGAAGGCGCGCGGCGCGCGCGCGAAGCCGGAGAACCTCCCCGACCTGGTGTGGTTCCGCCCGGGCGGCGAGGAGATGACCGACCGGGACTGGCGCGCCGGGTTCAACAAGTCGCTGAACGTGTTCCTCAACGGCGACGCCATCGGCGAGCCCGACCGGCGCGGCCGGCAGATCCGCGACGCGTCGTTCATGCTGCTGGTCAACGGCTACGAGGGCGACCTGCCGTTCGTCCTGCCGCCCGCCCCCTACGGCCAGCTCTGGAACAAGGTCCTCGACACCGCCGACCCCCTGCTCGCGGAGGGCGAGTCGCCCGCCGTCAAGGCCCGCGAGACCGTGCCGGTCGCCGCGCGCTCCATCCAGGTGCTCCGCCGTGCCTGAGCACGCCCCCGACGTCCCGCCCCACGCAGCATCGACCCCCGACCCCACCGAGGACGACATGGCTGAGGAGATTCCGGCGGACGGCCCCGCCGCACCCCCGTCCGGCACCTACCGCATCCAGCTCCGCGGGACGCCCGAGGAGCACTTCGGCTTCGCCGAGGCCGCGGCGCTCGCCCCCTACCTGGCGGGCCTCGGCGTCTCCCACGTGTACCTGTCGCCGGTCCTGCGGGCCGCGCCCGGGTCCGCGCACGGCTACGACGTCGTCGACCACTCGCGGCTCGCCGACGAGCTGGGCGGCGCGGAGGCGTTCGGCGCGATGGCGACCCGGTTCCGCGCGCACGGCCTGCGGCTGCTGATCGACATCGTCCCGAACCACATGGCGATCCCGGATCCGCCCGACGCGAACGCGCCGCTGACCGCCGTCCTGGCCGAGGGCCGTTCGTCGCCCCTCGCCCGCTGGTTCGACGTGGACTGGGACGCGGGCGGCGGGCGGATCGTCCTGCCCGGCGACCCGTCCGCACAGGGCGAACCGAACTACCGGCGCTTCTTCGACATCTCCGGGCTGATCGGGCTCCGCCAGGAGGAGCGGGACGTCTTCGACAGCACCCATGACCTGCCGCTCGACCTCGTCGGACAGGGGCTCGTGGACGGCCTGCGCGTCGACCATCCGGACGGTCTCGCCGACCCGCGCGGCTACCTGCGCCGCCTCGCGGCCCGCGCCTCGGACGCGTGGCTGGTCGTCGAGAAGGTCACCGAGGGCGCGGAGCGGCTCCCCGCGGACTGGCCGTGCGCGGGCACCACCGGCTACGACTCGCTGCCGATGATCGGCGGCCTGTTCGTCGACCCGGCCGGCGAGCGGCCGCTCACCGACCTGTACACGTCCCTGACCGGCGGCCCGGCGGGCTTCGCGGAGGTGGCGCGCGAGGCCCGCAGGTACGCCGCCGAGCACGGGCTGAAGCCCGAGGTCGACCGGCTGGCGCGCGTCCTGCACCGCAGCGCGGGCGACCGTCCGGGCTTGCGGCAGGCCCTGGTCGAGCTGCTCGTCGCGATGCCGGTGTACCGCGCGTACGTCGTGCCGGGGGAGGACGCCCCGCCCCAGGCCGTCGCGATTCTGGACGAGGCCGCCGGGCGCGCGCGCACACGGCTGTCCGAAGACCTGCACGGCGACCTGGACACCATCGTGGACCTCGCTCTGGGCCGGGGCGAGAAAACCGACCCCGAGTTCATCATCCGGTTCCAGCAGACGACGGCTCCGCTGGCGGCCAAAGGCGTCGAGGACACCGCGTTCTACCGATGGAACCGGATGGCCGCCCTTAACGAAGTGGGCGGCGACCCAGACCGTTTCTCGGTCGACCCGGTGGACTTTCATACGCACTGCATCCGCCTGGCCCGGGACTGGCCCCAGACCTTGACGACGCTCTCCACGCACGACACCAAACGCCAGGAGGACGTCCGGGCCTGGCTGAGCGTCCTGTCGGAACTCCCGGACGAGTGGTCCGAGGCCGTGCACCGCTGGAGGGACTGGTGGGGCGGGGCCCGATCGCCCCTGGAACCCGACCTGGAGTACCTCCTGTGGCAGACGCTCGTCGGCGCGTGGCCGCTGGAGCCGGCCCGGCTCACCGAGTTCCTCACCAAGGCGATGCGCGAGGCCAAGACCCGGACGTCCTGGCTCGAACCGGACACCGAGTACGAGGGCGCCGTCCTGGAGCACGTCCGCCGCGTCCTCGCCGACCCCGACCTGATCACGGACGTCACCGCGTTCGTGTCCCGCCTGCACCCGTACGCGCGCGTCAACACGCTCGGGCAGAAGCTCGTGCAGCTCGCCATGCCCGGCGTTCCCGACGTCTACCAGGGGTGCGAGATGACCGGGCTCGCGCTCGTCGACCCCGACAACCGGCGCCCGGTGGACTACGGGCTGCGCCGCGAGCACCTGCACCGGCTCGACACCGGCCGCCGCCCCAAGGACGTCGACGACGAGAAGCTGCTGGTCACCATGCGGACGCTGCGGCTGCGCCGGTCCCGGCCCGACTGGTTCGGCCCGGCCGCCGGGTACGAGCCGCGCGCCGTCCACGGCCCGCCGCCGACCATGTCGTCGGCTTCGCGCGCGGCGACGCGCTCGCGCTCGCCGGGCTCCCGGTCGGGCTGGAGAGCGCGGCGGCTGGTCCGCGACGGCGATCGACACGGGACGGCAGGGCTGGCACGACGTCCTGACCGGCGCGATGCACTGGGGGCCCGACCTGGACGCCGCCGAGGTGTTCGCGCAGCTCCCGGTGGCGCTGCTGATCCCCCGCGAGGTTTCGAGGTGACCGGAGGCTCGCCGTGGTGAGCAGGGGGAACCCGCGTTGACCCGGTTCGGGGTGTGGGCGCCGGACGCGTGCCGCGCGGCGGTCGCGACCGGTGCCCCGCCCGACGCCGTCCGGCACCCCATGTCCCGCCTGCCCGGACGTCCCGGCTGGTGGTCGACGGACGTGCCGGACGCGGCCCACGGGACGGACTACGGGTTCGTCCTCCACGACAACGACAACGACGACGGCGACGGCAACGACGACGGCGAGACGCTCCCCGACCCGCGATCGCCCTGGCAACCGAACGGCGTGCACGGCCCGAGCCGCGTCTACGACCACGACAGGTTCGCCTGGACGGACGCAGGGTGGCGCGGTCGCCCGCTCCCCGGAAGCGTCCTGTACGAACTGCACGTGGGCACCTTCACCCCAGAGGGAACCTTCGACGCCGCTGCGGAACGCTTGGACCATCTCGTCTCGCTGGGGATCGACGCAGTAGAGCTTCTGCCCGTCGCGTCCTTCCCCGGCGACCACGGGTGGGGTTACGACGGTGTCCACCTGTGGGCCCCGCACGAGCCCTACGGCGGCCCGGACGGACTCAAGCGGTTCGTGGACGCCGCCCACGCGCGCGGCGTCGCGGTCGTCCTCGACGTCGTCTACAACCACCTGGGCCCGGACGGGAATCGCCTGGCGTCCTACGGCCCGTACTTCACCGGCGCCCACACGACCCCCTGGGGCGACGCCGTGAACTTCGACCAGGACGGTTCGGACGAGGTGCGCGCGTTCGTCGTCCAGAACGCGCTCATGTGGCTCCGCGACTACCACCTGGACGGCCTCCGCCTGGACGCCGTCCACGCCATTACCGACCATCGCGCGGTGCACATCCTGGAGGAACTGGCGGTCGCGGTGGCGGGACTGTCGGCGCATCTGGGCCGGGCCCTGTTCCTGATAGCCGAATCGGACCTGAACGACCCGCGCCTCGTGACGTCCAGGGAAGCGGGCGGATACGGGCTCGACGCCCAGTGGAGCGACGACTTCCACCACGCTTTGCACGCCGCCCTCACGGGTGAACGCCAGGGTTACTACTGCGACTTCGGTTCACTGGAGACACTCAAGAAAGCCCTGACGAAAGTGTTCGTCCACGACGGCACGATGTCGAACTACAGGGGACGGCACCACGGTCGTCCCGTCGACGTCCGTACTACGCCCGCGCACCGTTTCCTGGGGTTCTTGCAGAACCACGACCAGGTGGGCAATCGCGCGTCCGGGGACCGCATAAGCGCGACGTTGGACGTGCCCATGCAGAAGGTGGGTGCCGCCCTCCTCCTCCTGGCCCCGTACACGCCGATGCTGTTCATGGGCGAGGAATGGGGCGCGACCACACCGTGGTGTTATTTCACCGACCACGTCGACCCGGATCTCGGACGGGCGGTGAGCGAGGGCCGCCGCCGGGAGTTCGCCCGCCACGGCTGGACCGGGGACGGCGTCCCCGACCCGCAGCGCCCGAGACGTTCCGGCGCTCGGTGCTCGATTGGGGCGAACCGGACAAAGAGCCCCATCGGGAACTGCTCGACTGGCACCGGTCGCTGATCGCGCTCCGCCGCGCGATCCCCGACCTCAACGACCCGCGCCTCTCCGAAACGCGAGTGGAGACCCGCGAAGACGGCGAATACCGACTTGTCACCATCCGGCGGGGCCGCATCCGACTCGTCGCGAACCTCGCGGACCGCTCCGCGGAGATCGCGACGCCCGCGTCCCGTCTCGTCCTCGCGTCAGATCAGGACGTAAAACTCGAAACGGACTCTAGCGGCGATTCTTCAACCAGCTTGCTGAGCCTTCCGGCGGCCTCCGCGGCCGTCCTGTGGTGCCCGTTTCGTGGGTGAGATGCCAGGACTCGCCTGAATCCCGGCAAAGATGTGTGTTCGCGGTTCTACTATGAGTGGCAAACCGCAGGTCAAGAGCGCGGTGGCGGCCGAGAAACGTTCAAGATTGGTCATACGATCGGTTCATGACCTCAGTACTGCTCGCCGAGGACGACACGTCCATCTCCGAGCCTCTCGCCCGCGCGCTGCGTCGCGAGGGGTACACCGTCGAAGTCAGCCCGGACGGCCCGCAGGCGCTGGAGCGGGCCCTCGGGGGCGGTGTGGACCTCATCGTGCTCGACCTCGGCCTGCCGGAACTCGACGGCCTTGAGGTGGCCCGCAGGGTACGTGCCGAGGGGCACGGAGTCCCGATACTGATCCTGACCGCCCGGGCCGACGAGGTCGACACCGTCGTCGGGCTCGACGCGGGGGCCGACGACTACGTCACCAAACCGTTCCGGCTCGCCGAACTGCTCGCCCGGGTGCGGGCCCTGCTGCGCCGGGGCAGCACCGAGACCCCGATCGTCCAGGGGGTCCGGATCGACGCCGAGTCGCGCCGGGCCTGGATGGGCGAACAGGAGCTCCAGCTGACCACCAAGGAGTTCGACCTGCTGCGCGTCCTGGTCAGGGACGCCGGGAAGGTCGTCACCCGCGAACAGATCATGCGCGAGGTATGGGACACCAACTGGTGGGGTTCCACGAAGACCCTCGACATGCACATTTCCTGGCTGCGCCGCAAGCTCGGCGACGACGCCGGCAGTCCCCGCTACATCACCACGGTGCGGGGCGTCGGCTTCCGGTTCGAACGCGGCGACTAGCACCGGCCGCCACGGTCGCGCGGCACTTCCCCGCCTTCCCGAGAGGCCGGGGGAGAGCCCGGTGCGGCCGTGGCTTCACCCCTAAGGAGCCCTGATGAGGCGCCGACTCCTGCTGTCGACGCTCGCGGTGGCGGTGGTCGCGATCCTGCTGCTCGGCATCCCCCTCGCCTACGCCGCCCACAAGCTCGTCCACGAGGAGGCCCGCCGGTCGCTGGAACGCGAGGCGTCCACCATCCTCGGCGGCGTCGGCTACAGCCTCCAGACCGGACGGCCGCTCCACGGCGCGACGATCGCGCGGGAGTATCCCGGCCGCCACATCTTCATCACCCTGCCGGACGGCCGCACGGTCACCGCCGGGCCCGATCCGGACGCGCGGATGCTCACCGCCGCGACGTCCGCCGGGGGCGTCCGCGTCCGGGTGTCGCGGCCCGCGTCGCAGGTCCAGGACGCCGAGCTGCGGTTACTCCTGCTGATCGGGAGCCTCGCCCTGCTCGGCGTCGCCGTCACCGTCGGGCTCGCCATGGTGCAGGCCCGCAAGCTCACCCTCCCGCTCATCGACCTCGCCGAGACCGCCGACCGGCTCGGCACCGGCAACGCCCGCCCGCGGCGCCGCCGCTACGGCATCCCCGAGGTCGACCGGGTCGCCGAGGTCCTCGACCGCAGCGCCGTCCGCATCGCCGACCTGCTCGCCTCCAGCCGCGAGTTCGCCTCCGACGCCAGCCACCAGCTGCGCACCCCGCTCACCGCCCTGTCCATGCGGCTCGACGAGATGATCGAGGCCGCCGACTACCCCGACGTCGTCCGCGAGGAGGGCGCGGCGGCCGTCGCGCAGACCGAACGCCTCGTCGCCGTCGTCGAGCAGCTCCTCGCCCGCGCCCGGCACGACCGCACCGGCGGCGCCGTCCCCGCGCAGATCGACGACATCATCGCCCAGCAGGTCGAGGAGTGGCGGCCGATCTTCGGCCGCGCCGGACGCGACGTCCGGATCATCGGCGAGCAGGGCCTCGTCGGCATGACCAACCCCGAGGGGCTCTCCCAGATCATCGCGACGCTCCTCGACAACTCGCTCATGCACGGCGCCGGAACCGTGACGATCCACACCAAGCCGGGCGGCAGTTCGGTCGTGGTCGAGGTCGGCGACGAAGGCGGGGGCATCCCGCCCGAACTCGAAGCGCGGATCTTCGAACGCAGCGTCAGCGGCGGCCGCGGCACCGGGCTCGGCCTCTACCTGGCCCGTTCCCTGGCCGTCGTCGACGGCGGGCGGCTGGAGCTGGTCCAGGCCCGCCCGGCCGTGTTCGGAGTCTTCCTCCGGCAGGCCGAACAGGCCAAGCTGGCCGCGGAACGGGTCGTCATCGGCCCCACCTGAGGAACCCGGGGGACGAGGAACCCGGTGACGGGGTCAGTGCGCGGCGTAGTCCTCGGTCGGGGTATCGACCTGGTGGCCGAGCCGCGGCGCCGCGACGTCCGCGCGGTGCGCCCCCGGCCCGTCGCCGTCGACCGGCTCGGGCAGCCCGGACGCCGGGTCGACCGGCGGGGCGTCGGTCGGCAGGAACACCCACTTCTTGTACGCCCAGAAGCGGAACAGCGTCGCCGCGCCCGTCCCGACGATCATCGCGGAGTTGTAGGCGATCGGGCCTTCCAGCCGCAGCACGTAGATCGTGAAACCGATGAACAGCTGAGTGATCACGAGCCCCACGCCGTTCAGCGCGAAGAAGATCACGTACTCCCGGCCGACGCCGCTGCGGTCGCGGTGCCGGAACGTCCAGTACCGGTTCGCCAGATAGGAGAACGTCGTGGCCACCACCGTGGCGACCAGGAACGACGTCATCGGCCCCACATCGAGCCCGGCGTGCAGCACGTTGCTGACGATCATCGTGATGACGAACGCGATCGCGCCCACGCTGCCGAACTTGGCGAGCTCGCGCACCACGTGCTCGAACTGCCGCTGAAGACTGGCCATCAGGCTCACGAAGTGGAACCGTCCTTCCGGACCTCGGCTATGGCGCGCCACGACGGGCGGCCGATGCGGGAGCACAACGAGGATAGACGCACGCGGTGCCGGAGACGTCGGAACATGAAGTTTCGCGTTCTTCCGTCGACGTCCCCTGGCCCGCACCCCGGGGACCCACACCGAATCCGACGCACAGTACACCTGGTTCGTTCACGATGCGCGGCCGATAACCTGCTGAGGTGACCCTCAATACCCCCGTCGTCGGCATGGTCGGCGGCGGTCAGCTCGCCCGGATGACGCAACAGGCCGCGATCGCGCTCGGCGTCCCGCTGCGCGTCCTCGCCGGCGCACCGGACGAGTCCGCGGCGCAGGTCGTCGCCGACGTGCAGGTGGGCGACGACCGCGCGCTCGACGATCTGCGGGCGTTCGCCAAGGGCTGCGACGTGCTCACCTTCGACCACGAGCACGTCCCCGGCGACCACATCCGCGACCTCGAAGCCTCCGGCGTCGCCTGCCGTCCCGGGTCCGCCGCCCTCGCGCACGCCCAGGACAAGCTCGTCATGCGCGAGCGGCTCGGCGGGTTCGGCGCCCCGTGCCCCGCGTACGCGCACCTGCCGGCCGCCGAGCCCGTCCCCGCCCTGGAGGCGTTCGCCCGCGAGCACGGCCTCCCCGTCGTGGTCAAGGCCGTGCGCGGCGGCTACGACGGCAAGGGCGTGTGGGTCCTGGACTCCCTCGACGACGACGCGGTGCGGCTCGTCGCCGATCTCCGCGGGCAGGGCCTCGACCTCATGGTCGAGGAGCACGTCGCGTTCCGCCGCGAGCTCGCCGCGCTCGTCGCCCGCTCCCCGTACGGGCAGGGCGCCGCGTACCCGATCGTCGAGACCGTCCAGGAGAAGGGCATCTGCACCGAGGTCATCGCCCCGGCGCAGGGCCTGCCGGACGACCTCGCCGTCGAGGCGCAGAACCTCGCCCTCGGCATCGCGGACGAACTCGGCGTCGTCGGCCTCCTCGCGGTCGAACTGTTCGAGACCGCGTCCGGCCTGGTCGTCAACGAGCTCGCGATGCGCCCGCACAACTCCGGCCACTGGACGATCGAGGGTTCGCGCACGTCCCAGTTCGAGCAGCACCTGCGCGCCGTCCTGGACCTGCCGCTCGGGTCCACCGAGCCCACCGCGCCCGTGACCGTCATGGCGAACGTCCTCGGCGGCGACGACCCGGACGTCTACTCCCGCTACATCCACGTGATGGCGCACGACCCGGCCGTCAAGGTCCACCTCTACGGCAAGGAGTCGCGGCCCGGCCGCAAGATCGGGCACGTCACCGCCCTCGGCGCCGACCTCGCGGACGTCCGCGAGCGCGCCCGGCACGCCGCCGACTACCTGCGCTGGGGTCCGAAGATGAAGCCCGACACCGAGGAGAACGCATGAGCCCGCGCGTGGGCGTCGTCATGGGCAGCGACTCCGACTGGCCCGTCATGCGGGCCGCGGGCGAGGCCCTGGAGGAGTTCGGCGTGCCGTTCGAGGCCGACGTGGTCTCCGCGCACCGCATGCCGCACGACATGATCGCCTACGGTGAGGAAGCCGCCGGGCGCGGCCTCCAGGCGATCATCGCGGGGGCCGGGGGCGCCGCGCACCTGCCGGGCATGCTCGCCTCGGTCACCCCGCTCCCGGTCATCGGCGTGCCCGTCCCGCTCAAGTACCTCGACGGGATGGACTCGCTGCTGTCGATCGTCCAGATGCCCGCCGGGGTCCCCGTCGCGACCGTCGCCGTCGGCGCCGCCCGCAACGCCGGGCTGCTGGCCGTCCGCATCCTGGCCGCCGCCGACGAGGACCTGCGGGCGAAGATGAAGGTCTTCCAGCAGGACCTCTACGGCCAGGCCAAGGCGAAAGGCAAGCGCCTCCGCGAAAGCCTCTGACCTGCCTGTCAGCGGGCCGGGTGGCGCCTGCTCCACTCGATGGCGGGGCAGCGGTTCATGACGACGTCGAGACCGGCGTCGAGGGCGCGGCGCCCCGCCTGCTCGTCGACCACGTCGAGCGGCAGCCAGACGGCCCCGGCGCCCGCCGCGACGGCCTGGTCGATCACCGCGCCCGCGTGCTCCGAGCGCCGGTACACGCCCACCACGTCGACCTTCTCGGGCAGGTCGGCGAGCGTCGCGTAGCCCGGCTCGCCGAGCACCTCGGCCCGCGACGGGTGCACCGGGAAGATCCGCTTCCCCCGCACCTGCAGCAGTTGCGCCTGCTCGTACACGACCCGCTCGGGACGGTCGTTCAGCCCGACGAACGCCCACGTGCGGGACTCGGCCAGCAGCCGGGTGATCACGTCCGGGTCGGCGAAGGAAGCATCCATACCGGGCACAACACCCGGCGCCGCCTGATCGTTCCCTCCGTTGATCTGCGGCGTGTTGCCCGAACTCGGGCGCCCATAAGGGCAACACGCCGCAGATCAACGTCAGGAGGGGCGGCTAGGCGCCGGGGAGGATCAGGCCCGACTCGTAGGCGGCGATCACGGCCTGCACGCGGTCGCGCGCGCCGAGCTTCGCCAGCAGGTTGCTCACGTGCGTCTTGACCGTGTGCTCGCTGACCACGAGCGCCGCCGCGATCTCGGCGTTGGACAGGCCGCGCCCGACGAGCGTGAGCGTCTGCCGCTCGCGCTCGGTGAGCGCCGCGAGGACGGGCGCCGCCCGCTCGCGCGGACGGCCGCGCAGCACGTCGCCGATCAGCCGCCGCGTCACCGTCGGCGCGAGCAGCGCCTCCCCGGCGGCGACCACCCGGACGGCGTGCACGAGGTCGTCGCGGCGCACGTCCTTCAGCAGGAACCCGCTCGCGCCCGCCCGCAGCGCGTCGTAGACGTGGTCGTCCTGGTCGAACGTGGTCAGCATCAGCGCCCGGGTGTCCGTCCGCGCGCAGATCTCGCGGGCCGCCGCGATGCCGTCCGTCCCGGGCATGCGGACGTCGAGCAGCGCGACGTCGGGGGCGTGCGCCCGCACCGCGTCGATCGCGGCGCGGCCGTCGGCGGCCTCGGCCACCACCTCGATGTCGGGCTGCGTGTCGAGGATCAGCGCGAACCCGCTGCGCACCAGCTCCTGGTCGTCCGCCACCACCACGCTGACCGTCATGCCCCGGCCCCCAGCCCGAGCCGCGCCTCGACCCGCGCCCCGCGGCCGCCCGGCGCCGGTCCGAACGCGGCGTCGCCGCCGCAGGCGGCGGCCCGCTCCCGGACGCCGACCAGCCCGCGGCCCCCGGGACGGCCCGCCGCCCCCGGGCCCCGCCCGTCATCGGTCACGGTGATCCGCAGGACGTCGTCCTCCCAGGTCAGTGCCACGTCCACCCGCTCCGCCCCGGCGTGCTTCACCGTGTTGGTCAGCGCCTCCTGGACGATCCGGTAGGCGGCCACGTCGACGTCGGGACGCAGCGTCGCGGGGTCGCCCGTCACGGTGAGCGAGACCCGCAGGCCGGTCTCGCCGACGCGTCCGGTCAGTTCGGGGAGCCGCCCGAGGGTCGGCTGCGGGTCGCGGGCGTGCTCGCCGTCCTTGAGCAGGCCCAGCATCCGCCGGAGCTGCCCCATCGCGTCCCGCCCGGACGCGGCGATGGCGTCGAAGGCGGCCTCGGCCCGGTCCGGGTCCGACCGGACGACCAGCGGCCCCGACTCGGCCTGCACCACCATCAGGCTGACGGCGTGGGCGAGGATGTCGTGCATGTCCCGCGCGATCCGGGTCCGCTCCCGTTCCGCGGCCCGTTCGGCCTCCAGGCGGCGTTCCCGCTCCAGCCGGACGGCCCGTTCCTCCAGGTCGGCGGCCCGCTCCCGGCGCAGCGCCGCCGCGCGCCCCAGCGCGTACGCGGCCAGCCAGATCGCCGTCCCACGCACGGCCGTGTCCAGCGACCCGGGACGCACGATGAGGAACGTGCTCAGCACGGTGATCCCGCAGCCCGCGAGGCGGTGGGCGCGCGGCGACCGGTCCGCCACGGTGTACACCGCGACGAGCCAGCCGTACCAGATCGGCTGGCTCGGCCCGCCGCCGATCAGGTCGTAGACCGGGACGGCGACCAGGACGGCGACCATGACCGCGAGGGGCGCGCGCCGCCGGAACAGCAGCGGCGCCGACGCCCCCAGGATCGGCGCGTACAGGGCGGGCGACCACGGTTCGCGCATGGTGGTGAACGGCGCGAGCTGCGCCAGGAACACCGCCGCGGCGAGGGCCGCGTCGACCGCGGCGTCCGGCGGTCTCCGGAACGCGCGGAACGCCCGGAGGGGCCGGGTCTGGAGGGACATGACGGACAAGTTATCCCGCGCCGGACGGCGGGGAACTCGCCGGTGAGAGTGAACTTCGGGCGGCGTACTCGCCCGCACCGGCGAGGACGACGATCGCTCCGGGCGGCGATCCTTTTCCGGGCGCCGATCGGCAGGCTCGTCCGGTATGAAGACCTACCTGCTCGGGCCGGCCCTCATGCTGGCCTACGGACTCATCCGGCTCTACGACGGGCTCGACGACCGCTACGGTCCCGGCGGCGCGTGGACCCTCGGCCACGTCGCGTTCCTCGCGGGCCTGGCGTTCTTCGTCCCGGTGATCCTCGACCTGCGCCGCCGCGCCGCCGACCGCCCCGCACTCGCGCTCGTCCCCGCACTGTTCTCCCTGGTGGGCGCGGTGGCGCTCGCGGTGCAGTTCGCCATCGACATCTCCGTCGGCTTCTCCTCCACCAGCCGCCCGGAGATGGGCTCGCACTTCGAGCAGATCAGCGGGGCGCCCGGCATCGAACCGCTCGTCTACACCGTCGTGCCGCAGTTCTTCTTCCTCGGCCTGATCGCCCAGCTCGTCGTGCTCGCGTCCGTCCGCCGCCTGCCCTGGTGGAGCCCCGCCGCCGCACTGGCCGGGATCCTGCTCACCGTCCTGGCGAAGGACCTGATCCCGCTGACCGGCGTGGTCCTCGCCCTGGCCCTCCTTCCGGCGGCCGCGAACCGGACCGCACCCGCCGGGCCGAGTCGCACCCGGTGTGAACACGGGCCCGGACGCGACGGGCGCCGGTCAGGCGGCGTCGACCTGGGAGCCGACCGCGTCGGCTTCGGCGGCGCCGAGCAGCGCGTCGAGCAGGCCGGGGAAACGGGCGTCCAGGTCGGGGCGGCGCAGCTCGACGAAGCAGCGGGTCCCCTCCTGGCGGGTGCGGGTGACGCCGGCGTCCCGCAGGACGCGCAGGTGATGGCTGAGGGTCGACTTCGCGACCGGGGCGCGCAGTTCGCCCCAGCCGCGCTCGCGACCGTCCGCGAGCACCCGCACCAGCCCGATCCGGATCGGGTCGCTGAGCGCCCCCATCACCCCGGTCAGGGCGATGTCGTCGCGATCGGGGTGTTCCGCCTGCCTCATGGTGAGATGTTACCTTGTTCGATGTTCTACGAACATCGAACAAGGAGCTTCGGATGGATCTCACCGGACGGGTCGTCGTCGTCACCGGCGCGGGATCGGGCATCGGACGGGCGGCCGCGCGGGCGTTCGCCCGCGCCGGGGCGCGGGTGCTCGGCGTCGGACGGCGCGCGGACGCGCTGGACGGGACGGCCGCCGGGGTCGCGGGGATCGCCGTCCACCCGGCCGACCTGTGCGCGCCCGGCGCCGCCGACGCCGTGGTCGAGGCCGCGATCGGCCGCTGGGACCGGCTGGACGTGCTGGTCAACAACGCGGGGGCGACCAGGATGATGCCGCTGGCCGACACCACGGCCGAGGGCGTCTGCGCGGTGTTCGACCTCAACGTCGTCGCGCCGAGCCTGCTGGCCCGCGCGGCGCTGCCCCACCTGGCCCGGACGCGGGGGTCGATCGTCAACGTGTCCAGCACCTACGGGCACCGTCCGCTGCCGGGCGCGCGCACTACGCGGCGTCAAAGGCCGCCCTCGAACAGCTCACCCGCAGCTGGGCGCTGGAGCTCGCGGCTGACGGCGTCCGCGTCAACGCCGTCGCCCCGGGCCCGACCGAGAGCGAGGCGCTCGCCGCGTCCGGCCTGCCCGACGCGGCGGTGGAGCGGATCAAGCGGGACGAGGCGGCCCGCATCCCGCTGGGCCGCCGCGGCGAGCCCGGGGAGGTTGCGGACTGGGTCGTGCGGCTCGCCGACCCGGACGCCACCTGGATCACCGGCCAGGTCCTCACCGTCGACGGCGGCCTCGAACTGACCTGAGCAGTCAGGGAGCGGGCGGGTAGGGGCCTTCGTAGCCGAGGTCGCGGGAGACCGACCGGGCGGCCGTCACGACGGCGGACGTCACGTCGGGCGCGGCCTCCGCCGGAAGGTAGTGGATCGAGCCGACGACCGCGATCGCGCCGAGCGCCTCGCCCTCGGACGTGACGACGGGCGCGGCGATCGCGTTGACGCCGGTGAAGATCTCCTCGGGCGCGTCCGCCCAGCCGCGTTCCCGGACGGTCTTGAGTTCGGCTTCGAGGGCCTCGCGGTCGGTGATCGTCCGGGAGGTGCGGGATTCGAGGTGCGCGAGGGCCGTCTCGCGGAGGCGTCCGGGCCCGTAGGCGAGGCCGACCTTGCCCTGCGCGACGGCGTGGTACGGGAACTGCACGCCGGGGTGCAGGACGATGTCGACGGGGGCCTGCCCGGACAGGACCTCCAGGACGACGACGGCCTCGTCGGTGAACGTGGTGAGCACGACGGTCTGGCCGACCCGGCGGCGGAGCTCCTCCATGGCCGGGCGGGCGAGGCCGGGGACGTCGAAGCGGCCCACGAGGCTCTGGCCGAGCAGGTACAGGCGCCAGCCGACGCGGTACTGCTTGGTGGCGGGGTCCTGCAGGATGTAGCCGGCGTCCTTGAGGACGGCGAGGTGGCGGTGCACCCGGGCCTTGGGCAGCCCGACCCGGGCGCGACCGCGGACACGCCGCCCTCGCCGCCCAGTTCGAGCAGGCCGTGGATGATGCCGAGGGAGATGAGGGTCGTGGACGCCTCGGCGGGTCGCCGCACGTCCGATCCGTCCGCCGACCGCCCCTCGCCCATTCGGGTCATTGTAGTCAGCCGAGGTCCAGCACGCGCTCGCTGAAGACGTGGTACCGCTGGGTCTTCGGCTTGTCGGTGTCCTCGGGCAGGACGTACCGGAGGGAGCTGCGGCCGAGCAGGGCGCGGGGCAGCAGGAAGCAGCGGACGAACGTGGTCGCGGTCCGGTCGGTGGTCGGGGCGAGGACGGGCGCGGGGCCGAGCTCGAACCACGCTTCGCCGGGTCCGGAGACGGTCGTGCGGCCCTCGGTCTCGATGGTGATCTCGCCGTCGAGGCAGACCCGGATGCCGGGGCCCTGGTGGACGTGCGTCCAGGCCGTCCCGCCGGGCGGGAACGAGACGCGGTCGCAGCGCATCAGCCAGCCGAAGCCCGGGTCGAGCGCCACCTCGTGTTCGAGGAGCAGGCGCGAGGACGTGCGCGGCGCGGCGCGCAGCGTCCCGTCGGCGGCGCGGCCCTCGGGGAGGAGCTCCCAGCGCCAGACGCGGGCGTCCGCCTCGCCGGGGAGCAGCGTCAGCTCGCCGCCGCCCGTCCAGCCGGTGCCCGCCGGGACGGACTGGGCGCCGTCCGCGTACTCGGCGGTGACGCCGCCGCTCACCGGGTAGAGGGCCCGGTCGGCGGACGGGAGGAACACCGGCGGGGCTCCGGCGGGGAGGACGTCCTCGTAGAGCCGGAACGTGCGGCGGGGGAAGTCGTCGGTCACGGACCCTCCTTGTATCGGTGAGCGATACTCGCGTATCGGTTGAGTGAACCATACCTCTTGACAGAGGTAGAGTGCCGACTATTGTCACGTTGGCCAAGACCTACGTCTCGCTTAACAGGACGCTCATCGCCGCAGCCGTCCACCCCGAAGGAGCGCGCATGACACAGACGACCCCCGGACGGGCCCCCGCCTGGTACCGGGGCGCCACCAAGGACCAGTGGCGCACGTTCACCGGCGCGTACCTCGGCTGGATGCTCGACGTGATGGACCTGATGCTCTTCGCGATGGTCATCAGCGACGTGTCCGCCGACCTGGACTTCGACCAGAGCGCCGCCGGGTTCGTCGCGTCCGCCGCCCTCGTCGCCACCGCCGTCGGCGGCCTGTTCTTCGGGTTCATCGCCGACCGGTTCGGACGGACGCGCTCGATGGTGTTCAGCATCGTGGGCTACTCGGCGGGCACGCTGCTGTGCGGGTTCTCGACCTCCCTGACGATGCTGCTGGTCTTCCGCGTCGTCGTCGGCGTCTGCCTCGGCGGCGAATGGTCCGCCGGGACGGCGCTGGTCAGCGAGACGTGGCCGGAGCGGCACCGCGGCAAGGTCCTCGCCTGGGTGCAGAGCGCGTTCGGCGTCGGCTACGCGCTCGCCGCGCTCGTCGCCGCGATCGTCCTGCCGATCGGCGGCTGGCGCTGGGTGTTCTTCGTCGGCGTGCTGCCCGCCCTGTCGGCGCTGTGGATCCGCCGCCACACGCCCGAGCCGAAGATGTGGCTGGAACGGCGCGAGCGCGTGTCGCTCGGTGGCGCCGTCCGGACGCTCCTCACCGAGCACACGCGGCCGTTCGCCGTCGCGATGACGTTCACGAGCTTCGCGATGCTCGGCTACTGGGGCCTTTTCACGTGGATCCCCACCTACCTGGCCACGCCCGTCGAGGACGGCGGCGTCGGCATGGACCTCGTCCACTCGACGACCTGGCTCGTCCTCATGCAGGTCGGCGCGGTGATCGGCTTCGTCTCGTTCGGATACGTCGCCGACCGCATCGGCCGCAAGCTCGCGTTCATCACCTACTTCGTGCTCGCCGCGGCGCTGGTCCCCGTGTTCGTCTCCGTGAACCGGCCCGCCGTGCTGCTGGTCGTCGGGATCGTCGTCTCGCTCTTCGGAACCGGCTTCTACAGCGGCTTCGGGCCCGCGTTCGCCGAGCTGTTCCCCACCCACATCCGCGGGACGGCGCAAGGCGTCGTCTACAACGGCTCCCGCGCGATCAGCGCCGCCGGACCCGCCACCATCGGCGTCGTCGCCGACCGGTTCGGCGCGTCCGCCGGGCTCGGCATCACCACCGCGTTCTTCGTCCTCGCCGCCCTCACCGTCGCCGTGCTGCTCCCCGAAACCCGCGGCAAGGCCCTCGCATAGCCCAAGGAGCACGTATGCCCATCATCCGCATGACCCTCGTCGCCGGACGCGACCCGGACGCGATCGAACGCTGCATGCGCGAGGTCGCCCGGACCGTCCACCGCGAGCTGGACGCCCCGATGTCGGCGATCCGCGTCGTGGTCGACGAGGTCCCGCCGTCCCGGTTCGCCGTCGGCGACCGGCTGAAGAACGAGGAGAACCCGTGACCGAATGGACCGTCGACCGGGCCGCCGTCGCGCTGCGCCGCGCCGAGGACCTGCGCGCCGACCGGGGCCCGATCACCGCCGAGTGGCCCGAACTCGACCTCGACACCGCCTACCGCGTCCAGGACGAGGTGCTGCGCCGCAAGGTCGCCGAGGGGCGCCGCGTCGTCGGCGTCAAGCTCGGCCTCACCTCCGCGCCCAAGCAGGAGCGCATGGGCATCGATTCGCCGCTCACCGCCTGGCTCACCGACGACATGCCGCTCCCGCCCGGCGCCCCGCTCCACATGGACGGCCTGATCCACCCCCGCGTCGAACCCGAGATCGTCTTCATCATGGGCGAACGCCTCGCCGGCCCGGACGTCACCGCCGCGTCCGCGCTCGCCGCCGTCGCCCGGGTCGCGCCGGACTCGAAGTCATCGACAGCCGCTACACCGACTTCAAGTTCGCGCTCCCCGACGTCGTCGCGGACAACGCCTCGTCCGCCCGCTACGTCGTCGGCGACCGCTGGCGCGACCCCGCCGACCTCGACCTGGCCGCCGAACCCTGCCGCCTGGAGATCGACGGCGAGGAGGTCGACTCCGCCACCGGCGCGGCCGTCCAGGGCCACCCCGCCGAGGCCCTCGCGCTCGCCGCCAACACCCTCGCGCGCCGCGGCATCGCGCTCGAACCCGGCTGGATCGTCCTCACCGGCGGCCTCACCGACGCCGTCTTCGCCGCCCCCGGCCGCACGATCACCGCCGCCTTCGCCGGCCTCGGCGCCGTGACCCTGCACTGCCGCTGACCCGGCCGAACGCCGCGATCGAGGCCGGGGCCGTGGCCGCGCTGGGCGGTGGGGCCGGGGCCGGTGCGCTGTCAGCGGTCGGTCGGGGCGGTGGAGACGGTGGGGACGGCGGGGGTGCGGTGGAAGAGGCGGCGGAGGATGTCGGTGATGGTGACGACGCCGAGGACCGTGTCGCGGTCGGTGACGAGGGCGAGCTGGTTGCCGGACTCGCGCATCCGGGTGAGGGCCGTGTAGACGGGCGTGCCCGCCTCGATCAGGTACGCGGGGCGGGTCAGCGGCGCGGCGGGGGCCGTGTCGGGGGAGGTGAGGGTGTCGCGGACGTGCACCACGCTCCAGGCGGGGCCGGTGATCAGGATGCGCAGGTGGCCGGACGCGCGGGCCGCGGCCTGCACGTCGGCGACGGTGGCGTCCGGGGCGACGGCGGTGGGGGCCGCGTCGCGCCTGACCAGGTCGCCCATCTTGAGGTTGCGCAGGTCGAGGGCCTCGGAGAGCTGCGCGGAGTAGCGGGCGTCGAGCGCGCCGACGTTCGCGGAGTGCTCGACGAGGTGGCGCAGGGCGTCCGGGTCCTGGCCGGACTCGACCTGGTCGGCGGCCTGGACGCCGACCTTGCGCAGGCACCAGTTCGCCGATTCGTTCAGCGCTCGCAGCAGCGGCCGGGTCAGCCACATGAAGCCGCGCATCGGCAGCGCGAGGAGGGTGGCCGAGCGTTCCGGGTGGGCGATCGCCCACGACTTGGGGGCCATCTCCCCGACGACCAGGTGCAGGAACGTCACGAGGATCAGCGCGAGGACGAACCCGGCGGCGTCCGCCAGCCACAGCGGGGCGTTCCACGACGTGAACAGGGGCGTGAGCCAGTGGTGCACGGCCGGTTTGGTGATCGCGCCGAGCGCCAGGGTGCAGACCGTGATGCCGAGCTGGGCGCCCGCGAGCAGGACCGTCAGCTCGGACGAGCTGCGCAGTGCGGCGCGCGCGGAGCGGCTCGACGGCGCGGCGTCCTCCAGCCGGTGGCGCTTGGCGGCGATGAGCGCGAACTCGACGGCGACGAAGAACGCGCTGAGCACGATGATCGCGACGGTGGCGGCGGCGACCGCCCACGGGTTGCTCACCGGCCCCCCTCGACGATCGCGAGCCGGACCGACGACGGCACGTGGTTGTCGACTTCGAGGACCTCCACGTGGACGAACCGGACCGGCGGCTCCTCGTCGTAGGCGAGGTCCGCGGGGTCGGCGGGCAGTTCGACGTCGAGTTCGGTGCCGGGTTCCGGGAGGTCGCCGAGGGCGGCGATGACGAGCCCGGCGAGGGTCTCGTAGCCGCCCTCGGGCAGCCGGTGGTCGACGGCCCGCTCGACCTCGTCGATGTGGACGCGCCGGGGATGATCCAGGCGTCGCCGTCGCGGACGATCGCGGGCTCGTCGGCGGCGGTGTCGTGCTCGTCGGTGATCTCGCCGACGAGTTCCTCGGCGAGGTCCTCCAGGGTGAGGATGCCGGTGAAGCCGCCGAACTCGTCGATGACGCAGGCGAGTTCGGCGCGGTCCTCGGCGAGGTGGTTGAGGGCGGCGGGCAGCGGCATGAGGGTCGGGACGACGGTGACCGGACGCATGATCGTCGACACCGGCGCGGTGCCGCGGTCGGCGGCCAGCACGTCGTCGAGGTGCACGACGCCGATCACGCGCTCCTCGTCGTCCAGCACGGGGTAGCGGGAGTGGCCGGTGCTCATCTCGGTCCTGACCTCGGCGATCGTCGCGCTGTCGTCGACGGTGTCGGCCTGCGGGCGGGGGATCATGGCGTGCTCGACGTCGCGGCGGGGGAAGTCGAGGATGCGGTCGAGGAGGAACGACAGGTCGGGCGGGAGGTCGCCGCTGCGCCGCGAGTCGGCGACGATGTGCGCGAGGTCCCGTTCGGTGGCGGAGTGCTCCACGTCGTGGACGGGTTCGATCCGCAGGGCCCGCAGCAGCAGGTTCGAGGACTGGTCGAACACCCAGATCAGCCACCCGAAGACCTTCAGGTAGAGGAGCGTCGACCGCGACAGGCTGCGCGCGACCGGTTCGGGCCGGGCGATGGCGAGGTTTTTCGGGAACAGCTCCCCGAACACCATCTGCACGAGCGTGGACAGGACCAGGGCGAGGACGGTCCCGACGGCGATGCCGACCGCGGCGGGGACCCCGGCGAACCCGAGGATGTCGCCGAGGGCCTCGCCGACCAGCGGTTCGGCGACGTAGCCGACGAGCAGTCCGGTGACGGTGATGCCGAGTTGCGCGCCCGACAGCATGAACGAGGTGCGGCGGGTGACGGTGAGGGCGCGGCCCGCGGCGCCGTCCCCGGAGCCCGCGCGGGCCTGGAGGCGGGACCGGTCCACCGCCATGAAGGCGAATTCCTGCGCGACGAAGTAACCGGTGAGGGCGGTGATCAGGAGGATCACGACGACGCCGAGCACCAGCGACAGCAGAGTGATCAACGGCGGCCGGCCGGCGAAGAAGAATGATGTTCGTACATGTGACTCACCGGTTCCAACGACGGGACGCCCGGCCGGGTTCCGCCGGTGACGTGATCATTGCCACAAGGGCGGGAAGGTCACCGGACCTCCCCGCCCTTGACGGTTTCTTGTCGCAAAAGTGGTCAGCGTCGGCCGCTGTACTCCGGCTCGGCCTGCGGCGCGGGCACCGGCGCGGCACCGCGGAGCTTCTCGCCCTCGATGTCCAGGTTCGGCATGGCCCGGTCGAGCCACCGGGGCAGCCACCAGGCGCCGCGCCCGAGCAGCGACATGACGGCCGGGACGATCGTCATCCGCACGATGAACGCGTCGATGAAGACGCCGACGGCGAGCGCGAACCCGATCGACTTGATGATCGGGTCGTGCGCGAACACGAACCCGCCGAAGACCGCGATCATGATGATCGCGGCGGCGGTGACCACGCGGGCGTTCTGCCCGAGCCCGTTGATGGTGGCCTGCCGCGGCGTGTCGCCGTGGACGTAGTCCTCCCGCATCTTCGAGACCAGGAAGACCTCGTAGTCCATGGCCAGGCCGAACAGGATGCCGACCAGGATGATCGGCAGGAAGCTGATCAGCGGGCCCGGGGTGTCGACGCCGACCAGCCCGGCCAGGTGGCCCTGCTGGAAGACGGCCGTGGTGATCCCGAACGTCGCGCCGACCGTGAGCAGGAAGCCCAGCGCGGCCTTGAGCGGGACGAGCAGGGACCGGAACACCAGCATCAGCAGCAGCACCGACAGGCCCACCACCAGCACCAGGTAGATCGGCAGGGCGTCGGCGAGCTTCTCGGAGATGTCGATGCCCATCGCCGTCATGCCGGTCAGCGCGACGTCGGCGCCCTGCACGGCGTCCACCTGGTCGCGGATCTCGTGGACGAGGTCCTCGGTGGCGGCGTCGGTCGGCCCGGTCTCGGGGATGACGGCGACGAGCGCGGTCGTCCCGGCCTGGTTGAACTGCGGCGGCGCGGCCGCGGTCACCCCGTCCATGCCCCCGATGAGCCGGGCGGTCTGCTGCGCGGCGGCCTGGGTGGACGCCTGGTCCGGCCCGGAGACGACGGTGATGAGCCGGCCGTTGAACCCCTCGCCGAACCCTTCGCTGATCATGTCGTACGCCTGCCGCTGGGACGACTCCTCGGCGGAGGTGCCCGCGTCCGGCAGCGCCAGCCGCATGTCCAGGGTGGGCAGGGCGAGCGCGCCCAGCCCCACGATCCCGACGATCAGCACGGGGATGCGCGCCTTCAGCACGCCGCGTCCCCACCGGTAGCCGAAGTTCTCCCGCTTCTTCGCCGCGCCCGCACCGTCGCGCCGTCCGCGCGGCAGCACCTTGGACCCGGCGAACGCCAGGACGGCGGGCAGCAGCGTCAGCGCGACCAGCACGGCGACGGCGACGGTCGCGGCGGCGGCGAGGCCCATCGCGGACAGGAACGGGATGCCGACGACCGACAGCCCGGCCAGCGCGATGACCACGGTGACACCGGCGAACACCACCGCCGATCCGGCGGTGCCGATCGCCCGTCCGGCGGCCTCCCGGGCCTCCAGCCCGTCGAGGAGGTTCTGCCGGTAGCGGGACGTGATGAACAGCGAGTAGTCGATGCCGACGGCGAGCCCCAGCATCAGCGCCAGGACGGGCGTGGTGGAACTCAGCTCGATCGCGCCGGTCAGCGCGTACAGCCCGGCCATCCCGACGCCGACGCCGATCAGCGCGTTGAGCAGCGTCATTCCGGCGGCGACCAGGGAACCGAAGGTGATCAGCAGGACGACCGCGGCGACGATCACGCCGATGATCTCGGCGCTGCCCATCGCCGGGACGGACGTGGCGGGCTCGCCGCCCGCCTCCACCCGCAGGCCGTCGATGTCCTGCCCGACCTCGCCGTACGCCTCGCGCTGCGCGTCGGTCAGCTCGGCGGCCTCGTCCTCGAACTGGACCTGGACGAGCGCGTACCGCCCGTCCGGCGAGACCGACCTGCTCTGGAACGGGTCGGTGGCCGAGATCACCCCGGGGACGGCCGCGGCCTCGCGCACGACGGGCGCGACCTCGCCCGCGCTCAGCTTGGAGCCCTCCGGCGCGGCGATGACGATCGTGCCGGAGCGCCCGTGGCCTGCGGGAAGTCTTTCTGCAGGGAGTTCATGGCCTCCTGGGACTCGGTGCCCGGCATCTTGAACTGGTCGGACGTCGGGCCCATGAACGCGGCGGCGGCGCCGCCGAGCACGCCCAGGAGCAGCAGCCATATCGCCACGACGGTGCCGCGGCGCCCGAAGCACCAGCGGCCCAGCCGGTAGAGCAAGGTCGCCATGAGGGAACAGACCTTTCAGTCGATTGGAGGGCAGCACGAAACGGCCGCGGGTGCGGCGTCTCGCCGGTGGGGGTTCGGTCGAGGTAGGGAGGTCGTGCTGGGTCGGTCGTGCTCGGTCGAGGATCAGCCGGGGGTGTGCCCCAGTGTCCGCAAGGCGGTGGTGACCAGCGCCTCGCGCAGCATCGAGTCGTCCAGGGACAGGTCGGCGGCGGTCAGGAAGATGCCGCCGAGGGCCATCCGGGCGGCCACCTGGTCGGCCGGCGCGGACGAGCGGCCCGCGAGCGCGTCGACCAGCCCCTCGCCGAAGCCGTCGAGTTCCGGGAAGCCGGCGTCGAGGGTGGTGGCCTCCGCGAGGTTGTCGAACAGCAGCTTGACCTCGCGCCGGAACCGCATGGCGAGGGTCGCGAATTCCGTGACCGCGGTGATGGCGGCGTCGGCGCCGTCCAGCTTCTCAAGCCGCGCGTCCAACTCCACGGCTTCGCGCAGCACGGGGACCATCAGCTCGGTGAGGATCGCCTCCTTGTTGCTGAAGTGGTAGAGCAGCGACGCCTTGGAGCAGCCGACGTCGGTCGCGATGTCCTGCAGCGACGTTCCCCGGTACCCGTGGTCGACGAACAAATGCAGCGCCGCGCCGAGGATCCGGTCGTGCAACCCGCTGGACGGACGTGTCATGCCTCAACGGTAACTGTCCGATCGGTCAGCCCTGACCGATCGGACAGTGTCCTTCGTCACGCGGCCTTCGTCACGCGGCCCTTCGTCAGGGGCGGCCCAGCGCGCAGAAGGTCCAGCCGGCGGCGCGCCAGGCGTCCGGATCGAGCACGCCCCGGGCGTCGACGATGACGCGTCCGGCGACGACCGGGGCCAGCTCGGACGGCGTCAGCGCGCGGAACTCGCGCCACTCGGTGAGCAGCAGGACGGCGTCGGCGCCGCGGGCGGCGTCCAGCGCGGAGTCGGCGTAGGCGAGCGACGGCTGCGCGCGGCGGGCGTTCGCGTTCGCCTTCGGATCGTGCACGGTGACGGCGCCGCCCTCCGCCCGGATCGACGCGGCGACGTCGAGGGCGGGCGAGTCGCGGACGTCGTCGGAGTCGGGCTTGAACGCGGCCCCGAGCACGCCGACGAGCCCGTCCGGCGAACGAGCCGCCGAGGGCGCGGCGGGCGAGGTCGACCGTCCGGACGCGGCGCCCCCGCCCGTTGATGTCGTCCACCTCGCGCAGGAACGTGAGCGCGTGCGAGGCGCCCAGCTCGTCGGCGCGGGCCATGAAGGCGCGGATGTCCTTGGGCAGGCAGCCGCCGCCGAAGCCGAGGCCGGGCCCGAGGAACCGGCCGCCGATGCGGTCGTCGTGGGCGAGCGCCGCGGCGAGCCGCGTCACGTCGGCGCCGGCCGCCTCGCACACCTCGGCCATCGCGTTGATGAAGGAGATCTTGGTGGCGAGGAACGCGTTCGCCGCCGTCTTGACGAGTTCGGCGGTGGGCAGGTCGGCGGTGACGAACGGGACGCCGTCCGCGAGCGCCGCCGCGTAGACCTCGCGCAGCACCTTCTCGGCGTGCTCGGCGGCGCCCTGTTCGGCGGGCAGCCCGGCGACGATCCGGTCGGGGCGCAGCGTGTCCCGGACGGCGAAGCCCTCCCGCAGGAACTCGGGGTTCCACGCGAGCACCGCGTCGCCACCGACGGGCGCGAGCCCGGCGAGCCGGTCGGCGAGGCGTCCGGCGGTGCCGACCGGCACGGTCGACTTGCCGACGACCAGGCACGGGCGGCGCAGCAGCGGCGCGAGCGCCTCGACCGCGGCGTCCAGGTGGCCGAGGTCGGCGGCGTACGAGCCGGCCTGCTGCGGCGTCCCGACGCAGAGGAAGTGGACGTCGCCGAAGTCCGCGAGGTCCTGGAAGGACGTGGTGAAGCGCAGGCGCCCGTTCTCCAGGTTGCGGCGCAGGACGGGTTCGAGGCCGGGCTCGTAGAACGGCAGGTCGCCGCTCGCCAGCCGCGCGATCTTGCCTTCGTCGACGTCCAGGCCGAGCACGTCGAAGCCCAGGTCGCCATGCAGGCGGCGTGCGTGGCACCGAGGTAACCGGTTCCGATGACGGTCAGCCGGTGGGCCAAGGCGGGCTCCTCTCAGGTCGGACCTTACGGACATACCCACAGCGCGATTTTCGGACCTTACGGGCATTCCCCGTGTCGTCGGTCACTGCACGGCCGGGCGAATCGTACTTGCCGGTAACATCGAGCGCATGAGCTCTGATTTTCCCACGTACGCTCCGTCGGAGGAGCATGAGCTGCTGCGCAGCACGGTGCGCGAGCTGGCCGACGCGAAGATCGCTCCGTTCGCGGCGGAGGTGGACGAGGAGTCCCGGTTCCCGCGCGAGGCGCTGGATGCGCTGGTGGC
>NZ_MKJY01000566.1 GCF_001942465.1 Actinomadura sp. CNU-125
GCACGCCCAGGTCGCGGCCCGGCCGGGGTCGCGGCCGCCGATGCGGAGTTCGCCCAGCCCGGCGAGCCGCCGCGCGCGGCGCGGCTGACCGCGCCCGCGCCGCCGAGGACGCCGCCCGGACCGTCACGCGGCGTCCGTCCGGGCGCGGACGGACGCGGCGAGGCCCGCGACGGTCGGGGCGTCGAGGAACTCGCGGACGGTCGGCACCGGGCCGTCGCCCGCGAGCCGGGCGAGGGCGCGGACGGCGAGGAGGGAGTCGCCGCCGAGGGCGAAGAACGTGGTCGCGCGGTCCAGGACGGGGACGCCGAGGACGTCCTCCCACAGCGCGCAGATCCGCTGTTCGAGGTCGTCGCGGGGCGGGCCGCCGGCCGCCTCCGCCGCGCCCTCGGGCAGCCGGTCGAGGGTGCGGCCGGAGGCGGGCCCGGGGTCGCGGGCGGACGGCAGGTCGACGGGCTCGTCCCAGCCGGGGCCGTCGGCGAGGGCTCCGATGAGCGCGTGCAGCCCGGCGAAGGCCGTGTCGACCTCGGCGGGGTCGAACAGCTCGTCCACCAGGGAGAACACGGCGGCCATCTCGCCGTGCAGCTCGTAGAAGCGGGCTTCGAGGGCGACCTGCGGGGTGCGGAGCTGGTGGTGGTAGTCGGCGAAGTCGAGGTCGCCGAGCGGCCCGGCCGACTCGACCTGCTCCGCGCCGACGGCCGCGTCCATCCCGAGGGTGCTCTGGAACACGACGGGTCCGACCGGACGGGTCGTCCCGCGCCGCCGCGCCAGCTCCCGCGACACCTCCACGCCGGAGATCAGGTTGTGCGCGGCGGCCTCGGTGAGGGTGCGCTGCGCGGCGCGGGCGAGGTCGGCGAACGGGCGGCCGGGCTCGGGCTCGACGGGCAGCAGCATCGTGGCGGCGAACGCGCCGAACACCCGGTGGACGTCCGGGTGCAGCGGCAGCCGGTTGAGCTGCAGGGAGTTCAGCAGCATCCGGCGGTGCCCGCCCCACCGGGCGAGGACGACGGCGAACGCGGCGAGCATCGCGGCGGACGGGGTGACGTCGCGGGCGGTGCAGTGCTCGCGCAGCGCCGCCCAGCGGGACGCCGGCAGGTGCGCCGACCGGGTGCCCATCAGGGTCGGCCGGACGTCGCGGGGGTCGGCGCGCAGCGGGAGCGCGGGGGCGCCCGGGACGTCGTCGAGGGCCGCCCACCACCAGTCGCGGTCGGCGGCCCAGGCGGGGGTGTCGCGCAGCCGGTCCTGCGCGGTCACGTAGTCGCCGAAGTCGACTTCGAGGGGCGCGGGGACCGCGTTCCAGTCGGCGGCGAGGGCGAGCAGCTCGCGGTTGAGGAGCGTCGCCGACCAGCCGTCCAGGGTCAGCAGGCTCATCGCGGTGTGCAGCCGCCCCCGGCCGCCGGGCAGCAGGCTCAGCCGGACGTCGACGCCGGGGCCGTGCTGCGGGTCGGGCCCGGCGGTGCTCATCTCGTCGCGGAGGGCGGCGAGCGTGTCCCGCACCGTCGCGCCGTCCGCGTCCCGCAGGTCGTAGAGGCGCGGGACGGGGACGGCGCCGGGCTCGTCCGGGTGCAGGACGCGCTGGGTGCCGTCCGGCAGGACGCGCGCCCGCAGCATCGGCTGGTGGACGGCGAGCCGCCGCAGCGCGTCTTCGAGCGCCTCGGCGGCCTCGTCGCCGTCCATGCCGGTGAGGGCGACGTCGGCGTAGAAGTGCGCCGAGTCGTACGACAGCTCCCAGGCGCCCTGCTGGCCGATGAAGTAGCCCTGCTGGAGCGGCATCAGCGGGAACGGGGCGCCCGGGTCGGCGCGCCGCTCGATGTCGACTGGCAGTGCCCGCGCCGTGCCGCCGGTGCGCCGCCGCACGAGGTCGGCGAGGCCGTCGAGGGTGATCTCCACGGTGACGTCCGCCAGCGCCAGCTCGACGGCCAGCCTGCTGCGGACCAGCGCCGACAGCCGGACGGTCAAGACGGAGTCGCCGCCGAGCCGCACGAAACTCACGTCGGGTGGGACGTCGTCCGGTTCGAGATCGAGGAGCTCGCCCCAGATCGCCGCCAGCTCCGCCGTGACCGACTCCGTGACCGACTCCGTGCCGTCGACCGTGGATCGCATCGCCCACCCCCACGTGAATGAAAACCGTTATCGAAATCATTGCATGGCGGGCATACCGGACGGAACCCCGGGGATCATCGGCGTCCGGTCAGCGGGCGAAGACCTCCAGCCGCCACGTCCCGTCCGGCCGCACGCCCTCCATCGCCTTCGCGACGGCCCCGGCGCCCGTGGACGCGGGCGCGCCCGCCTCGGCCGGGAGCACGGCGACGTCCACCTCCGTCCGCTCACCGGGCACGACCCGGTGGTCCCAGACGACGCCGCGGAACTCGGCCACCTCGCAGTCGACGGGGGCGGGACGCCCGCCGGACTTCACGACCACGACGGCCGCACCGTCCAGGCACGTCACCCGCAGCCGCACCGTCTCGCCCGTCGGGACGAACGAGACCGTGCGGACGCGTCCGTCCCCCGTGCCCTTCGCCTCCGCCAGCCGCTCCAGGCCCTTCACGGGCAGGACATCGTCGTTCTCGGGCAGCCCGTAGCAGGTCTGGATCTCGCACTTCCCGCTGTAGATCCGGACGCTCCACCGGCCGGGCGCCGCCGAGTGCGAGTCGACGTACCGGTCGAGTTCGGCTGCCGTCCGCGGCTCGACGTCCCGGGGAACCACGACCGCCCGGTACGTCACCGCGCCGCCGCCCTCGTCGTTCTGCCGGTAGCTCTCGAAGCTGCCGTTCTCATCGCAGCCACCGCCCGAAAGCGTCCCGTCCGAAGACACCTGGTACACCCTGGACGGCGCCGCGCACCGGTACTCGATCACCGTGTGCGGCCCGGTCGGCGTGTAGGTGATCTCCGCCGTCCGCCCGATCGACCCGTACCGGATCTCGGCCAGCGGCTCCATCCCGTACTTGGGCTTCGAGGACGCGAACGCGTCGTTCGGCACGCCCGCGAGGACGGGCGCGTGCTCCGGCTTCGCCGGTCCCGCCCCCAGATCGGCGACGACCGGGATGATCGCCCCGGCCGCCAGGACGGCCCCCGCCGCCCCCGCCGCGAGCCGGATCCGGCGGCGCGCCGGATCGCGCGGAGCCGGTCGTGCAGGTCCGGCGGGACGCTCCCCCCGGCGGTGCGGCTCTCCATGACCTCGCGCAGGTCCTTCAGGTCTCGGCTCATCGGTCAGTCCCTCCCCGCGGCGCCGCCGCGACGATCTCCGGGTCGATACGGAGCTTGGCGAGCGCCTTGCTGGCCTGGCTCTTCACGGTCCCCACCGAGCAGCCGAGGATCTCCGCGACGCGCGCCTCCGGCAGGTCCTCGAAGTACCGCAGGACGATCACCGCGCGCTGCCCCTGCGGCAACCGGCCGAGCGCCGCCCACAGGACGGCCTTGTCGTCGGCCGCGCCGAACGCGTCCGCCCCGTCGGGCCCGTCCGGCGGCGCCTCCGTCGGACGCTCCCCGCGCCAGCGGCGCCGCGCCCACGACGCGTGCGTGTTGACGAGGATCCGGTACACGTACGGGTCGGGGTCGGCGCCGACGCGCCGCCACGCCCGCCACGCCTTGACCAGCGCGGTCTGCAGCAGATCCTCCGCCTGGCCCCAGTCGCGGCACATCAGGTAGGCGGTTCTGAGCAGCCGCGGCGACCGCTCCGCCACGTATGCCGAATAGTCCGGCCGGTCCCGCATCCGTCCTCCCGGTGGTTTCCTGCCGACTAGTACCGCCGGGACCCCGCGGATGGTTGCCCGGACCGTCCCGGGACGTCCGGTGGCGGCGGCGCGTCGCGGCGCGCGGGCAGCGCCCGGGACGCGGCCGCCACGACGCCCAGCATGACGGCCATCGCCAGGAAGGCGGCACCGTGCGTGCCGGTGGCGGCGGCGAGCACCGCGAGGCCGACCGCCCCGCCGACCTGCTTCGCGGTGTTCAGCAGGCCGGACGCGGCGCCCGCGTCCGCTCCGGCGACGCCCGCGGTGACCGTGGTGGTCAGCGGCGTGTTCAGCAGGCCGCCGCCGACCGACACCAGGACCGCCGGGCCGAGGACGTCCCCCGCGTACGTCCCGCCGCCGTCCGCCGCGACCGCGCTCTGCCACAGGAACCCCGCCGCCGCAACGGCCGAGCCCGCGGCGACGAGCACGCGGTCGTCCGCGCGCCGCATCAGCCGCGGCGTGACCTGGAGGCCGACGAGCATGGTGAGGAGCGTGTGCGGGAGGAAACCGAGCCCGGTCTCCAGCGCCGAGTAGCCGAGGCCGTCCTGCATGTAGAGGGTGAGGAAGTACCACATCGGCACCTGGAAGCAGCCGCCCGCGAGCAGCATCAGGACGTTGCCGAGCCCGATCGCGCGGGACCGGAGCAGCCGCGGCGGGACGAGCGGGTCGGCCGCGCCGCGCGTCTCGATGACGGCGAGCGCGGCGAGCAGGACGAGCGCGCCGCCGAGCGTCCCGGCCGTACCGGCGTCCGTCCAGCCCGCGGACCCGGCCCGCATGATCCCGAAGGCGAGCAGCGCGAGCCCGGCGGTGGCGACGACCGCGCCGGGGACGTCGAGCGCCGGCGGGCGCCGCCGCGCCGCCCGTCCGGGACGCGCCGGGCCAGGACGGCGGCGGCCAGCCCGACCGGCACGTTGACCAGCAGGATCCACCGCCACGACAGCGCCTCGGTGAGCAGCCCGCCGACGAGGTTCCCGGCCGCCCCGCCGACCAGGCCGACGGCCGTCCAGACGGCGAGGGCGCGGGTCCGCCGCGTCCCCTCCGGGATCGTCGTGGTGATGATCGTCAACGTGGCGGGGGCGAGGACGGCCGCGCCGATCCGCGCCGCGGCGCGCGCGGCGATCAGCGTGCCGGGCGCCGTGGCGAGGCCGCCGACCAGGCTGGGCAGGCAGAACAGCAGCAGGCCCGCCAGGAAGGTCCGGCGCGCCCCGGCGATGTCGGCGAGCCGCCCGCCGAGCAGCAGGAACCCGGCGAACGCGAGCGTGTAGGCGCCCGCGACCCACGGCAGGTCGGCGGCGGCGACGCCGAGGTCGTCCTGGACGGCGGGCAGCGCGACGTTCACCACCGAGACGTCCAGGACGACCATGAACTGCGCGGCGCACGCGAGCGCGAGGACGACCCGTCCCATCGCCACCTCCACAAACCGATGCGGTCACATTGCTTTGCTCGACTCGCAGGCTACGCGCCCGACGCGGCGCCCACAAACCTCCGCCGAGGCAAGGAAACCGGGAAGCCCTGAGGTGCCGCGCTAGACTCATAGGAGGGCAATCCGATGCGAGCGCATCGGAAAACGGGGAGAGAGTGATGGAGCGGCGCACGCGCGGGCCCGGGGTCCGGCACGAGGAGCGGCGGAACGAGATCGCCGACGCGGTCCTGGCGATCGTCGCCGAGCGCGGCCTGGCGGCGGTGTCGCTGACCGAGGTCGCGGCGCGCGCGGACGTCTCGCCCGGACGCGTCCAGCACTACTTCCCCGCCAAGCAGCGGCTCATCGAGGCCGCCTTCGACCGGGGCAACGCGCTGAGCGCCGCGCGGATCCGCGCGCGGATCGGCCGCGACCTCGCCGACGCCCCGCCCCGGGACGTCCTCACGGTCGTCCTCACCGAGCTGATCGCCCGCGACGCCGAGACGCGCGCGCACATGCGCGTCCGGCAGTCGTTCACCGCGCTGGCCCTCGCCGACGAGGCGATCGCCGCGCGCATGCGCGCCGAGTACGCGCGCTTCCACGGCGAGGTCGCCGACGTGCTGCGCCGCGGCGGCGCCGCCGACCCCGAGACCGCCGCCGTCGACCTGATCGCGCACGCCGAGGGCCTCGCCTACTACGTCCTGATCGGCGTCACCGACCCGGACGCCGAGCGCGCGCGAGCGTCGAACGGTCGGTCGCCGCCCTACCCGGGTGACGGGGCGGCGCGGCGGAGGACGCGGGCGAACGTCCCGAAGTTTCGGGGGTGCGGGTGCCCGTCGCCCGGCGCCTCCAGCACCCAGCCGTCGCTCGCGACGGCGCTGCGCGGGTGCCGCAGCACGGCCTCGACGTCGGCCTCCGCCATCGCGTGGTTGACGATCATCACGGCGGTGTCGTGCGCGGCGAGGACGGCAGGACGGCCACGGCCGGTTCGGTGCCGTCGGCCCCGCCACCACGCCCGCCCGGCATCGGTCAGCCGCCGCCAGCGGCGGCTCAGCGTCATCGGCGCCGCCCCCAGCACCGGGCCGAGCTCCGACCACGCCGCCCGCGGGTTCGCCTGCACCGCGTCGATCAGCGCGAGGTCCACCTCGTCGAGCATCGTCCCGTCGGCTCCGGCCATTGCCCCATCACAGCACCCCGCGCCTCCCGGCCGGACGGCCCGGTCGTCCCGGACGTCCGGTCAGCCGTGCGCCCCCGCGGCGCGGAGGGTCCGGTCGAGCCACTGCAGGAGCGCGATGTCGGGGCGGCAGCGACGGTTCCGTTCGGGGCGGCGGGAGGCCCGGAAGACGGACGTGCGCGTGCCGTTCGGGACGACGAGGATTTCGAGATCGACCAGCCCCCAGTACCGGACGACCTCCAGCCGTTCGTGCCCCGTGCGGTCCGGCGGGTCCAGCCGCCGCACGGTCGTCGCGGCGTCGCGGTCGAGGACGTCCCGTGCCCGCGACGGGCCTTGCAGGAGCACGCCCTGCAGGGGCGGGACGACCGGTCCCGGCTTGTGCCCGGCGTGCCAGACGGCGTGCAGGCCGTCGACCTCGCCGCGCCGCAGCCAGCCGGGGAGGGGCCCGTCGGACGTCACGAGCGCCGCCGCCCCGTCGGGCAGCGCGCCGAGGAGATCGAGGGCTTCGCCGGTGCTCATGAACCCGACGCGGAAAAGGTGCGAATCCTCGATGTAGTTGTGCTGGGCGACCGCGAATTCGTCGATGTCCCATTTCAGCCGGGAAATCCACGTTCGCGAACTCGATCCCCAGCGCCAACTCCGCGCCCCCAGGTGCGACTTGTCGTAGACGTCCTCTACGCTCCTGCGAACATGTCGCAATGGACCCCCCGCACGCAAAAGGTTTTATGGACCACCGCCGCCGTGGTGAGCGCGGCACCGCTCGTCCTGGCCTTGGGCTACTCGCTGTTCGGCGGACCGTCCGTGAAGGTCGGCATGGGCATCATTCCCACAGGGCAATGCCAGGGCTGGATGCGGCAAACCGACCTGTGGTCCGTGCCCGGGTACACACTCCTCCAGGGACGGCCGTGGGCGATCGTCCTGCCGGCGTTCCTCGTGTGGCTGCTCGTCAAGCGGCGCGCGGTCGGCTGGACGACCGTCGCGCTCCTGACCCCGCTCCTCCTCGCCGAACCGGCGTTGTTCGCCTACGACGTCGCGAGGTGGGGGCGAACGTGCGTGGAGCTCTGGTACACGTTCGGCGCGGGCGAGGTCTTCTGGCAGGTGTACGACCTGCTGCCGCTCGCGCTCGTCCTCGCGGCGACGTACCGTCCGGGGCCGGTCGTGGTCCGGACGGCCGCCGCGCTCGCCGTCACGGTGCCGCTGTTCGCCGCCGCCGGTGACCGGGGCGCCCCGGTCCCGCTGTCGAGTCCGGAGGCGTGCAAGGACGCCGCAAACCTCTTCCGGAGAGATGACGACATATCGGCGCGGTCCGTCGAAAACATGCCGGAACGCGAAAGGAAGCTCGCCTACCTGTGCGCGATGCGTGACTACAACAGCCTGTATCCCGGGTCGCCTCCCCGACGCGCATTCCCCGACCAACCATCCGATGCGATCCTCTTGGACGATGGACGCCGCGCCTGCGACGGCGAGCGGCGAACCCGGATACGGCCCGCCCGGCAGCCGTCATTGCAGGTTTACGTTTACCTGTGCCCGAAGGTCGCGGCTGCTCAGCAGGCGGAGATGCAGCGCGCGCAGGCGAAGGCCACCGCGGAGTCCGAACGGGTAGAGGCGAAGATCGAGGCGTTCTGCGAACGTAAAGTGCCGGACGCCGACGTCCGTCCCGTTCGGGAGTACACCAGGGTCCTCTGGGGCGGCCTCATGCGCGCCTACAGCGTGGGCGAACTCGCCGAAGGGTCGCCGTACGACGAAGGGGTTCCGGACGAGCTGGTCGTCGCGGACGGCGGAGCCGCGCTCGTCACGACCGACACCGAGGACCGCGTCTGCCTGACCGTCCGGGCGTACCGGCGGGAACCGCCGCCCGCGCTCGGCGGCTGGGACCACGTCGTCGAGGTCGGCTTCGACAGCCCGGACGGGAAGACGACGATCGAGCAGATCGACTCGCCGCCCGGCTTCCCGGCCGTCACCGCCGCGGGCGACGGGCACTACCGGCTGCGCCTGCACGTGTCCGGACGCGACGAGGCCGACTCATGGCCGTACCCCGCCGAGCGGCATCTCCTCGTCGTCTTCCCCGGGCGTTCCGAGAAGACGGAAGTCCTCAAGTAGCCCGCGCATCAGGACGGCGTCCACCAGTTCGGCCGCGGCCCCGGCCGGGTCGGCGGCTCCGCCGACGACCCCGTCCCAGCGGTCGGCGGCGGTCGCGACCTGCTCTCGGAACGCGTCCTCCGTCGGGGTGAGCGCGATGGCGACGGAGTACAGGGGGCGCAGCCAGTCGGACGGCGCGTGGGTCTCGGTGACGGTGACCGCCCACCCGTCCCCGTCCGGAGCGCAGGTCAGCGACAGGACCTCCGTCCCGAACGCGTAGCCGAGCCTGCGCGTGACGGGCGTGCCCGACGTCCACCCGTGCACGTCCGCGTCGATCTCGCCGGTGACGGCGCCGAGCGCCTCCCAGCCCTCGGGGCCCCGGCTCGCGTACTCGACCCGGACGGACGCGCCGCGCGACTCGAACGAGCCGGTGCGGGCGCCGTCGTCCGTCCGGAACTCGACGCGGACCCGGTCGGCGTCCCACGCGGCGACCGTCGCCTCGACCGGGTCCCGGTGGGCCTTCGCCAGGTGGTAGCGGGCGCCGCGCGCGAGGTGCTTCCCGGCGGCGAGCCGGACGTCCTTCGTCGCGGAGCCGTCGTGCACGAGCCGTCCGCGCTTGAAGTCGAGCCCCTCGACCGCCGCGCGCAGGCCCGCGACGAACGCGTCCGTCCACTCCCGGTCGACGGCCCGCACGGCGACCGTGTGACGCGCGACGAGGGGCGCGTGCAGGTCGTGTTCGTCCAGGGTCGGGACGACCTTGTTCCAGCGGGCGGCGAACCCGTCCACGCCTTCGGCGAACCCGGTCCGGAGCTTCCGCCGGGCGATCAGCAGCCCCACCGCCGCGAACGGGCGCAGGACGCCGCGTCCTCGCCCGCCCCCGGCCACCCGCGCCTTCCACTCCCCGCGCTGCCGGCCCTTCGGCTCGACCCGCCCGCTCGCCGCCCCCAGCCGGTGCACGACCCGGAGCGAGATCTCCGGCGCGCCCGTCCAGTCCCCGAACCGGACCTCGCCCTCCCAGGTCGCGCGCCGCAGCGACCGCAGGCGCCCTTTCGTCGCCCGGTAGCCGCCCGTGACGCGGACCGACCGGACGCGGCGTCCGGTCAGGTCGGCGTGCAGCGACACCGTCGCGGCGTGCCCGTCGCGCTCGAACGTCCCCTCCAGTCGGATCCGGCGGGCGCGGTCCCACGAGCCGACGGTGATCTCCGCGACTCCCCCATCGTCTCCGGGGAACTCCACCCGGTACCGGGACCCGGCGACCAGGTGCCGCCCCTGGACGAGCCGCGCGTGCGGGATCACGGCGTCGCCGACGTGCAGCCCGTCGCCGCCGATCGCGAGGCCTCGGCAGCGTCGAGGATCGGCCGTACGACCTCGTCGAGCAACGCCTCGGGAAACACGGCAAGCCGGACATCACGCCGAAGATGCACCATGTCGCTTCCTTACCGCATCAGCAGCTCGCGGACAAAGGTCCGGTACTCGTCCCGCATGGGCAGTTCGCGCCCGACGCGCACGCGCCGCCGCGTCGCCGTCACCGGGACGTCCGTGACCGGGTCGTGCCCGGCCTTCTCGAACGTCTCCCACCACAGCCCGACCCCGCGACGCTGCCAGGCGGGAACGTCGTTGAAGTTGATCCCGCGGGCGAACAGCAGCTCGTTCTTGTCCGACACGGACGTCCGGTGCATCTCGCGCGTGGCCTGCCGGGGGCTGCGCCCCTCCTTCCGGAGCGTCCAGTAGGTCCACCCGTTGAGCGCGCACCGCGCCGCGTCGGCCTGCCGCCACGACAGGTAGTCGACGGCCTCGTCCACGTTCGTGCCGGTCCAGACCCGGGAGTCGAACACGGCGGGCTCCCCGGCGGCGTGCGTGAACGCGGCCGTGGCGATGCCCGCCGACAGCGACACGAGCTTCTCGACCTTGCGCCCGAACATCTCGTGCGCGGGGTCGAGCACGACGGAGATCTCGTCGCTCTCGGTGTAGGCGTACCGGCCGCCGAGCTCGGTCAGCAGCGCCTCCGCCGCACCCGCCATCAGCTCGGAGAACCGCGGGTCGAAGGGCTTGTCGAAGCGCGTCTCGGTGTACTTGGAGAAGGCCCGGCCGTCGACCCGCACGATCGCCCACGCGCCCGGATGCAGGGTCAGCGAGTGGAACCGCTCGCGGTCGCGCATCCGCGTCTCAAGGTCGTCGTTCCGCATCGGCCCCGCCTTCCAGGGACGCGACGGCGAACCCGCCGCGCCCGTCCGGCCGCACCGTCCACAGCTCGTCGAACCCGTCGCCGGGTCCCGGACGGCGCAGCCGCTTGAGCGTCGCATACACGCCGACGTCCGGCACCCGCATTTCCGGCGGGCGCAGCGCGTTGCGCCGCATCGACAGCGCGACGTCCGGCGGGAACCAGTACGCGACGGTCCGCGCCCCGAACCGCCGCGCGACCTCGACGAGCGGCGCCCACTCGTCCGGCGACGGGTTGGTGTTGTCGACGGCGACGTCCCGTCCGGCCTCCAGCGCCTCGGCGACGAGCCGCAGCTGCCGCGCCTGCTTGCGGCGCGCCTTGGGGAACAGGTCCTTGCTCACGTGGACGTGCGTCGCCGCGAGCCGCGCCCGGTAGAACGTCGTCTTCCCGGAAGCCTGCAACCCCACGAACACCGCGACCTCGCTCACCCCCCAAGGATGCCCGCCCGGCGGTTCAGTCGCGGGTGCCGATCGCGTCGACCGGCGCGGGGCGCATCGCGAACCGGGTGGCGACCGTGATCGCGCCCCGGGCGAGCACGATGGTGACCGCCACGATCGCGAGAAGGCCGACGACGGAAACGGTGGGGACGGGCGACCTCGTCAGCGCGCGGCTCATCCCGATCAGCGGCGGGATCGTCGCCAGCAGGCCGAACAGCAGCGCCGAGAACACGACGATCCGGGCCTCGCCGTTCATTTCTCGGTGAGCCGCTCGCGGGCCGACGGCGCGAGCACCGCCAGGCACAGCCGCGCGTGCAGCCGCGCCAGCACCGGAAGCGCCCACCACAGCGGCAGCGCGACCGCGGCGACCAGGACGTTGCCCAGGCACAGCAGGGCGGCCAGCCCGAACGGGAACCCGACCGCGACGTGCGCGAGCGCCCAGGCGGGGACCCGCCGCCCGACCCGCCGTCCGTCCGGCGGCACGCCGAGCAGCCTGCCGGCCCGCCGACGGTGCAGGTCGGCCCAGCGCCGCGCCGCCGTCGGCACGAACAGCACCGGCAGCGCGAGCACCGTGGCCACGGCGGTGGCCAGCGTGCCCAGCAGGTAGGCCGAGCCGGAGAGCGCACGGTCACGCATGCGGCGTCTCCTCCTGCCCGTCGTGGTGCCGGTGTGGAGATCATTGTCCGCCGCCGACCTCCGCCGGGCACTACAGCGGGCTGTAGTAGACGCCCGCACCGCACGCCGTGGGACGGGTTCGAGGAGCCTGACCTCGCGGGCGGGAACGTTTTACCAACGCGTTCAAGTGAGAACGTAGATTCTCGGGAAAAGCCAGGGGCATGGAGATGACCGATCACGGGACCGATCGAGGACCGGATCCCGGGGCACCGCCGGGCTCCGGCGAGGGCCGCCCCCGGACCGACTGGGTCGTTTACGGCGTCAGCGCGGCCGTGGCGCTGGCGTTCGTCGTCTGGGGAGTCGCCTGGACCGACAACCTGAGCGACGTCTCGCAGCGCGTGCTCGACTGGCTGCTGGCGAACATCGGCTGGCTGTTCGTCCTCGCCGCGACCGGGTTCGTGGTGTTCTCGCTCTGGCTGGCGGTCAGCAAGTACGGGCGGATCCCGCTCGGCGGCGACGACGACGAACCCGAGTTCCGCACCGTCTCATGGGTCGCGATGATGTTCAGCGCGGGCATGGGGATCGGCCTGATGTTCTTCGGCATGGCGGAGCCGCTCACCTACTTCGTCGACCCGCCCCCCGGCACGGACCCGGCGCAGAGCGAGGCCGCCATCGAGACGGCGATGGCCACCACCCTCTTCCACTGGTCGCTTCATCCGTGGTCGATCTACGCGGTGCTGGGCCTCGCCATCGGGTACGGGCACTACCGGCGCGGCCGCAAGCAGCTCGTCAGCTCGGCGTTCGCGCCGCTGTTCCCGAAGGGACGCGGCGAGGGCACCGGCGGCAAGATCATCGACATTCTGGCGCTGTTCGCGACGCTGTTCGGCTCGGCGGCGTCGCTGGGGCTCGGCGCGCTGCAGATCCAGTCGGGCATGCAGGAGGCGGGCTGGATCGAGTCGCTCAGCAAGACGGTGCTCGTGCTGATCATCGTGGTGCTGACGATCTGCTTCATCCTGTCCGCGGTGTCGGGCGTCGCCAAGGGCGTCCAGTGGCTGTCCAACATCAACATGGTGCTGGCGGTGATCCTGGCGTTCTTCGTCTTCGTCGTCGGCCCGACCGTGTTCATGCTGGAGCTCATCCCGACGTCGGTCGGCATCTACATCCAGGACTTCGGGCAGATGGCGTCCCGGTCGGGCGCACCGGCGGCGAAGAGATGCAGGAGTTCCTCTCCACCTGGACCATCTTCTACTGGGCGTGGTGGATCTCCTGGTCGCCGTTCGTCGGGATGTTCCTCGCCCGGATCAGCCGCGGCCGGACGATCCGGCAGTTCGTCGCCGGGGTGATCGTGGTGCCGAGCGCGGTCAGCCTGCTCTGGTTCTCGATCTTCGGCGGGGTCGCGATCCGGGACCAGCAGAACGGCAACAACCCCTACGGCAGCGGCGACGCCGAGCAGATCACGTTCAACGTGCTGAAGGACCTGCCGTGGGCGGGCGTCACCGCGGTCATCGTGATGATCCTGGTGGCGATCTTCTTCGTGGCGGGCGCCGACGTGTCGTCCATCGTCATGGGCACGCTGTCGCAGCGCGGCTCGGTCCATCCCTCCCGCTGGATCGTGATCTTCTGGGGCGCGGTGACCGGCGCCGTCGCGGCGATCATGCTGGTGATCGGCGGCGACAAAGCCTTGCAGGGCATCCAGAACATCACGTTCATCGGGGCGCTGCCGTTCACGATCGTGCTGATCGTCCTGTGCGTCGCCCTCGCGAAGGACCTGCGGGACGATCCGATGATGCGGCGGCAGCGCAAGGGCGAGGAGGTCCTCGAAGGGGCCGTCGTCACGGGCGTCCGCGAGCACCAGGGCGACTTCGAACTGGCGACCCGTCCGGCGGGCAACGGCAACGGCGACGACGAGGACGCGAGCAAACGGCCCGGCATCCGCAAGAGCTGAACGTCGACGATCTCCGCGCGTTCTTCGCGTCCGTCCGTTGAGAAGAGGACCCGCGGCGTCCGGCGGGCGCGGTTGCCGGACGCCGCGGGTCCCCGGCTTTCGGGGGCGGTCAGACGATCGCGACGCCGCCCTTGATGCGGCGGCGCACGTCCCAGAGGTAGACGTTGAACGGGAACTCGCGGGCCGGGCGCGGCAGGGCGCGGTTGACCCGGCCGAGGACGCGCATCAGCCGGTCGAAGCGGGCCTGGTCGCGGGCCGTCCAGCGGGCGCCGAGCTCGTCGCGGAACGGCTGCGGCAGGAAGCCGACCGTCAGGAAGCGGTTCACGCCGCCGAACAGCTGCGGGACGGGCGCGGGCATGAACTTCATCTCGGTGAGGTCGCGCAGGTAGCCGCGGGTGAGGTCGTCCATCTCGATCTCCGCCAGCGAGGCGTCCCAGTACTTCTGGAACGCCTCCCGGTCGGCGGGCCACATGTCCTCGGTCATCTGCAGGGTGGTGCCGAAGCGGGCGCCGTACCGGTAGAGGATCTCGCGCTGCTCCCCGGTCGGCTCCCCGTACAGAATGCGGTAGATGTCCTCGGTGCCCATGTAGAGGCACGCCGCGACCCAGAGCTGCAGCTCGCGGTTGAACGCGTTGTACGCCACCGGCTCCTTCGCGTTGACGTGCCGGTGGGAGCGGTTGACCTCGCGGCGCATCGCCGCCCGCTCGTCCTCGCCGCCGAGCATGGCGACGGAGATGTAGCTGAGCGTGGTGCGGGCCCGCTTGATCGGGTGCTTGTCGATCCGGCCGCTGTCGACCGTGCTCTTGGCGACGCCATGCCCCACCGGCAGGCGGGAGAGCTGCATGACGACGTTCGCGGCGGCCGCCGCGAGCGCCAGCCCGCTGATGGCGTCTGCGACGACCTTCGGCGGCTGCTCCTGAGTCACGGTCATACGGAGGGCCTCACTTCCCGGGGGAACGAAAGCGCGATCTCCGTACCACTGTGCCGCAGTAAGTGATTACTTGCAAGCGGGACGCCCGCACGGGCGCGAGCGTCCCGCCGCGCTACGCCGGATCCTCGCCCGCGCGGAGCCGTCCGGCGAACTCCTTCAGCGACTCCATCGCGTGCATGTGCGGGAACGGCCCGTACGACACCCGGGCCGCCCCCGCCGCGGCCAGCTCACCCAGCGAGGTGCCCGGGAACTGGTTCACGTTGACCGGCCCCGCCAGCCCGTCGACCAGCGCCTTCACCGCGTCCGCGGGCGCCATGATCGGGTAGACGCAGTCCGCGCCCGCCGCCAGGTAGCGGCGCCCGCGCGCGAGGGCGCCGTCGAGCGGATCCGGGGCCTGCCGGATGAACGTGTCCGCCCGCGCGTTGATCACCAGCGCGTCCCCCGCCGCCGCCCGCACCTCGGCGAGGTACGCGGCCTGCCGCTCCGGGTCCAGCAGGCCGCCGTCGCGGCTGTCCTCCAGGTTGCAGCCAGCCGCGCCCATCTCCAGCAGCCGCGCGACCAGCTCGCCGGGCGGCAGCCCGTACCCCGCCTCGGCGTCCACCGTGACCGGCACCTCCGCGACCCGGATCACCCGCGCCGCCGCCGCGAACATCTCGTCCACCGGCGCGCCCTCGCCGTCCGGGTAGCCGAGCATCGCGGAGATCGCGGCGCTCGCGGTGGCCAGCGCCGGGAACCCCGCCTCCTGGACGACCCGCGCGCTCGCCGCGTCCCACACGTTCGGCAGGACCAGCGGGTCCCCCGGCCGGTGCAGCTCCCGCAGCCGTACCGCCTCATCGGTCATTGCCTTCTCCCTCGATTTCCGGGTGCTCGTCTGCACGTAGGACGCCACGGTCCCGTGATGTGTGACATCCGGCGCGTACCCTCGAAGTCGATCATCAGTCCGCACGAAGGGGTGCACATGCTGCCGTGGTCGGCGGAACTCGCCGGAAGCCTGCACGAACACGTCGTGAGCAGCGAACTGCTGCGCGGGAACCCGCTGGGCGACCCGCACGAACGTCCGCTGCTGGTCTACACACCGCCCGGCTACGACGACGAACCCGAACGCCGCTACCCGTCCGTCTACGTCATCCAGGGGTTCACCGGCCACACCGGGCTCTGGCGGAACCGGATGCCGTACCGGCAGCCGTTCCCGGAGACGGCCGACGCGGTGTTCGCGAGCGGCGAGGCCCCGCCCGCGATCGTCGTGTTCGTCGACGCGTGGACCGCGCACGGCGGCAGCCAGTTCGTCGACTCGCCCGGCACCGGCCGCTACCACTCGTACATGTGCGACGAGATCGTCCCGTGGGTCGACGCGCACTACCGGACGCTCGACGCGCCCGAACACCGCGCCATCAGCGGCAAGTCGAGCGGCGGCTACGGCGCGATGATCACCCCGATGCTGCGTCCCGACCTGTTCGGCGCCCTCGCCACGCACGCGGGCGACGCGCTGTTCGAGTACTGCTACCTGCCCGAGTTCCCGCAGTCCGTCCGGCACCTGCGCAAGTACGGCGGCGACATCATGCGCTGGTGGGACGCCTTCCACTCGCGCGTCGCGTTCACCGAACCCGAGGACATGGTGCTCCTGAACCTCCTCGGCATGGCGGTCTGCTACTCCGCCCGCGAGGACGGCACGCCCGAGCTGCCGTTCGACCCGGTCACCGGCGTCCTCCGGCAGGACGTCTGGGACCGGTGGCTCGCCTGGGACCCGGTCCGCATGGTCCCGGCCCACGCCGACGCGATGCGCTCGCAGCGGGCGATCTGGATCGACGGCGGCACCCGCGACGAGTGGTACCTCGACGTCGGCGCCGAGGCGTTCCGCGCGGCCCTGCGGGACGCGGGCGTCCCGGACGACGTCGTCCGGTTCGAGCTGTTCGAGGCGGGCCACGGCGCCATCGACTACCGCTACCCGATGGCCCTCGCCTGGCTCGCCCGCCGAATCGCCCCGTGACCGGCACCCCTAGAGCAACCGGTCGAGCTGGGCCTTCACCGCACTGAGCAGCGCGAACAACCGGTCGTGCCCCGTCCCGCGCCACGCCGCCGCGCGGGCGCTGTTCGGGTGAGTTTGCGGGCGGTTCGCTCCCGGGGGTCGGTCAGACGGGCGGGGGTTCGAAGTCGAAGTCGAGGCGTTCGCCGCGGGCGGCGGCGCGGGCGACGGGGTGGTCTGTGCCGAGGCGTTCGGCGAGTCGGCGCACCGGGTCGCCCTCCACCGCCGCGGCGCCGGCCCCGCCCGCGGCGGCGACGTCGGCGGCCAGGTTGACCGCGCACTGCAGGGTGAGCGGGTGGTCGGCGCCGAACGTGGCGAGGAATCCGGCCAGCGCCCGGCCGCCGGTCTCCGCGGCGGCGGCGGAGTCGCCCGCCGCGGACCGGTCGCTCGCCAGGTTCGCCAGGGCGATCAGGGTGTAGTCGTTCTCCGCGCCGATGGCGGCGGACAGCGTCCGCCACGCCCGCTCGTTCAGCTCGGCGGCCTCGGCGTGCCGGCCGAGGCGGCGCAGGACGACCGCGAGGTTCACCGCGCAGCCGTGCGTGAACGGGTGGTCGGCGCCGAGCGTCTCGGTGAACCGTTCCAGAGTCTGCACGCCCAGCGCGCGCGCCTCCTCGGGCTCGCCCGTGACCCGCAGGTCGTTGACGAGGTTGCAGCGGGCAGCGAGCGTGTCGAGGTGGGTGGGGCTGAAGCGGCGCTCGTAGTGCTCGCTCACCTGCTCGGCCAGCTCCCGCGCCTCCGCGAAGTAGCCCGCCTTGCGCAGTGACACCGACAGGTTCTTGCGGGCCCGCAGCAGGTTGGGGTGCTCCGGGCCGAGCGCCTGCTCGTAGTCGGCGACGACTTCCCGCTGCCGCCGCACCGACCGTTCGTACTCGCCGAGTTCGCGCAGGTCGCGGGCGACCTGGTTGCGGGTGAACAGCACCCAGTGGTTGGTCGGACGGCCGTAGACGCGCAGCCGGTGCGCCAGCGTCTCCTCGTCCAGTTCGAGGGCGCGTTCGTAGCGGCCGGACAGCCGGCAGTCGATGGCGAGGTTGTTCTCCGCCATGAGCGTCCACGGGTCGTCCGCGCCGAACACGCGGCGGTGCGCGTCGAGGGACACCTCGTCGTGTTCCATCGCCGCCCCGAAACGGCCGAGGGACCGCAGGTCGCCCGCGTAGCTGTTCAGCAGCCGGAGGGTCTCCTCGTGCTCGGGGCCGAGCACCTCGGTCATCCGCGCGAGCGTCGCCTCGTCCAGCTCGTGCGCGGCCCGCAGTTCGCCGAGCAGCCGCAGGTCCACGCCGAGGACCATGCGCATCGACAGGACGTGCTCGTCGGACTCGGGTTCGACGCCGGGGGCGGGCGCGCGCGTCCAGTGCTCGATCGCGCTCTCGGCGAACGCGCGGGACCCCTCGTAGTCGCCGCGGACGTACAGGTAGCGGGCGAAACGCACACAGAACCGGCGCACCTCCGGCAGCTCGCACTCGACGACCCCGGACTCCAGGACGTGCCCGAGGAGCCCCTGGTAGACGGCCCAGTTGTCGGGGTCGTCGGGGTCGACGGGCGCGCGGGCGCTGAGCAGGACGTGCACGTCGCGGCGGGCCCGCTCCCGGTCGTCGTCGGTGAGTTCGGCGCGGGTGACGGCCTGGATCAGGCGGTGCACCTGGATGGTGTTGTTGACGGTCTCGACGCGCGCCAGCGAGTACCGGCCGAGGTGGCGCAGCGCGCGCTGCAGGCGGAGCGTGTCGGTGAGCATCTCGCCGAACGGCCCGCCGAGGACGTGCCGCGCCTCGGCGAAGGTGTCGAGCGGGATCGGTTCTGGGCCGAACAGGGCGAGCCGGTCGAGCAGCGCCATGGCGTCCGGGCTCTGCCCGCGCAGCCGCAGGACGGACGTCGCCCACACGGTCGCGAGCGTGAGCGGGTAGCCGACCGGCGGGTTCTCGTTGAAGGCGTCGAGCATCTCGCGCGCCCGCTCGCGGAACTCCCGCAGCATCGTCTCGGCCGCGATGCCCGTTTCGGACTGGAACGCGGCGGCCTGTTCGAGGGCGAGCGGCAGGTCGCCGAGCGCCTCGGCGATCTCGTCGGCGGCGCCGCCGTCCAGCCCGGCCACCCGCTGGACGAGGAAGGACGTGCTCTCCGCGCGGTCGAAGACGTCGATCTCGAGGTTGCGCGCCCCGTGCCGCCACTGGGTGCTGCGCGAGGTGATGATGACGTGCCCGCCGCCCGAGGGGAGGAAGCCGGCGATCTCGTCCGGGCCGACGGCGTTGTCGTAGATCAGGAGCCATCGCGGGTAGGGGCGGCCGAGCCGGAGGCTGTCGAGCACGTTGCGGACCGCGACGGCGCTGTCGGCGCCGCCGACGCCGAGCGCCTCGGCGAGGGCGGCGAGCGCCGCGCGGGCGACGAGGTCGCTCTCCGCGGGCACCCACCACACTACGTCGTAGTCGGAGGCGTACCGGTGGGCGTACTCGGTGGCGAGCTGGGTCTTGCCGATTCCGCCCAGCCCCTGGAGGGCCTGCAGGACGAACGTCCCGTCCGTGGACGCCGACAGCTCCCGGTGCAACCGGTCGAGCGTGCTCTCGCGACCGGTGAAGTGGGGGTTGCGCCTGGGGACGGAACCCCAGATCTCGGGCTGCCCGCCTGTCGCAGACATATGGCCTCCGGGGAGACGGAAACGAAAAGGGCGGTGAGGATTGCCTTCCTGCTACAGCCTATCTGCCGAAGCATAAATTTTCTGTGTCCGATGACCCGGACGATGTGTCCGGCGGGCGACCTACAGGGAACGAACATGAGAATGGGAACGTTCCATCCGAGCCCCCATGCGAATGATCTCCGGTCGGGACTATGATCGGAACATGATCGGCATACCGGAGGGCGCGTTACGGACATTAATGACATGTCCGTAACTGTCGAACTTCCTGCCGCGATCTCGCCATTTTCGTCACGAAACCGCGGCTCCGCAAGCCAGTGACCGGTGTCCGCCAGAGATATGGCACCGGCCCGGACAGGACGGTTATTTTGGCTTCGACAACGTCGAGAGCGACGGAACTCGACATCGACGGAAACGGAGTCGGCCCTGCCGCGGGGGCGGTCCGGTCAGCGGACCGTACGGCCGGGCGCCCGTCCGCGGGTTTCCGCCGCTCCCGTCCCAAGCCGGTGAACGACGGCGCGCGGGTCCGCGCCCCGGCGTCCGTCCGTGCGGAGGAACGTTGACCGAACCCGCCGAACCCGCCATACCGCAGGCCCGGCCCGGACCGCCCCGGCGGCGCCCCGCTCCCGCCCGGCTCGCCCTCGCGGGCGCGCGCTGGCTCCTGCTCGCGGTGGCCACCGGGTTCGCGGCCGGGCTGGCCGCCGCGATCTTCGTCGCCCTGCTCCGGCTCCTGACGCACGGGCTGCTCGGCGGCCTCGCCGGATTCGAGCCCGCCACCACCGTCACCGAGGGCCACGTCGACGGCTGGACCGGGTTCGACCGTCCGTGGGCGCTGCCGCTGATCACCTGCGGCGGGGCGCTGCTGGCGAGCCTGATCGTCGACCGGACCGCCCCCGAGACCGCCGGGCACGGCACCGACGCCGCGATCGACGCCGCGCACGCCGACCCGAACGGGACGCGCGGCCGGGTCCCCGCGATCAAGACGATCACCGCGGGCCTCACCCTCGGCTCCGGCGGATCCGGCGGGACCGAGGGCCCGATCGCGCAGATCGGCGGCGCCCTCGGCTCGATCCTGTCGCGCCGCGCGGGACTCACCGGAACGCAGGCCCGCACGCTGGTGATGACCGGGCTCGGCGCGGGCGTCGGCGCGATCTTCCAGGCGCCGCTCAGCGGGGCGCTGCTGGCCGCCGAACTGATGTTCCTGCGCGGGTTCGGCTGGCGCGCGATGCCCGCGGCGCTGCCCGCGTCGTTCGTCGCGTTCGGCGTCTTCGGGATCTTCCTCGGGTACGGGCCGATGTTCGGCGACGTGTCCCCCGCCGCCGGTTTCGCCGGACGCGACGTCGCCGCGTTCGCCGTCCTCGGCGTGCTCTGCGGCGTCCTCGGCCGGTGCTACGCCTTCTCGCTGCACGGCGTCGGCGCGCTGACCGGGCGGTTCACCCGGCCCGCGGCGGGCCCGCGGCGCCGGACGGTGCCGCGCTGGCTGCCGCCCGCGCTCGGCGGCCTCGCCGTCGGCCTGCTCGGGCTCGCCGTCCCGGCCGTGCTCGGCCCCGGCTACGGCGTCATCCAGCAGGAACTCGACGAGTCCGCGCTGCTGGGCATGTCGGTCTGGCTGGTCCTGCTGCTGCCGCTGCTGAAGATCGCCGCCACCTCGCTGTCCATCGGCACCGGCGGATCCGGCGGGGTCTTCGGGCCCGGGCTGGTGATCGGCGCCGCGACGGGCGCCGCGGTGTGGCGCGTCGCCGAACCCCTCGGCGCGTCCGGCGCGGGCCCGGCCCCGTTCGTGATCGTCGGCATGGCCGTCTGCCTGGGCGCGATCGTGCACGCCCCGTTCGGCTGCGCGGTCCTGGTGCTGGAGAGCACCCGCACCCCCGAACTCGCCCTGCCCATCGCCCTCGCCATGGCGCTCGCCTACCTGGTCGTCGGCGACCACACGCTCTACCGCAGCCAGCGGGAACGCGACGAGCGCGGCCTGCGGGACGTCCTGTCGTCGGCGGCGGCCCGCCTCCGTCGAGGGCGCGCCGTCCCGGACGTCCCCGTGCCCGCGTCCGCGCCGGCGTCGGCGTCGGCGTCGGCGTCGGTGTCCGCGCCGGAGCCGCCCGAACCTGCCCTGAACGATCCCGCCCCTCCGGACGACGACGGGACGTGCCGGACGACACCGGAGCCGACGAGGAAGTGACGACGATGGACGACGACGAAGCCGGGGGCGTCCTCGGCGGGCTGCCCGACCTCGGCGGGCTGCCCCTCGAACAGCTCGACGCGCGGCCCGGCTCGGCCCTGCACGACTGCCTGCGCAGAATAGCCGCCGAGTCCGGATCGGCGGACGACGCGGTCGCCGGATTCAACGCGGTCATCGACTAGGCCGCCGGAAGGCTCACGTCATGGTGCCGAGAACGATTCAGCCGGACAGGCCCCCGCCGGCCGGCGAACCCCCGGAGAACCGCTTGGAAGACAGAGACTGGGACCGGCTCATCCGGCAGCTCGAAGCCGGTCAGGTCGCCCCGTTCCTCGGTGCGGGCGCATGCCACGGCACCCTGGAGATGGCCGGGACGCTCGCCGGCCGGTGGGCCGACGAGTACGACTACCCCTTCGAGGACCGCTTCGACCTGGCGCGCGTCATGCGGTACGTCGCCGTCACCGACGGCGACCTGACGTACGTCAAAGGGGAGTTCCTGAAGAAGCACTTCACGAACATCCCGCCGCCGACCGACCCCGACGACCCCCATGTCGCGCTCGCCCGCTTCCCGCTCCCGCTCTACCTGACCACGAACTACGACGATCTCCTCGTCCAGGCGCTCAAGCGGGCCGGGCGCGCGCCCCGGCGCGTCCTGTGCCCCTGGTACGACGGGGCGCCCTACGATCCGGACGCGTTCCTCCCGCCGCCCGGCGGGGCCGCCGCCGACGAACCGGTCGTCTACCACCTGCACGGCCACACCGGCCACCCCGAGTCGCTCGTCCTGACCGAGGACGACTACATCCAGTTCCTCGTCGCCCTCATCGAGGACCGCAACAAGGAAGAGGACACCTCCGCGCGGGTCAGCCTGATCCCCCCGGCCGTCCAGGAGGCGCTGGCCCGGCGGCCGCTGCTGTTCGTCGGCTACAGCCTCCGCGACTGGACGTTCCAGGTGCTGCTGCAGGGGCTCGTCAAGGGCCTGCCGACCACGCACCGGCGTTCCCACATCAGCGTGCAGATGCTCCCCCTGCCCGACAGCGCCACGGACGTCCAGCGGCGCGATGCCGAGGAGTATCTGAACCGCTATTTCGCGGATCTCAAGGTGTCCGTATATTGGGGTAGCGCGAGGGACTTTTTCCGCGAGCTCAATCGGCGCGCTGGGGGTACACCGTGAGTTCTCCCGGCGCCACCGCCAACCCTGCCATCGGAGAAGGCCCCTATCCGGGGCTCCGCGCCTTCCGGCAGTCCGACGGCCCGCTGTTCTTCGGCCGCGACCGGGAGATCCGCGATCTGCGCTCGCTGTGGCTCGCGAACCGGCTGACGATCCTTTTCGGTCCGTCCGGAGTGGGGAAATCGTCGCTGCTGAACGCCGGGGTGCTGAGCGAACTCGGCGACGAGGTCGACCGGCTTCCCGTCGGACGGGTGTTCCCCGCGCCGTTCGCCGAACCCGCCGCCGGCGGGAACCCGTTCACGTTCACGCTGCTGTCGTCGTGGAATCCGAGCGCGAGCCCCGAATCGCTGCGCGACCTGACGCTCCGCGAGTTCTTCCGCGACCGCGCGGGCCGCGTCGACCGGTTCGACGATCCGCTGCCGTTCCTCGTCGCGATCGACCAGTTCGAGGAACTGTTCATGGCGCCGTCGCAACTGTGGCGGCACCGCGACCACTTCGTCGACGACCTGTCCGCCGCGCTCGCCGACCAGCTCGAACTGCGGCTGCTGATCTCCATCCGCGAGGACGCGGTCGCCGCGCTGCTGCCGTTCGAACGGCGGCTGTCGCCCCCGCCGCGCCGCCGCCTCGCCGTCCGCGCCCTCACCGCCGACGCGGCGCTCAAGGCCGTCACCGGCCCGCTGCGGGAGACGTCCCGGACGTTCGGGCCGGGCGCCGCCGAGTACCTCGTCGACGACCTGCGGTCCGCGCGGCACCCCGACGAACCGGGCGTCGCCGCCGTCCCGGACGAGCACGTCGAACCCGTCCAGCTCCAGATCGTCTGCTCGACGCTGTGGGCCGCGCTGCCCGAGTCCGTCCGGACGATCACCGCCGAGGACGTCCGCGCCCACGGCGACCCCGACCGGTCCCTCGCCCGCTTCTACACCCGGACGGTCGCCGACGTCGCCGCCGAGCACGGGATGCCGGGGCACGAGCTGCGCGGCTGGATCGAACGGAACCTGATCACCGACATGGGCACCCGGGGCATGGTGTGCGAGGGCGCCGGGGAGACCGCGGGCCTGCACAACGAGATCGTCCGCGCGCTGGCGTCCCGGCACCTGCTGCGCGCCGAGCACCGGCTGAACGCCCGCTGGTACGAGCTGCAGCACGACCGGCTCATCGCGGCGATCCGGCAGGCCGGACGGTCCGCGGACGAGCCCGCCGGCACCGCGGACCGCGAGCCCGACGCGCGCTGCGGCTGCGCGCCGCGCACCGGGCCTGGTCGTCGGCGCGACCGGCGACGCCGCCGACTTGGCGCGGCAGACGATCGACGCCGCCTCGCACGGCGGCGGACCGCCGCACCGAGGCGGAGGGCCGGTACCTGCTCGGCCAGGTCGCCGGGCTGCGCGGCGACGTCGCCGAGCGCGACGCACTTCGGCGAGGCGATCGGGATCTACGAGACGCTGCGGGACGGCGCCGCGGTCGCCCGGGTCCTGACCGGCCTCGGCGACGTGCTTTTGGCCCAGGGCCGCGTGGAGGACGCGTTCGTCGAGTACGAGCAGGCGGTGCGCAGGCAGCCGTCCGACCTGGACGCGCTGGAGGGGTACGCCCGCGCGCAGTGGCACCTCGGGCACCTCGCCAACGCCCGCACCGCCTACGAGCGGATCCTGCAGACCGATCCGGGCAACGTGTCGGCGCTCGCGGCGCGCGGGGAGCTGCTGGCGGAGCTGCGGCATCCCCGGGAAGCGATGAGCGACCTGGAGCGGGTCATCGCGCTCGGCCCGGACCCGGCCCGCCTGGAGGACCTGCGGTCCGCGCGCGCGCTCGCCCTGGCGCAGCTCGGCCGCGGCGACGAAGCCGCCGAGGAACTGCGCGCCGCCATCGAAGCCAACCCGCACAACGCCCGGACGCACCTGCGCGGCGGAGAAGCCGAACTCCTGCGGGGCAGGCCCGAAGAGGCCCTGGAACAGTTGCGGGAGGCGCGCCGCGTCAACGACCCGGGCCTGCTCCCCTACCAGAACGGCGCGGCCGACGACCTGGAGCGCAGGATCTCCTCACGAGGCTGAACCACCGTTCTCGTTGCGCGCCGCCCGCCACAGCGCCTTGTACTGGTCGACCCAGAAGGCGAACCAGCGCTCCGACTCGTCCCGGGTGATCCGGACGTGCATCCGGGACGTGGTCGACTCCCCGCCGAACCCGTGCATCTCCGCGATGACGAGACCGTCGCCCGCCTCCGGGTCGATGACCAGCAGGCTGAACCCCGGGTTGTAGGCGAGCAGCCGGTACCGGAACGCGCCCGCGACCCGCCAGCTCCGCATCGCCCGCAGCCGGTCGAGGACCGTCGTCAGCGACGGCCGCAGGTACTGCAGGGGGAAGAACCGCGAATCGTCCAGCTGCCAGGTCGCCATCGCGACCGCCGCTTCCTCCTCCGGATCGAGCACCACGATCCGGACCTTCCCGTCCGGACGGGCGAGCACCCCCGTACGGAGCGCGTCGCACCGTTCGGGAGTGAGGAAGTTGACGCCCGACGGCGCGTACAGCCACACGGTGCGCGCCCGCCGCAGCCGTCCGGCGACGTCCAGGTCCGTCAGCGAGTTCCGGTCGCCCAGCAGCGTCTCCGCCGCGCTACGGGACGGGCCGGGCAGCGTGCTCCGGTAGACGAGCGCCGCGAGCGCCGCCAGCGCCACCGCCCAGCGCACGTTCTCCGACACGACGTCGCCGATCACCGTCAGCACGGCGAGGACCAGGGCCAGCGCCGAGATCGCATACGCGTCGAGCTGCCGCAGCCACCGGACGTCCCGGGCCACCCTGCGCAGGGTCGCGCGCATCCACACCGCCCTCGTCGGAGTTCACGTCCGCCCTCACCGTTCTATCGCGCCGCACCGACGAACGCACGAGGTTTCCCGTCTCCGCCCCGACCACGCGTCCGCGCAGGTCGTCCACCGGTTTCAGTAGTTTCAGAACCTTCTTTCACAAGGATTGAAAATCCAGTACCGGCTGGACTCGTTGACACCGGACACGTCCCCGCGATGTCCTTTTTGGGACGGCCCTCCCGGTCGCGGCGCACGTCCGCAACGACGACCGCGATCCCGAGGGCGGGTCCACCGCACGTCCAACCCGCTCCGGACGGTGCGCGGAGCGCGGCCGACCCCCGCCCGGCCGCGCGGCGAGCCCCTGTGTGCAGGGCTCGCCTAAGGAAGGCTGTACGGGACGAACTTCTCGGCCCGTCCCGTACAGCCTCTTGCTTTTTGTGATTGCCGCATCGCTCCGGCTCGCCCGGAGGGCTTGGGGCGTCACCTGGGGCTTCCCGGGGTGGGTGGGTTCGGAATGTCGGGGGGCGGGGGCAGACTGGGGGCATGTGCCGCAGTATCAAAACGCTCCGCCCGCCGTTCACCGAGGACGCGACCGACGAGGACGTTCGGGCGGCCGCGCTTCAGTACGTCCGGAAGATCTCCGGGTTCCGGGCGCCGGCCGCGCACAACGCGGAGGCGTTCGAGCGGGCCGTCGAGGAGGTCGCCGCCAGTACCGCGCGTCTGCTGGAGACGCTGGAGGTGCGCGGGGCGCGCAGCGCCTGACGGCCCGCGCACCCGGGTGCGCGGGCCGTGTCGGGGTCAGTGCTTCTCGGCGGCGATCAGTTCGGCGATCTGGACCGTGTTCAGGGCCGCGCCCTTGCGGAGGTTGTCGCCCGAGCAGAACAGCGACAGGCCGTTCTCCACGGTCTCGTCGCGGCGGATGCGGCCGACGTAGGTCGGGTCCTGGCCAGCGGCCTGCAGCGGGGTGGGGACGTCGCTCAGTTCGACGCCCGTGGCGTCCGCCAGGATCTCGGTGGCGCGCTCCGGGGAGATCGGACGGGCGAAGCGGGCGTTGATCTGCAGGGAGTGGCCGGTGAACACCGGCACCCGCACGCAGGTGCCCGACACCTTCAGGTCCGGGATCTCGAGGATCTTGCGGCTCTCGTTGCGGAGCTTCTGCTCCTCGTCGGTCTCGTTGAGGCCGTCGTCGACGATCGAACCGGCCATCGCGAGGACGTTGAACGCGATGGGGCGGACGTACACGTTCGGCTCGGGGAACTGCACCGCGGCGCCGTCGTGGGTGAGCTTGTCGGCGTTCTCGACGACCTTGCGGCTCTGCTCGTGCAGCTCCGACACGCCCGCGAGGCCGCTGCCCGACACCGCCTGGTACGTCGAGACGACGAGGGCTTCGAGGCCCGCCTCGGCGTGCAGGGGGCGCAGCACCGGCATGGCGGCCATCGTGGTGCAGTTCGGGTTGGCGATGATGCCCTTCGGACGGTTCGCGGCGGCGTGCGGGTTGACCTCCGACACCACCAGCGGGACGTCCGGGTCGCCCCGCCAGGCGGACGAGTTGTCGACGACCACGGCACCGGCGGCGGCGACCTTCGGCGCGAGTTCCTTCGAGGAGCCCTTGCCCGCGGAGAACAGGACGATGTCGAGGCCGGCGTAGTCGGCCGTGGCGGCGTCCTCGACGGTGATCTCGCCGTCCCCCCACGGCAGCTTGCGCCCGGCGGACCGCGCGGACGCGAACAGGCGCAGCTCGTCGGCCGGGAAGGCTCGTTCGGCGAGGATCCCCCGCATCACGCCCCCGACCTGGCCGGTGGCTCCGACGATCCCGATTCTCATGCGGCTCCCTACGATCGCTTGACCTGCGTCTCAGCCATTTACCCTACGCAACGCCTCCAAGTGGCGTTCAAGCCGGTTTCGTCTCCCCCTACCGGACCAGGGACGTCTCAGGGGTGAATCAGGGGCGAAACCGGATGTCAGACTTCTCCCCCGATGGGCATGATCGGGGGTATGGACATGGAGAAGAGCACCAGCAAGTCACTCAGACGGACGCACGACGGGCGCCTGGTCGCGGGCGTCTGCTCGGGCGTCGCACGGTTCGTGGGCGTGGACGCCAACATCGTCCGGCTCGCCCTGGCCGTGTTCACGCTGTTCGGCGGCGCCGGGATCGCCCTCTACGCGATCGGCTGGCTGCTGATCCCCGACGAGGGCGCGCCGAAGTCGATCGCCGAGGACCTCGCGAAGAAGGCCGGGGACTCGCCCGCGTTCCAGGACGCCGTCCAGAAGGCGAAGGACGCCGTCGGGTCGAAGAAGAAGACGTCCGTCTAGGCGGCGGGAGCGGACCGGCGGGCGACCCGTTCGGCCGAGCCCGCGTCGCGGGCCTGGTTCCACGCCAGCGTCAGCATCGCGGCGGCCGACAGCCCGAGGACGCCCGCCAGCGCCACGACCGTCTGCGGGCCGAGGACCTGCGCGACCGCGCCGCCCACCAGGATGCCCACGCCCTGACCCGCGAGGATGCCCGACTGGGCGAGGCCGAACGCCTGGCCGCGTCCGCTGGGCGGCACCAGCGCGACGAACTCGGCGTTCGCCGCGAGCTGGTACGCGCTGCCCACCCCGGACAGCGCCCACAGCAGGACCACGCCCCACAGCGGCGGGTGCAGCCCGGCGCCGACGAGGGGCAGGCACGCCAGCATCGCCATCCACCCCATCGAGCGCAGCCGGCGCGCCGGACGGACGAACCGGCTGAACAGGAACGCGCCGATCACCATTCCCGTCGGCATCGACGCCATCAGCAGCCCGACCGTCACCGCGCTGTTGTCGAACTCGGCCGCGTACGGGGCCGCGAGGCCCTCCGGAATGGTGTAGAAGGCGCACAGCCACGCGAACAGGACGAGCGAGCGCAGCGTCGGGTCGCCGAACACGAGGCGCGCGCCGTCCCGCATACCGCGCCACAGGCCGAGGGACTGCGCTTGGCGGTCCTTCGGGGCGGGGCGCCGCCGCAGCCCCCCGACGAGGATCAGCGCGGACGCGCCGAACGTCAGGGCGTCCAGGGCGAGGGCCCCGCGGGCGCCGACCATCGCGACCATCGCGCCGCCCGCCAGGAACCCCAGCATCTGCGTGACCTGGTGCGTGATGTTGTTGATCGCCGTCCCGGCGACGAACCGGTCGCCCTCCAGGACGTCCGGCATGACGGCCGCGCGCGCCGCCGTGAACGGCGTCCCCAGCAGCACCGTGAGGAACACCAGGACGCACAGCGCCCCTAACGGCAGCGCCAGCACGGCCATCAGCGCTACCAGCACCGCCCGCAGCACGTCGCAGACGATCATCACGGTGCGGCGCGGGAACACGTCGGCGAGGCCCGCCAGGAGGGGGCCGCCCACGATCGGCGGCAGGTACGTCAGCGCGTAGGTGGCGGCGGTGAGCAGCGCGTTCCCGGTGCGGTCGTACACCAGGACGGCAAGCGCCACCTGCGCGAGCTGGTCGCCGATGAACGACAGGGCCTGCGCGAGCCAGAGCGCGCGGAACTCCCGTACCGCGAACACCTCGCGGTAGGTCGCCTGCATCTCCGGAGGGCGCCGGTGCCTGCCGGTCTCCCTGCCGTTCCGCCTTCCCGCCACGCACTCTCCAGGTCGGGCCGCCCCGGGTTGGGCGACCCTCCTATTAACTCACGCTGCGTGGCAGTTATGTGACCTACAGTGCGCGATTGACGTGACTTATTCGCGATCAGTAGCCCAGCTCGTGCAGTCTGTCATCGTCGATGCCGAAATGATGGGCGATCTCATGGACCACGGTGATCCGCACCTCTTCGACCACGTCCTCCTGCGTCTCGCAGATCCGGAGGATCTCCCGACGGTAGATCGAAATGTGATCGGGCAGTACACCGCCGTACCAGTCGCCGCGTTCGGTTAGGGGTACGCCTTGGTAAAGACCGAGCAGTCCGCGCTCGGGCGCGTCATCCTCGACGACGATGACGACGTTGCGCATGTGGGCGGTCAGCTCGGACGGGATGCCGTCGAGGGCCTCGCCCACCAGGTCCTCGAACTCGTCTCGCGACAACTCGATCACACCGGCCATTCTGCTCGACCGGAAGGGGACCCGTGCGCAAGGTCCGCGCCTCGATGGCCCAGACCCGTTCCAAATTCGCCTCCGCCCTCGGCGGCTCCCCCGCCGTCCGCCGCACCCGCACCGCCCTCGCCCCCGCCGCCCGCCGCACCGCCGCGGGCGCCGGCGCACCGGACGGTGCTGCGCAGCCGCCCGTCCCGCGTGCTGTACATCGTCCTCGCCGGGCTCGCCGCCGGGTACGTCGGCCTGCTGCTCGGCGGCCGCGTCGTCACCCCCGTCGGCCCCACGAGCGTCCAGCTGTCCCTGCAGCCGTCCCTGCACGGCGGGACGGCCCTGGAGCTGCCGCCCATCGGGGCGCTGCGGCTCGACACGCACTGGGGGCCGCTGGCCCTGGAGGCCCGGCTCACCGAGGTGCGCCCCGAGGAGGCGCAGCGGCTCATCGAGAACGACGTCGAACTCACCCGGCTGACCGACCGGATCGCGGGCGAGCTCCGCGACGGCGTCAAGGACCTGCTGATCCGCGCCACGCTCCTCGCGCTCGCCGCGAGCTTCGTCGCGACGCTCGTCCTGTTCCGGTCGTGGCGGCGCGCCCTCCTCGGCATGGGGTCGGCGGCCACCGGCATCGCGGCCGTCCTGGTGCTGACGCTGTCGACGTTCAACCCGCGCGCCATCAGCGAGCCCCGCTACACCGGCCTGCTCGCGAACGCGCCGCAGGTCGTCGGCGACGCGCAGAACCTCGTCGACCGGTTCTCCGCCTACCGCGAGCAGCTCGCCCGCCTCGTCGGCAACGTCTCCGAGCTGTACGCCGCGACGTCCACCCTGCCCGTCTACGAGCCCGACCCGTCCACGATCCGGGTGCTGCACGTCTCGGACGTCCACCTGAACCCGGCGGCGTGGAACGTGATCAAGTCGGTCGCCACGCAGTTCCAGGTCGACCTGATCATCGACAGCGGCGACCTGATGGACCACGGCAGCGAGGCCGAGAACGAGTTCGCCGACTCCATCGAGGACCTCGGCGTCCACTACGTGTACGTCCGCGGCAACCACGACTCCGAGGCGACCGCCGAGGCCGTCGCCGACCAGGAGAACGCGATCGTCCTGGACGACGAGACCCGCACGGTCGAGGGCCTGCGGATCTACGGCGTCGGCGACCCCCGGTTCACCCCCGACAAGTCCACCCGCGACGACGCCGTCGGCGGCGACCAGCTCTACGCGCAGGGCGCCGTCCTCGCCGAGAAGCTCCGCGCGGACCGCGCGAACCCCGACATCGCCGTCGTCCACGACCCCACCGAGGGCAAGGCGTTCTCCGGGCTGACCCCGCTCGTCCTGTCCGGCCACACCCACACCCGGTCGACCGAACTCCTCCCGACCGGCACGCGGCTGTTCGTCCAGGGCTCCACCGGCGCCGCGGGCCTGCGCGGACTCGAACACGACGAGCCGACCCCGTTCGAACTGTCCGTCCTGTACTTCAACCGCTCCACGAAACGCCTGCAGGGCTGGGACGATCTGCGCCTCGGCGGCCTCGGGCTCACCTCCGCGCACATCGAGCGGCAACTCGAACCCGACCCCGACCACCCGATCGAGCCGCGGCCGCCCGCGATCGCGCCGCCGTCCTCCCCGACCTCCCCGTTCCCGTCCGAATGGCCGTCGGACTGGCCGTCCCGGACCCCGTCGCCGCCGCCGTCGCCGTCCGGCTTCGGCTCGCCCCCGACCCCGTCGCCGTCCGGACGGCGTTAACCGTTTGTGCGGCGACCCGGGTTGTCCCCTACACTTGTCACGGTTGAGTGGCGCACGCGCCACGGCACCGGGCCCCCTTCGTCTAGCGGCCTAGGACGCGCCCTTTCAAGGCGGTAGCGCCGGTTCGAATCCGGTAGGGGGTACCAAGCGCACGGCTGCACGATCGCCGGCGCCGTCCCGTCGCCCCTCGTGCCGTCCCCGGTAGATGACCCGTGCGGCCGAAGACTCCCTTGAGCAGGTCGGCGTATGCGTCCGGCCAGGCCCTGGGTTGCTTCGAAGACGGCATGGAAGACCATGATCTCCGTGTGAACGCCTCGGCCTTCGAGCCCGGTTCGCAGCCGACCGGCGAGCCGCGCCAGGTCGTCGAGGGTCCCGGCCGTCTTGGCTCTGATGGTGCCCAGCGTCGAGCAGTTCGGCTGCGGAGTCCTTCTCCTGCCGCTCGACTCACGGCAGCAGGGCGGTGATGAGGGTGCGTTTGAGCCAGTCCTCGTAATCGTCGTGGGACCAGCCGGCGTCCACGACGAGGGAGTCGTGGACGCCGTGGCTCATCAGGGCGACCGCGATGTCGGAGGCCCGGGGGTCTACCGGGCGGCCGGTGTCGCGGATGCGGTCGACGATCATTTCGATGCCCAGGCGGGTGCGTCGTTCGGTCTCCGCGCGGGTGGCGGCGATGTCCGGATCGACGGCGGCGCCGGAGCCGAGGATCGCGACGATGTCGCCGCAGCGCTCCCTGATCTGGCGGCTCGCTTTGGCGACCAGGCCCAGGAGATCGGCCGGGTCGTGCGGGCCCGCGGCCTCGGCCATGAGGTCGGGGACGCCGGCCTCGTCGTCCATCAGGTCGACCAGGCCGTTCAGGACGCCCGCTTTGGAGCCGAAGTGCGCGTAGATCGTCTGCGGTGAGACGCCGGCTTCCTTGGCGATGAGGCGTATCGGGGTGCGGGCGTAGCCGTTCTCGGCGAAGAGACGGCGCGCGGCGGTGAGGATCGTGCGCAGCGTCAGCGCCTCGCGCCGGTCGCGGAGCCGGACGATGCCCGGCAGGTCTTCGGTCACGCTAACTCCGTTGGAACGTTGTTCCATTTTATGGATGGACGTTCTAGCATGGTGGACGACGACATCCCGAGAGAGGACCGTCAGCATGGGCATCGAACTGAACCACACCATCGTCCACGCGCGCGACGCGGGCGCCTCGGCGGCGTTTCTGGGCGGCATCCTGGGAATGCCGGTCAAGGACCGCTGGGGCCCGTTCGTGCCGTTGCCGCTGGCCAACGGCATCACGCTCGACTACCTGGACGCGCCCGTACAGATCCAGCCGCAGCACTACGCCTTCCTCATGGGCGACGCCGAGTTCGACGCGGCGTTCGCCCGGATCCGCGCGGCCGGCCTCGACTACTACGCCGGGCCGGTGCACGACCGGCCGAACGAGATCAACCACAACTACGGCGGACGGGGCGTGTACTTCGACGACCCCGACGGCCACAGCATGGAGATCATGACCGTGCCCTACGGGGATCGCCCCGCACACTGACCCGCCGCCCACGCCGAGGGCGCCTGACGTGGCACCGTACACGGGCCTGGGCGCTCGCCTGCAAGAGGCGGGGCACGAGGTGGTCATCGCGGCGCACGAGCCGTTGGACGAACTGGTGGTGGCCGCGCTACGCCGAGCCGGGGTGCGCGGCGTGATCCAGGCCGGGTGTACGAACGGCTCATCGCCCCCGTCTGGCAGGCCGACCTCGACAGCCACGGCGAACAACCGGGCGATCCCGACAAGGCCGCGCCCAGGCGGGCCCCATCAACCCGAAGGGAGCCGCCGCTTGGGCGAGTAGTTCCTTGGTCGCCGCGTCGGCTGACCTCATTAGGCCATTGAGCACTACCACTGATCCGGGCGGCATTCCACCACTCGGCGGCCATTATTGAACTCACTGGCGACCATGGCCGTGGTATGCATGATGTGACATCTAACACATGCCGGTGAGATCACCCCCTTTTTTTCGGCTACTCCCTTTTGCGGGATATGTGCCTCTCACGAATCGATCTCCCCGGCCTTCGCGGGACGGTGCGGCATGAGCGACCAGGAGAACGGCGGGGACGAGCGGGATCGGCGGAGCAGGCGGTACGCCGCCGCGATCGTCGCCCTGGCGGCCGTGATCATCGGTCTGTGCAGCGTGGTCGGTGAAGCCCTCGTCCCCCGGACGCTCCCCCCGCAGGACGCCCGGAGCTGGGCGGCGTTCCTGCTGGCGATGGCCCTGTTCACGGTGATCTTCGCCGCCACGACCGTCCTCACGGGATTCCTCGACCGGATCACCCGCCTGCTTGCACGCGCCCGCTGCGAGACCGCATGGCGATGCTGCGCGGACGGCCGGCCCGGATCGTCGCCGCCGCCGTGTTCTTCGTGGCCGTCGCCATCGCGATGGCACAGGTGGCCGATATCGGAAAACTCGTGAAGAATTCAGAGATAGGCGGACTCGACCTGGCGGCCTACTGCAAGTCGTACGGATACGAGTCGAACGACGCGGACCGCTGCTCTCAGCGGATCTCGCTGGCCGAAGCCTGCAACTGGCAGCATCGGGCACCCGGGCACCGGGCCGTCCAGGAGTCCGGTCCCTACAGCACGAGCTGCGTCAACCCCAAGGGGCAGCCCGTCGGCGGAATCCGCGACATGAACGGCTACTGCCATCACCGCTTCCCCATGAGCGCCGACGTCGAGGTCGCTCTGGCCAACGGCACGACATGGGCATGCCAGACGACCATCGACAAGAGCCTGGCGTGCGGCTGGCAGTACCAGAAACGCGACCTGGCGGCACGCCAGAACGGCTTCCTCTGGACGTGCTACCAGTGATCGGTCGGCAGCGGTCGGTGGTGGAGAAAGGTCAATGGCCTCGCAGTTCGCGGCGGAGGATCTTGCCGGACACGCTCTTCGGCAGCTCGTCCTCGATCACCACCTGCGCGGGCGCCTTGTAGACGGCCAGGCGGCCGCGGCAGTGGTCGCGCAGGTCGTCGCCGGTGGCGGCGGCGCCCGGGCGGAGGCTGACGTGGGCGCGGACGGTCTCGCCGCGGTAGGGGTCGGGGACGCCGACGACCGCGGCCTCGCGCACGGCGGGGTGTTCGTACAGGACGTCCTCGACCTCGCGCGGCCAGATCTTGTACCCGGCGGCGACGATCATGTCCTTCTTCCGGTCGACGAGGTAGACCCAGCCGTCGGCGTCCATGAACCCGACGTCGCCGGTGAGGAGCGTGCGGTCGGGGAAGGACGCGTTCGTCTGCTCCGGGTTCCGCCAGTAGCCCGCGGCGACCTGCGGGCCCGCGATGGCGAGCTCGCCGACCTCGCCCGGCGGGAGCGGCTCGCCGGTCTCGCCGCGGATCTCGACGCGGACGCTCGGGAGCGGCACGCCGATCGCGAGCGTCCCGGACGCCTCGTCGACCGGCGCGGGCGTCCCGAGCGGCACGGCGACGGCGGCGGACGTCGTCTCGGTGAGCCCGTAGGCGTTGTGGACGTAGACGCCGAAGGCGTCGGCGAAGCGGCGGACGGTCGCGGACGGCACGGGCGCGCCGCCGCTGAGCACCTTCGTCAGGGAGGTGAGGTCGCGGTCGCGGGTGCTCGGCTCGTCCAGCAGGGCGATGAACGCGGTGATGGAGCCGATGGTGAAGGTGGGGCGGTAGCGCTCGACGAGCGCGGCGGCCGTCGCGGGCTCGAACCGGCAGGTCAGGACGAGCGGCAGCCCGGCGCCGAGGCCGAGCGCGAGGTGCATGGCGAGGCCGGTGATGTGGAACAGCGGCGCGATCGTGAGGATCGAGTCGGTTTCGCCGAGCCCGATCCAGGCGCGGCACGCGGCGACCTGGTAGGCGAGGTTGCGGTGGGTGTTGATGGCGCCCTTGGCGGGGCCGGTGGTGCCGGAGGTGTAGCTGAGCAGCGCGGGCTCGTCGGGCCGGTTGAGCGTCGCCTTCCGCGGCGCGCCGCCCTCGTCGAGGATCGCCTGGACGTCGTCGCGGTCCTCGTCCGGCCAGGGGCCGGCGGCGTCGGCGGCGAGCGCGCCGGTGCGGGAGTACAGGACGTGGTCGAGGGCGCCCGAGGGCAGCGCGGCGACGGTCGGGGCGGCGGCGGGGTGCGCGATGAGGACGCGGGCGCCGGAGTCGGCGAGCAGGTGGCCGAGTTCCCGCTCCTTGTACATCGGGTTCACCGGGACGACCGTCGCGCGCAGCTTCCACACGGCGAGGACGGCGAGGACGCAGACGGGCGTGTTCTGCAGGGCGATCGCGACGCGGTCGCCGGGCCGACGCCGCGCCGTTCGAGCCCGGCGGCGAGGGCGTCGCTGAGCCGGTCGACGGCCGCGCGGTCGAGGGTGGTGCCGAAGTAGTGCAGCTGCGGCGCGTCCGGACGCCTGCCGGCGCGGATCCGGAACATCTGCAGGACGCTTCCCGCGTCGGGTTCGATCTCGCCGGGCACCCCGGCGCCGTACAGGTTCCGCCAGTTCACGTGCCGACCCCTCTCCGGGCACCGTCGTCCTGCGCGGGTTCCTCGTCGATGCCCAGGTGGCGGGCGATCGTCGCGGGGTCTTTCTCCAGTTCGTCCGGTGTGCCCTCGGCCACGATAGCGCCGCGCTGGATCAGGCAGGCGTGATCGGCGAGGGGGAACGCGAGCGCGGCGTTCTGCTCGACGAGGAGCATCGTCATTCCGGCGGCGCGGATCTCGGCGATCGCCCCGAAGACCGTGTCGACGAGCGCCGGGGACAGGCCCATCGACGGTTCGTCCAGCAGCAGCAGGGACGGGGCGGTCATCAGGGCGCGGCCGATGGCGAGCATCTGCTGCTCGCCGCCCGACATGAGCGCGGCGGTCTGCCGGCGGCGTTCGGCGAGCCGGGGGAACAGGTCGTACACGTCGTCGGCCAGGGCTTTGCGGCGGCGGCCGCGCGCGTACGCGGACAGGTCGAGGTTCTCCTGGACGGTGAGGCACCCGACGACCATCCGGCCCTCGGGGACGAGCGCGAGGCCGCGGCGCGCGACGCGGTGCGCGGGCATCCCGGTGATGTCGGCGCCGTCGAACAGGACGCGGCCGCCGGACGGGCGGAGCAGCCCGCCGACGGCTTTCATCGTGCTCGATTTGCCCGCGCCGTTGGCGCCGAGCAGCGCGGCGACCCGTCCCGCGCCGAGGGCGAGGTCGAGGCGGGCCACGGCGCGGATCGACCCGTAGGTCACTTCGAGCGACTCGACGGTCAGCATGCCGATTCCCTTCCTGTCGGGCTCACTTGCCGAAGTACGCCTTGCGGACCTCGGGGCGGCGCAGGCAGCGCGCCGGTTCGTCGCAGGCGATGACCTCGCCGGAGGCGAGCACGGCGACCTGGTCGCAGATCTCCTGGATGAGCCGCATGTTGTGCTCGACGACGACCACGGCGGTGCCGGTGTGCCGGAGCCCGGCGACGAGCTCGCCGATCCCGGCCCAGTCGGCGGCGTTCATCCCGGCGGTCGGCTCGTCGAGGAGCAGCAGCCGCGGCTTGGACATGAGCGCCCGCGCGATCTCCAGCCGCCGCTGGTCGCCGTAGGGCAGCGTCTCGGCGAGCCGGTCGGCGCGGTCGCGCAGGCCGACGGCGTCCAGCACGTCCAGGGCCTGTTCCCGCAGGTCGCGAAGTTCGGCGCGGGCGCGGGGGGTGGCGGCCAGGCCGCGGGCGGCGCCGACGCGCCGGAGCCGGTAGCCGCCCGCGAGGACCTGCTCGGCGACGGTGAGGCCGCGCAGCAGGCGGATGTTCTGGAAGGTGCGGGCGACGCCCAGCCGGGCGAGGGCGGTGGCGCGCAGGTGGTGGCAGGGTTCGCCGAACAGGGTGATGGTGCCGCCGTCGGCGGGCAGCAGCCCGCTGATGATGTTGAGCAGGGTGGTCTTGCCCGCCCCGTTCGGCCCGGCGACGCCGAAGATGGTGTCGCGCGGGACGGTCAGCGCCACCGATTCGAGGACGCTCAGCCCGCCGAACCGCTTGGCCAGCCCGTCGATGACGAGCGCGTCGCCGCTCATGACCGCACCTCCGCGACCTCGCGCGCCGTCCCGGCCGGGGGCGCGGCGGCCCGCCGCTCCCGCAGCCGCCGCCAGCGCAGCGGGTCGATCAGGCCGCCGGGCACCCAGATCATGATGACCAGCAGCAGAACGCCGTTGATGATGGACTGTCCCTGGCCGATGAACTGGTTCACGTACACCGGCAGGCCGGTGAAGACGATCGCGCCGATGACGGAACCGAACCAGTGGTAGGCGCCGCCGAGGACGACGCAGGCGATGACGGTGACGGCCAGGTCGATGTAGAAGCTGTCGGGGTCGATGTAGCGCAGCAGCCCGGCCTGCAGGACGCCGCCGATCCCGCCGATCACGCCGCTGATCGCGAACGCGGCCATCTGGACGCGGCGGACCGGGACGCCCATCGTCGCGGCGGCCGTCGGGTCCTCGCGGGTCGCGACGGCGGCCGTCCCGAACCGGGACCGGGCGAGCCGGGCGAGGAACAGGCAGACGAGCGCGAGCACCAGCAGGAGCTGCCACAGCTCCACCTTGACGGGGACGATCTGCCCTTCGGAGCCGCCGGTGAGGTCGCCGAGGTTCACCACGATGACCCTGGTGACGAGGATGAGCGCGACGGTCGCGAGGGCCAGCCAGTGGCTGTCGAGGCGGATGAGCAGCAGCCCGGCCGCGGCGGCGAGGACGCCGCCGCCGAGACCGCCCGCCACGAGCGCGGCCCACAGCCCGAACCCGGCCTCCGTCATCAGGTACGTCGCGGTGAACGCGCCGGTCGCGGCGAAACTGACCGAGGCGAAGCTGAGCAGGCCCGCCCACAGCGTCACGTACGTGCTCAGGGCGAGGATCGCGCCGACGAGCGCGAATTCGAGGGCGCTGAAAAGCAGGGCGAGTTGCGTCGCCAACATCATGCTCTCCCTAGCTCGACGGTGCGGAACAGGCCGCGCGGACGGGCGACGAGGACGGCGAGCAGGAGGCCGAACGTGATGGCGTCCTGGAACGAGGCGGAGATGTACTGCGCCGACAGCACCTGGACGACGCCGATCAGGAACCCGCCGAACGCGGCGCCCCGGACGTCGCCCATGCCGCCGATGACGACGGCCGCGAAGCCGTGCAGGAGCAGCCCGTCGCCGAGGCCGAACGTGAACGTCTGCCCGGCGGCGAAGAACACGCCCGCCAGCCCGGTGGCGGCACCGGCCAGCGCCGCCGCGGTGAGGATCGCGACGCGCGGGTCGACCCCGCCGAGCATCGCGGCGCCCCGGTCGTGCCCGACGGCGCGGATCGCCGAACCGAGCCTCGTCCGGTGCAGGATCAGGTGGATCGCGGCGGTCACCGCGACCGCGCACACGATCGCGAGGAGCTGCGTCATCAGCACCCGGACGCCGCCGACCTGCAGGAGGTCGTTCGGGACCGTGCCCGGCGGGAACCCGAGCGGCGCGGCGCCGGTGGCGAGGCTCGCCGCCTCCCGCAGCGAGATCCACAGCGCGACGCTGGTGATGATGGTGCCGAGGAGCTGCTCGCCGCCGCCGCGCGAGCGCAGCGGCTGGAAGGCGATCTGGTCGACCGCGACGGCGGTGACCGCACCGGCCGCCGCGCCCGCGAGGACGGCCACCGCGAACGGCAGCCCCGCCTCGGTGATCGTCCAGTAGGCGAACAGCGCGCCCCAGGTGGCGTAGACGCCCTGGGCCAGGTTGAGGATCCGCATCGTGGAGAACACCACGCCGAAGCCGACCGCGAACAGCGCGTACACGGCGCCGAGCGAGATCCCGTTGACGAGTTGCTGGAGGAACAGCATCACTTCACCTGCCCGTCACGCGGCGCCCGCGCCCGCGGGTGCCCATTCGCGCTGCCGCCCGTCCTTCGTCCAGGCGATGTGGACGATGCTGTCGGGCGCGTACAGCTGGCCGTCCCGGAACCGGACGGTGCCGTAGATCGTGTCGTCGAGCCGTTCGATGTCCGAGAGCGCCTTCGTGACGCTCTCGCGGGTGGGGTCCGCGCCCGCGTTCTTGACGGCGGTGGCCATCATGTACGCGGCCATGTAGCCCTGCGCGGCGTAGGCGTCGGGGTCCGTCCCGTACTCGGCCTTGTAGCTGCGCGCGAACTCCTGTCCGGTGGGCCCGGCTTTGCCCGCGAAGAAGTACACGGGGAACGGGACGCCCGCGAGCGTGGCGCCCGCGGCCTTGAACGCGCCGGGGCTGCCGACCACCTCGGTGGTGATGAGCAACCCCTGGTAGCCCCGCGCGCGCAGCGCCTTGACCAGCGAGATCGTCGACTGCTGGAGCGTCGAGATGACGATGGCCTCGGGGTTCTTCGCCATGAGTTCGCCCGCGGCGCCGCTGAAGTCGGTCTGCGCGGCGAGCGTGTTGACCGTCCCGAGGTCGCGGACGCCCGTCCCGGCGAAGCCCTCCTTGAAGGACTCGTACTGCGAGACCCACCCGGAGTTGTCCTGGGTGACCACGTAGGCGACCGACGCGGGCTTGGCGTCCGCCGCCACGGACCGCGCGAGGTGCTTGTTGGCGACCTGCGGCAGGGTGGTCGTCCGGACGACGTACGGCGGGTCCTGGAGGCCGAGGTCGGTGGCGCCGTAGATGTTCAGCGGCAGCTTCGCGTCGGTCGTGATGACCTTCACCGCGCCGGCCACCGGCGACAGGATGCAGCAGAGGGCGCCGACGACGCTCTGGTCGACGGCGAGCTGCCGCGCCTGGTCGACGGCCTGCGACGGCTTCTCCGCGCCCTCCTTCTTCACCAGCTTGATCTTGCGGCCGCCGCCCAGGTACCCCTCGCGGTTGGCCTGGTCGACCGCGAGCTCGATGCCGTTGGCGAAGGTCCGCCCGGCGAAGGCGACCGGCCCGGTGAGCGCGGTGATGAAGCCGATCTTCACCTCGCCCTCCTTGGTCCCGCCGGTGCACGCGCTCGCCGGCGTGGCGGCGGCGATGGCCGCGGCCAGCGCGGCCAGCGACCGGCGGCGGAGTGTCAGTGCCATGGCGTCTCCTCGGACAGTGCTCGCGCGTCCTCAGCGGGCGGCGAGGAACTCGATGTAGCGCCGGACGGTCGCGTTGACCGCGGCGGGGTCCTGGTCGGGGTACCAGCAGGTCGCGGGGGTGGACTCGATGCGGACGCCGGCCGGTGCGGCCGCGCGCAGCGCCGGGAGGTTGTCGGCGAGCATGTCGTCGGGCCCGGCGCAGATCAGCGCGGGGACGGCGAGTTCCGGCAGCCGTTCGCGCGTGGGGTAGCGGAAGGCGGCGGCGTAGCTGAGGTGGTACGTGGGGCCGCTCTGCAGCAGCCCGACCGTCCAGTCGTGCAGTTCGCGGGCGCGCGGGACGCGCAGCGGGCGGGACGCGGCGACGCGGTCGCGGTACCACGGCCAGAACAGGAACATGTCGCGCCGCATCCCCCACGCCCGGACGAGGTGGGAGCCGAACCGGTCGGCGCGCAGCGGCGGCAGGTAGTGCTCCAGGATGTCGGCGGTGAGCTCGGGCGGCAGCAGCGGCGGCGCCTCCAGGACGGCCCGCCGCACCAGGTCGGGGCGGCGGACGGCCGTTTCGAGCGCGATGACGGCCCCGGTGTGGGTGCCCCACAGGTGCACGGGCCCGGCGGCGCGCCGCTCGGCGATCTCGGCGATCACGTCGGCGAGGCGTCCGATGTCGATCGGGTCGCGCCACGGCTTGTCCGATTCCCCGTTGCCCGGGTAGTCGGGCGCGATCACCTGGAAGTCGCCCGACAGGCCGCGCATCAGCGGTTCGAGCAACCCCGCCGACCCGGGCGCCGAGTGCAGCGCGATCAGCGGCGGCGCCGCCGGGTCCCCGGCCGTGCGCAGGTGGATCCGCCCGGCGGACGTCGTGACGAACTCGCGCCGCACCCGCGTAGCCCGCGTCGGCGCACCGGACGGTGCGTCCGCGAGCGGCAGCGCGCGCCGCGACGCGGGCGGGTCCGCCGGGACGGCGGGTGCCGCCGGACGTCCGTGGGCGCGCGACGTCCGGCCGAGCCATGCGGCGACCGGGGACGGGCCGGTCGTGCCGGGGTCGATCGTCGTGGTGGGGGGCATCGCCCCGGCGAACGGGTCCTCGGACGCGCGGCACCACGTCTGCCACAGGGCCGCGAAGCTCTCGGGGTGCTCGGCGAACGCGACGACCGTCCGGTCGAGCGCGGCGGGCGTCGGCGGTTCCGCCCGTCCAGGGACGGACGAGCGCGGCGCGCCGGGCGGGAACAGGTGCGCGTCGCGGACGAACTGCCACAGCCGCTGCAGGTGCGAGCCGTCCGCGCGGGGCGTCGCGTCGGGCGGCGGCGTCTCGCGGGCGGCGGCCAGGTAGCCGGGGTCGACCTGGACGAGTTCGCGGCAGCCCGGCACGCGGCCTCGACGGCGGCGGCGAGCGCGCAGCCCATGTCGAGGCCGACGACGGTGTGGTCCGCAGCGCCGCCGCGACCTCCGCGAG